>NZ_JAXRUT010000090.1:0-513 GCF_035156405.1 Algoriphagus aurantiacus | reverse complement strand
GATCAGCTTATTCTTGGGGAAGTAGAGGTAGTGTCTACAGGCTATCAGGAAATCCCCAGAGAGCGGGCGAGTGGTTCCTTTGTACAGCTGGGTCAGGAGATGGTAAATCGCAGGGTCAGCACCAATATCCTGGACAGGCTGCAGGATATCACCCCTGGACTGATCTTTAACCGGTTCAATGAAAGTCAGGATCCCATCAGTATCCGGGGAAGAAGCACCATTTTTGCCAATACCACGCCTTTGGTGGTGGTGGATAATTTTCCCTACGATGGGCCACTGGAAAATATCAACCCAAATGATGTGGAATCATTTACCATACTCCGGGATGCGGCAGCAGCCTCCATCTGGGGAGCCAGAGCAGGGAATGGAGTAATAGTCATCACCACCAAAAAAGGGAAAAGCGGATCAGCCCCCAAAGTAAGTCTGAATACCAATCTGATTTTCACCGAGAAACCCGATCTGTTTTATTCACCAAGAATGGACAATTCGGATTTTGTGGAAGTGGAGCGCATG
>NZ_JAXRUT010000009.1:0-190046 GCF_035156405.1 Algoriphagus aurantiacus | reverse complement strand
TGAGCAAATAAATTTGGCTACTGGCATCATTAAGGATAACCATTTTACCTAGGATAGTTAGCTTTCACAAATGCCTCCGCATTATTATAGCAAAAGTCATCTACCAAAGCTTCTGTATCTTCCCGTGATTTGAGATGAGCAAGATGTTTGGCATTTGGATCTTTTCGTGCTTGCTCGATTTCAAAAATGAGATTATTTGAAAAAAGCTCAAATTCCAAAACAGTAGGATAGTGATCGATAGGATCAATAAGACCTTCGAAATCAGTGCCTAGTGTCATGCATTTCCAGACTTTGGCCTTTTCCGCATCACTGAGTTTCGGATTGTTATACGCAGACTTGGCTATTCCTTCGATATTATCCCAGAGAAGTTCTATTCCATTTCGCTTGGATTTTTTATTCTCTTTGGTGATGCCGAGAATGCGCTGGTCAAAAGAAAGACCGAAAAGACCACCTGTTTTCACGATCATTTCTATGTCCTCCTTGCAGACATTGATATTCCAGGCATTGAATTTTTTGCTTTTATCAGTGAAATCATCTTTTTCCAGATGAAAGCAATCAATATGCTCTTGTAAGGTTTCAACTCCAGAAAATCCACAATGGGAAGCTATCACGGGGATTATATCTCCTTTTGCAAGACAAGGCCGGACAATTTGATCGTAATATTCCTGCCGGCCGCAAGCGCTCATATGCTTGATATCAATAAGTATTCTGTATCCCAGATTTGGATCTTTTTCAAGCTTTTCGTCCAATCCCAATAATTCCAGCACAATTCTTTTCCCATGATCCGTAAAGCCCTCATTCATTTTATCAACTTGATTCAGAAGGATTTTTCCTTTGTCGGGAATAGAGTGGGCATGTCCGCAAAGATTGTTATTGAAGTGATGGGAAAAAGTGATGAAGAAAACTGGGACTTTCCAGTCGTTTTTAATCTCTTGAATGCGTTTAGAAATGTCATCAATAGTGATTTTTCCAGATTCCAGGAGATCCGTTCCCAGCGCATGCGATCCCTCGATGGTAAGGATCATAGTAATCTCATCGTCTTTCTGAAGTGATTCTTCTAAAGTGTTCTTTGAATCAGGGATCAAGTACCGGGCATTTTCAGCCCAAAGTTCGTTTCTGAATTTGGTTACCCGCTTCTTCTCGTTTTCAAAAATCCTCCGCAAAACACCCGTAGTATGGATTTTATTGCTTTCAATGGTTTTTCCCGAATCCATGAGCACAAACTCAAGTTCCCGCTTCAAAGACTCCCAGTAATCATAATTTTTGGATTGGACATAATTGACTGTCACGCGTGGGATACGCATATAAAATGTCTGAATCAGATCCCGAAGAGGCAATTTGTGATGTGTGCTGATTCCGACGGCAATATTCAGCAAGTCACTGCTATTGATTTTGTCCAAGCCCAAAACAAATTGACGTTCAAGGGGATATAAAGAATTGAATGTGAGTCGAACATTTCCATTCCAGGCTTTTACCAGATCGCATTGACTATACGAAGCTCCCATTTTGCCTTTTACATAACCTGTTCTATTGGAAGAAATTACCGTCCAAGGACTGAATTCGTCCTTTTTCTCGTAAGCCTCTCTTTTTTCCTGCATGTGAAGATGTGCCCGCATATGGTTGTGACAGTGCAAATCAGAAAATTTTCTTTTCATAGCCTAAAAATTTGATAAAACAATTGTTCGAATGCTGGCTTAATTTCTTGATTATTAGGATAAAATGCAATGAGAATCAGTACTTCTCTCTTGTTTTTAAAATTGGAGCTAGGTTATCAACTTGAGAAGTTTGATAAATGAGCTATTGAGAAATGGATGTAATTCCCATTCATGTTTATAAGTTAAATTTTTTAGTTCTTCTTGAGAAATAGTCGATTGACTACAGGGCTTATTAAATATCCTCCTGTGTGACACTTGAGTCAAGCCTGGCCTCAGGCAGGCTCGATTTCTTTGTTCTTTTGGCTTGGCCCAAAAGAACCAAAAGGCCAAGACGCCAGCAATCTTCCGCCCTCGTGCTGCGTCGCCCTCCCGATACGCTTCGCTATCGGGACAGGCTAGCGCGCCCTAACAACTAGCAAATCTGCTGATGCGGTATGTGCCTGTATATAATCATCCCCCTGTTTGTTGTCTGCCGTCATGGATATTTCATGTGTTTATAATTTGAGTTTATAGGTCATTACCTGTCCCGAGAATCGGGATGGAATCTCGCATATTTGATAATAATTCCTATGTGTTTCGCGAGTCATGCTCGATTTCATCGCTTAAAAATTTTAAAAAAACTGAAATACTTATTACTAGAACTTTGGCTTAATTTCCTGATGATTAGGATAAAATGCAATGAGTCTTCCCGTTGAATTCTTAAATTCTAGATTGATTGTAGGTTATCAAATTGCGAAGTTTGATAAGTGAGCTATTGAGAAATCGATGCAATTCGCATTTTTAAGAAATAAAGCTTAAACAAACCCGAAACAAACAACTAACCATGTTTAATAGACGCGATTTTATCAAAACATTAGGCCTTACCTCGGTTGGGTATTTTGGACTTCAGGAAACACTTTTAGCCAGTCCTCAGAAGCAAGTTGAATCCAGTCTTTTTAAAGCCATTAGAATAAGAGGAAAGGTGCTGAATGATGGGAAGGGTATTTCCCGAGTGGCAGTTTCAGATGGTCGTTCTGTAGTAGTAACAAATTCCTCAGGTGAGTTTGAATTGGTTTCGGGCTCTGACCGCGACTTTGTATTTATCTCTATTCCTGCCGGGTTTGAGATAAAAAAGCTTGCGAATGGTTCTGCTGATTTTTTCCAAAAAATAGATAAAACAAAAACGGATCAGAATATTGCTTTTGATCTCAGGAGATCTGGCTCAGCTGACGGGAATCATCATTTTTTATTGCTTTCCGATACACAGATTCAGAATGAGTTCGAAGCAAACCAACTGCTGACCGTATCCGCTCCAGACGTGCAGCAAACGATCAAATCACTCAATGATCCAAATCTTTTTGGGATTGGATGTGGTGACTTGGTGTTTGATCATCTGGAATTATTTAAGGAATATAACCAGAGTGTGCAGATGTATGATACGCCATTTTTCCAAGTAATCGGAAACCATGATATGGATTTGGGTGTCAGATCGGATGCATTAAGCAATCAGACATTTAGCAGCCACTTTGGTCCAACTTATTATTCTTGGAATAGAGGAGAAGTACATTACGTGGTCTTGGATGATGTGTTTTACATAGGGAATAAATACATAGGCTACCTTGGCGAGGAGCAATTGGCGTGGCTTGAGCAGGATCTGGCTCATGTGGAGAAGGGAAAAACAGTGGTTGTTGCATTGCATATTCCTACCTACACAGGCGCTGTGACCCGCTATCCCGATCGGGATACAATTGGAGGTACAGTCAGCAACCGGGATCATTTGTATAAGGTTTTGGAGGGGTATAATGCACATTTACTCTCCGGACATACACATTTCAATGATAATATGATCACGGGTCATGTCTATGAACATTGTCATGGAACTGTCTGTGGAGCATGGTGGTCAGGACCTATTTGCTATGATGGCACACCTAATGGCTATGCCGTCTACGAGGCGAAAGGCTCTGAGCTGAAATGGCAATACAAGGGAACTGGCCTGGATATCAATGATCAGTTTAGGGTTTATGACAAAGGATATCACAAAGATTTTCCTGACCAGATGAGTTTGAATTGTTGGAATTATGATCCCGCTTGGGAAATTTCCTGGTTTGAGGATGGTATCAAAAAAGGTGCTCCAGAAAAGATTGTTGCCGTTGATCCATTAAGTGTAGAGTTGCATCTGGGACCTCAACTTCCTCAGCGAAGAGAGTGGGTAGAGCCTCAGTTAAATGATCACATGTTCTTTTTTAACCCTGAGTCAAAAGAGAATCTGGTAGTGGAAGCCAAGGATAGATTTGGAAATGTGTATTCTAAAAAGGTTTAATGTGTCTTCGCTTATCTGGCCGGAAGACAGATGACGGGAGACGGAAGTGGCTTGAGTTTGCCAAGTCTTATGATGCTTTTGTCCCTGTATTAGCAGAAAAGCGAAAACTCCTAAAGTCTAAGAATCTCATTAAGACGGAATAATAGACAGTCTTCTCCTTCTGATTTTCAAATTTTACTGGCATCTTCGAGTGAATGGCCAATCCATCTCAATAGTATGATGCATGAGTAAGAAAAATCAACTGGCGGAGGTCAGCATAGTCCGCAGCCTCTTCACCCTGGCTTGGCCGATTATTATGGCCAATATCCTCCAAACGGCTTATCAGTTAATAGATACGTTTTGGTTAGGAAGGCTAGGCGCTAATGCAGTGGCGGCAGTAAGTATTAGCTTTCCGATATTGTTTTTGGTACTCTCATTGGGAGCGGGATTGACGCTGGCGGGAACAGTAATCGTGTCTCAGTACAAAGGTGCGAATGATAAAAAAATGATAGATTTTACTGCTTCGCAGACTGTCGTAATCGTCTTTTTGATTTCAATTTTTCTGGCTTTTCTAGGATATGTCGCTGCTCGCCCTTTAATGAGTTTGGTAGGAGCTGGGCCTGAGATTTTGAAGGACTCAGTCACTTATTTTCAAGTTTCTTCCTTTGGGTTCGTTTTCCTCTTTATGTTTTTTGTTTTCCAATCCTTAATGAGGGGAATTGGAAATGTGCTATTGCCGATGTACATCGTATTTGGTACTGTGCTTTTAAATTTGGTGCTGGACCCTCTATTTATTTTTGGCTACGGAAGTATTGAAGGATATGGTGTGGCAGGAGCTGCTATCGCCAGCATCATTACTCAGGGTTTATCAGCCGCCGCAGGTCTTTATATTTTATTCAGAGGAAAGCAGGGGATCAAAATCAAGCTGAGCTGCATGAAACTTGAGTTACGCTGGGTGAAACGCATGTTTGAATTGGGAATACCTGCGAGTTTGGAGCAATCCTCAAGAGCGGCAGCCATGACTGTGATGGTGATGCTGGTGACCAGCTATGGAAGTGAAATAGTGGCTGCTTATGGAATTGGAGCTAGAATTCTAAGTTTGGTCATAGTCCCATCCATCGGAATGGGTATCGCTACGACTACACTGGTGGGCCAAAACATAGGTGCAGGTCAGATCAAGAGAGCTGAAAAAATAGGTGATCTGAGCACCAAAATTGCTTTTTTTGGTCTAACAGCAATTGGGTTGATACTATTTCTATTTGCAGAAATCCTGACAGCTTTCTTTGTTCCAAATGATCCTCAAGTGATAAGAGACGGTGCAAAGTTTATTAGAATTATGAGTTTAAGCTTTGGACTACTAGGCGTACAGCAAGTGCTGAATGGTGTATTCAACGGAACGCGTTTTACTCAGGCCTCCATGCTGATTTCGATTTTTAGTCTTTGGATGGTACGCTTTCCGGTTGCTTTTATCCTTTCAACCAAGACAGAACTCAGCTTTGAGGGAATTTGGTGGGCATTTCCAATTTCCAACTTAGTCGCAGCATTGGTTGCATTTTCCTATTACAAAACCGGATACTGGAAGCTACGAACCTTTAGAAATAGAAATGAGTGGATGGAATCTGGCTTAGGATAAAATCCAATGTCACCCCACATAATTCAATCGAAATGAAAATACACTATTGCAAAGACTATCAGGAAATGTCGCTACTGGGAGCAGAGTTAGTGCATGCTGAGCTTGAGATGAAGCCGGACCTTCTTTTCTGTGCGGCAAGCGGAAATTCCCCAGCTGGACTTTATGAGTTGATGGTAGAAAAGCATCAAAATTCACATGGGTTTTTTGACTGGATGAAAGTAATCAAACTTGATGAATGGGTTGGGTTGAGCAATGAGTCAACCTTCACTTCCGAGTATGATATTCAACATAAACTTCTCAAAAAGCTGGGAATTGGAGGCGATCGATACATTTCATTCGAAGTAGAAACTCAGGATCCAGAGGCTGAATGCAAGAGAATTCAGGATGAGATAGCCGATTCGGATGGAATAGACATCTGTATTCTAGGAATTGGAATCAACGGTCACATTGCTCTGAATGAACCGGCGGAATATCTTCAGCCTAATTGCCATGTCGCCAAACTTCATTCTGTAACCTTGGCAAGTGGGATGATTGAGAAAGTTGGGATTCCACTTAACCAAGGTATGACTATGGGAATTGGGAATATCATGGGTTCGAAAATGATCATACTTTTTATCACGGGAAAAGGGAAAAAGCCAGCTTTGGATTTACTACTAGAAGGGAAAATAAGAACAGATTTACCAGCTTCACTTTTATGGCTTCATCCTAATGCTCATGTCATAGTAGATATGAAATCAATGGGAGTAAGTGGTATTTAGTGGTGAAAAGCGACAAAATGTGTCTGATATGCGTTTGTTGATTCTTTATTAACTCAGGCTGTTTTCCAATCATTAGAAATTTTACTTAATTCGGCTTTTCATATTTTTCCTTTTAGCACATGACCTGGCAATTAATCAAAGATGCCCTGCGGGGCAAAGAGCAGGATTTTACCAGTCTCTCCCTCAAAACAGCCATTTTCGTACTAGCCATTCCCATGATCCTGGAGATGATGATGGAGTCTGCCTTTGCCGTGGTGGATATATTCTTTGTAGCTAAGCTAGGTGAGCATGCTATTGCCACGGTTGGGTTGACCGAGTCTGTGATAGTGCTTGTTTATGCGATGGGATTTGGAATCAGTATGGCTGCCACTGCTTTAATTTCAAGAAGATTCGGTGAAAAGGAATACAAGGAGGCTGGAGCAGCTGCTTTTCAATTGCTAATTGTCGGAGGTGTAATTTCAATTATCCTTGGAATTTTGGGGTGGGTATTCGCTCCGGATGTTTTGGGATTGATGGGAGCAGAGGCGGAAGTCATCGAAACTGGTGTGAGTTATACCCGGATTATTTTTGCGGGCAATACTGCTATTATGCTTTTGTTCTTGTTGAATGGAGCGTTCCGGGGAGCTGGACAAGCGCATCATGCTATGCGATCACTGTGGATTGCCAATGGATTGAATATGATCTTGGATCCGATTCTGATTTTTGGAATTGGAAACTGTGCAGGCTATGGATTGGAAGGAGCAGCCATTGCTACTACTTTCGGCAGAGGAATAGGCGTGGTGTATCAATTGTACCATCTTTTTAATGGTAAGCATAAGCTGAAAATTCTTAAGGAAAACATTGTAGTCTCTTGGGAAATCATCAAGAAAATCATGGAGATAGCCGTGGGAGGAATGGGGCAATTCCTGATCGATTCGGTTTCTTGGATAGCACTCACCCGAATGAATGCTGAGTTTGGTTCAGCTTCGTTAGCGGGATTTACTATTGCTTTTAGGATATTGATTTTCACTCTTTTACCTGCTTGGGGATTGTCAGGAGCGGCCTCTACTTTGGTAGGCCAAAATCTAGGAGCCAAGCAACCAGATCGGGCTGAAAAAGCAGTTTGGATGACGACTAGATACACCGTGATTTTCATGGCTTCGGTGACAGGTATTTATTTATTATTCAATCAACAGTTAGCTGGTTTCTTTACCGATATTCCAGAGGTTCAGGCAGTGGCTGCGCAAGGGCTTTGGGTAGTCGTTTTAGGCTATGTTTTCTTCGCGGTCGGAATGGTGTTGACTCAGGCTTTCAATGGTGCCGGTGATACTAAAACTCCAGCCTGGATAAATATAGGTGTGCTTTGGTTTATCGAGATTCCGCTTGCTTATGTGCTCGCTTTCCCTTTCGGATTAGCTCATTTGGGAATATTCATCTCTATCTCATTTAGCCATAGTTTTCATTCCTTGGTCTCTCTTTATTTCTTCCGAAAGGGCAAATGGAAACTAACGGAGGTATAATGAACAGACTTCAAGTCACAATATTTTATTAAATTAAGTGCTTGTAAATGATTAGGTTATCATGATGCAGTCCGAGGTAGATATTCTAGAAAAATTAACGGAAGCATTAAGCGCTGATGGAGTTTCACCAATTCCAGACAGCAAACTTTTGCTTGAAAGAATTAGAGCCCGGATGCAGGTAATTCAATCACTCAAATCTACTGGTATTGAAGTACTAGTTCCTCAAATTGGTACCGCTACTTCCCCTGTTTGCTTTGCGACCAGCGAAGAAGTACAGGCAGCTTACAAGACTGAAAACAGCGCTTTGGAGCAAATTGACGGATGTATTGATCGATTGATTATGTCTCAGGAATCTTAATTTTCCATTCCACTGATTGAAGAATATTATAAGTTTTTAATCATATAATTTAACCCTAAACACTATGACAACAATAAACACGTACTTGACTTTTGAAGGTAATTGTGAAAATGCCTTCAATTTTTATCGCTCAGTTTTTGGAGGCGAGTTTGCCCATGTAGGTAGATTCTCGGACATGCCAGATGATCCCAATTATCCTGTTGCTGATGAGTTTCGAAATCAAATCATGCACATTAGTTTACCAATCAGTAAGGAATGTGTTCTGATGGGAAGTGATACAGCCGGACATGGTGGACCACTGACTGTTGGTAATAATTTCTCTATTTCCATAAGCACCGATTCCAAGGAAAAAGCGGATACTTTCTTTGAGAAGCTATCCGCTGAAGGTAGTGTGACCATGCCTATGGATAATACTTTCTGGGGCGATTATTTCGGGATGGTGACTGATCGATTTGGGATAAATTGGATGATCGGTTTTGCTCAGAATCAGCATCAAGCTTAAACAAACTGACTTATAGAACAGCCGGGAACTCACATTTCCGGCTGTTTTATTTTTAACCCGGACTATGCATTGTGCTCTCCTGCGTATCCCAATAGCTACTGGGACTCTGTGTCCACCGCGGTTAAAGACTTCTCTAAAAAAAGCCTAATTTTAAACTTTCAACCAAGAATTAGTAAGCTCCATGACCAATAATGACGTAGCCCGTAGCCTTCGCTATACTTTTGACTTCAATGATTTCACAATGATAGAAATCATCAAATCAGGAGGGGAAACGGTAGATCGGGAATTGGTCGCCAACTGGCTCAAGCGGGATGATGAACCGGAGTTTGAAGAGATGTATGATAAAGAATTGGCGACTTTTTTGAATGGATTAATCATACTCAAGCGTGGCAAAAAAGATGGTGATCAGCCTGTCGCAGAGAAAAGATTAAACAACAATATCATTCTCCGTAAGCTCAAAATAGCTTTAAATCTTCGTGATGAGGATATATTGGAAATACTGGAATCTGTAGACAGAACCATCAGCAAGCATGAATTGAGTGCATTTTTCAGAAAGCCAGGCCAAGCTCAATTTCGTCCTTGTAAAGACCAGATCTTAAGGAATTTCCTAAAAGGACTACAGGAGAAATACCGCCCTTCCGAGTGATTAATCCTCAATAAAAACATCAACTACCCTTCCTACTTCACCAGTATCGAGCATTACTTTGATACCATGCGGATGCGTGGGAGAGGAGGTTAGAATTCTCTTCACAAAGCCTTCCGTAAGTTCCCCTGTCCGCTGATGGTGTTTCTGTACAATTGTGACTTCGCTATCGATTTGTATATTTTTCCGGATACTTCCCGGTAAAGTTTTCTTTTCCATGAGGTATAATTTCTTAAATGAAAGTTCAATTTATTGATGACTTTGATCCTAAAATAGTTTTAACCAGTTCTTTAAGTTGTAGCGTTTTGTCAGGTATTTCCGTTTTAAATTAACGTGTTGATTTTCTTTTTGTTAATCACATATTTCTTCTGCCCTAATCTCTTTCCATATGAAAACAAATGTATTGTGTTTTTTACTTCTTGCAATTCTGGTCCTTTCCTGCAATAATGAAGATAAGAATCCGGATAAAACACTGATTGGAACTTGGGAATTAGTAACTAAAGGTTCAGAATTTGATGGTGCAAGTACTTTTGAAATCAGTACTGATGGATCTATCAAAGGAATGAATACTATCAGAAAAAAAGGCTCTCGCGAGGTTTTAGGGTATCAGAGCGTATTTTCAGGAACTTATAGTATTGAAGGGTCTAATCTAATAATTATAAAAAATGAGGCTGCTTACTTGACTAATCCTGATTTTGACTACGTAGATAAGGAGGATTTAACCAGTATTGAAGACTATTTAGACCATGAGAGATATACTATAAATGATACCTATTCAAAGTTATATTATAGCTGTGCTCCCAACGAGCTTTGCTCTCCCCCAAAACCATATTTAAAAATCAAATAAACTCTTCAAAAAGTATCGTGCTATGATGAATAAAAAACTTTTCTCACTAATCGCTATTGCTTTTTTTCTCTTCAGTTGCAAAGACGATGACGAAGTTAACCCTGAAGTTTTGACTCAGAATCAGTGGCAAAATGTCGTAGAAAACACAAGCGCAGATCGACCGTATGAGTATGTATTTTCCATTGAATTTGAACCAAATGGAAAAGTGTATTCCGAAGCCTTTTTCAGAGACTTGGAAACAAATGAATTGATTGGATTTAGAGAATATTTAACCGGAAGCTTTCAAATCATTAACGGGAATATAATGGTGTCTATATTAGAACTTTATACGATCCAAGGAAGTGATGATATGTATCTAGACAAGGAGGAGCTAAGTATAGTCGATGGAGAAAATCTGTCTAGAGTATTTGAGCTTAGAAATAAGAACACAGAGTTACATACCATTATGCCATTGTATGCAAGCTCGTTGGGCATAATTTATTATAGGGTGGATTAAAAAGTGTTTTGTGTTTTAGCTTACAAAAAAAGGGGCAGTTTTCTTAATAAGAATCTGCCCCTTTTTAGTTGGTTTAATTTTCGAAGCTCAACTTAATTTTCCTGTGGAATATTAAATAGAAGAGCTATCAAATCCTTTGGTGTATGCACCGTGCCTAGTTTCTCATCTTGAAAAATAACCTGCAACTGATATTCAAGCTCGAAAATCAGACCATTGATAAATACAGGATCCATATGCAATTGTTCAATAAAGTCAGCGTTCTTCTGCTGGCCAATCAGTGTAATACCATAGGAATGGAAGACTTCGATGGCTTTTTTTAGTAATGTAAATTGTTGGTTCATAGTAGTTGTCTTTTAAAGAGTAAAGAAAAATTCAACATGGTATTTTAAAACTTGCCGTCAATGAGAACGTGAAATCAAATACTTAGTTCCAAAGTACTTGATTAAAACGTCATTGCTTTTAAATTTGCTACAGACAAGCCAATAATTAACAATAAATAGGAATGTTAATTTAACTTATTAATCCCTTGACTGCTAGCAAAGTCTGAGACTTTTTTAGGATGTACGATGGTGGTAGGTATGGTGGATTAGGGGAAAAATCAAGAGTTTTGCATCGTTGAAAATTCGCTATGAATTCTCAGTTTCTTTGATAGCTTCACTGTCCCATGTATGATCATTCATTGAAAACTTGCGCATCAATTCCCCGGATAACAGACTTTCCTGCATTTCTATTTGCTGGCGGCTTTTGGAAATATACTCTTCTTTATTGTCTTTGAAATTCACCAATACCTTTAATGCACTTTCGTCATACTCCCGAAATTGCTTGGCCAACCGATTTACAGTGTGTGCTCTGAAACCTAACTTTTTCAAAACATCTTCACCCATGCGGATAGATGTATCTAGATGCTCTCTATAAATATTTTTCACTCCCATTTCCATCAGTTCAAAAGCATCGTATCTGTTTTTGGCGCGAATCATGACTTCCAGATGCGGAAATTCTTCTTTACATAGTTCTACAAGTTTCAGACTATATTCTGTATTATCCAGGGCTGAGATTAGGATTGAAGCATCTTCAGCACCTGCGGAGTGAAGGAGTTCTCCCCGTGTACCATCTCCGAAATAAACTTTGAAACCCATCTTCCTAAGGTATTCCACCCGATCAGGATCAGCATCCAGGATAGTAGCTTCTACGCCATTTGCTCTTAAAAAACGTCCAAGAGTAGATCCGAAATGCCCAAAACCCACAAGTATAACTTTGTTATGCTCATCGATACTGTCCATTTCTTTTTCAATGACCTTACGAGATTTATTGATAGCTGGAATGATGACTTTATCTAGAAGTACAATCAGAATAGGAGTGATGGTCATACTCAAAGCCGTTACGGCCATAAGTGTGTCTGAGATAGATTGATCAAAAATGCCAAGCTGAAGTGCGAAAGCATAGGTGACAAACGAAAACTCACCAACCTGAGAAAGTCCAATCGCAAAGCTTAGATTATTCGATAATCTCAGCTTCTTGGTTTTGCCTATAATCAGTAGAATGATAGTTTTTAGTACAATGACCCCGAGTGTTAAAGAAATTAGGGTTGAAGCATTATTAAAAATCAAGCTGAAATTAATTGTGGAACCAACTGCCATGAAGAAAAGACCAAGAAGTAAGCCTTTAAACGGTTCTAAATCAGATTCAAGTGCATGTTTGTACGGGGAATTGGCAAGAATGACTCCGGCTAAAAAGGCTCCTAAGGCAGGGCTTAATCCAACTAGCTCCATCAAGAACGATATTCCTACTACGATCAGTAAAGCAGACGCGGTGAACAACTCCCGTAATCTACTTTTCGCAACCCAGTTCAGCAGTGGGCCAAAGCCAAATTGTCCGAGGAGAACTACAACTCCGATAGCTCCGAAAATAGATAAAGTCTGTGCCCAGCCGGGTAAACTGTCAATTAAGCCGTGCATGCCTGAAGTTTCGGCTGATGGGACAGGACTTCCAGTGATCAGAAGTGGTAAAAGAGCCAGAATCGGAATTACGGCAATGTCTTGCATCAGTAAGACCCCAAATGAAAGTTTGCCATTAGGACTATTCATTTGATTTTTCTCCTTGAGAGATTGCAATACAATAGCCGTAGATGACAGTGCCATCGAAAGACCAATGGCGAGGGATATTTGCCACGAGACATCTAGTAGAATACCGATACCGAAAATCAATGCTGCAGTAACCAAGACTTGACTCAATCCGATTTGTACGATCAGTTGACGCATTTTCCACAGGTTTTTTGGCTCTAATTCCAAACCAATCAGAAACAGCATCATTACTACACCAAACTCCGTGGCATGCATGATATCTTGACCCTGGCCTTCATTTGTGATAAAGCCAAGCAAATAAGGACCAATAAGAATCCCGGCAAACAAATAGCCCAAGACAGAACCCATACCAAGTTTTTTGGCAATGGGGACGCACACAATTGCAGCTAAGATATATAAGATGGCATTTGCCAAAAATCCATTCATAAGCTCAATTTTTAGCGGTTGTGGTAACTATTGAGATCCGGCTCATCTCGAAAACAAAGCAGCAATTCTTTGTAAGATTTCGCTTTTTCACGTAATTCAGTCGCTGTGATTTTATGTGTTCCTGCTACGTGAAAAGGAGGTAAATAGGTCATATTACAGAGTCTGGCTGTTTGTTCAAATGGGCGAAGGAAGTCTTCAATTTTGTAATTATTTCTACCATCATGTTGGTAGGCTTCTTGGGATCCTCCTGTGGTGATCGAAGTGACCACATATTTCCCCTTGAGATATATTCCACCAGGTCCATAAGCCCAACCAAATTCCAATACCAAATCCATCCACTGCTTCATAAGTGGGGGGCAGGAATACCAATAAATAGGATGATGCCAGATGACTACTTCAGCTTCGAAAAGTGCTTCCTGCTCTGCCTGTATGGAGATATTGAAATCGGGATATAATTCATATAAATCCCTGATTTCCACATTTTCCAATCCTGTGATAGCCTGGATCAAAGCTTGATTTACCTCAGAATGCTCAAATTTTGGGTGAGCAAAGAGAACGAGTAGTTTACGCATGAATCTAGGCTTTAGCCTTGGAAATTAATTTTCTTGTGCGAGCCATCGCAAAAGGGTTTATTTTGGCTGGACCCGCATCTGCAGAAGGCTGAAACCTTACTTTGATTTTTGATATGGCCATTCGGAAGTTTGACTTGGAGATTTCCATAGACCATCAGCGGCCCATTGGGAACTACTTCTACCAATTGTTCTGACATCACATCGCCTATACTTTTTTCCTTCTGCTCTTCAAAATAATAACCCAGCGCACCACTTGGGCAATTATCTATTTGCTTGACTATAACTTCTGTATTGGCCCCTTCGGCATTGACCCAGGGCCTCTTTTCAAAATCAAAAACCGAATGCAACCCCTTAACACAATTCGTGGAATGTATGCATTTGTGAGGTTCCCATGTGATAGTTACTTCACCATTAGAATATTCTTTATGAATTAGATTATCTGACATAGCTTTTCTTTAGTTTAACCTTATAATAATATTACAAAATATTCAACTTTGAATTAAATATAAGGGGATAGAATAAGGAAAAGACCCAGTTGCCAAACCGGGTCTTCTAAAAATAAGTCAAAACAATAGATCTGTTTTTGCTTAGGAGAAATACCTTTTTACTCCTTGCAGCTATGCTTAATCTTTAAGATTACTTTCCAATATTTTTTGCCATTTTTCAGCTATACCGCGTTCTCCAGCCACATCAGTGAATAATTCTCCATCGAAGATTTCAATTGTTTTGGGAGAATGTGATGTGTCTTTGAAATGAAATTGTAAGGCTAGAAAATCTAGGATGTAGCGCTTCTCTTTGCCGACTTGAACCTTGCGGATTTTTTCTTGAATACTGACTTTATTAACATCTTTCAGGTCTATGAGACTTTGCTCTGGATAGCTTCCAAATCTATGATAAACCAACTTTTTGTGTTGTTTATCCAATCCCAAGTGGTAGTGATTTCTCCAGCGCTCATGCTGGGTAGGAGTGATATTGTTAGTCGAGGAAAACTCTTCGAAAGAGGCGAGATTCCCACTGCTTATTTTTTTGAGTTTATAACTGTAATAGACAAATGGTGAAGCAGTAGCCACCATAGCAAAGGACATCACAGCAAGTGTGACAGAATCAATTGAGATCATAGTAATATGGTTAAAGTGAATAGAAATTTGTGCGATTCTAGACCGCAGAGAGAAGTTCTATTCTACTTTACCATGTGTAGAAAAAATGTAAAAAGGTATCCTTTACATCGAAAAGTGGAATTGATTTTTTGAAAAATGAAGAGGATAAATAGACTTTTCCAGGATGTAGCAGATCAAAATACCAATTTGGGTTAAGCTTGGCATTTAAGCTCCAATCAACTTTAAAATCAGGAATTTCTACTAGTTCTGGGCTAGCATTTAATTGAATGTTTATATGCTGTACATGATTCGAAACAGA
This sequence comes from Algoriphagus aurantiacus, assembly GCF_035156405.1. Classification (NCBI taxonomy): domain Bacteria; kingdom Pseudomonadati; phylum Bacteroidota; class Cytophagia; order Cytophagales; family Cyclobacteriaceae; genus Algoriphagus; species Algoriphagus aurantiacus. The sequence goes on along the minus strand of NZ_JAXRUT010000009.1, from coordinate 174,882 downwards.
ATCATGAGAAAAATCATTGATAGCAAAATCAGTGCTGACTGGAAATGCTAAAACAGCCCCAAACCATAAGACCCAACTGAGGGAAAATAGTACGATTGAAAGCTGATTTTTCATTTTTAAGTAACTTAACATACTAAGTTAAATGAAAATAACTTCAGATTTTTCTAGTGCGCTTACCTTATTTTTTCAACTTATAAATTTTCAAGGAATTGAGGTTTTTAGAAATTTTCACATTTTTCCATGGACTAGTCGGAAATAGGATGGAGGTCATTGCCAATTCTCCATTATTCACGAATAATTCTATGGATGATGCGTCTAAAAATATTCTGATATCTTTTGCTTCCCAGCTCATAGGTGCAGAATGAATTTCAGCAAAATCCGGATGGAAATCACTCTTTCCTGCATTTCTACGATCTATACTTACTAAGCCATTCTCTTTAGAAATTTCCAGCTTTTCACCGAGCTCATTCGAAAAGGTTATCGAAAAAGTCTCAGCAGTGACTTCCGCAGTGAGTTCTAAAGCCTCTGAGGGTAATGCAGAAGATTCCTCATTCACTTCATACTCTTCAGATCTTAGCTCTTCAAGTTCTTTCGCGGGAGCAGATTTCAATAATAGCGTACCATCCACATCGAATAAGCTTAATTCTCTAGGGACGGTCATTGCTGATCTCCAAGCTTCGGTGGGAACTACATTGGCGTAGAGCCAGTTGCTCATCCAACCGATAAAAAGCGTTCTGTTTTGTTCCTCAGGAAGATTGCTCCAAGTAACTCCGGCGTAGTTATCGGGTCCATAATCCAGCCACCGGATCATGGTGTCATCTGGAGTGAATTGACCATTTTCGAAGTCGCCAATAAAATATTGTGTTGCAGATCCATTTTGTGGCCCGCCGGGATTTATACTGACTAGCAAAACCCATTTATCTTCTCCTGATGGAGTTTTGAATGGAAGTAAATCCGGACATTCCCAGACTCCGCCATGTGCACCAATTGTTTTTCCAAACTCACTTAGTAAAGTCCAGTTTTTTAAATCAGATGAGCTGTAAAAATTAATTTGATCAAGAACTGCCAAGGTCATGATCCAAGATTTGGAACCATCAGGATTGGTGATTTGGGAAACTTTTGGATCACGGAAATCACGAATTCCTGGATTGGGTAAGACTGGATTGCCTTCATATTTTTCCCAGCTTCTTCCTTTGTCCAGAGAAAAAGCGATGGCTTGACTCTGGAATGTATCGGATGAAGTATTTGCTTCTTCAGCATTGTGGTAGGTGAAAATTGCAACCATGGGAGGGTTTTCTACTGTTCCTAATCCCGAACTGTTTTCAGCATCCATGACTGCGCTTCCAGAGAAAATATACCCTAGACTGTCGGGATAAAGTGCTGTCGGAAGCGATTCCCAATTCAACAAATCAGGAGAGACTGCATGTCCCCAATGCATTGGTCCCCAGACCGTGCTGTCTGGATAATACTGATAGAAGAGGTGATATTCTCCATCTAAATAGATCAAACCATTTGGATCATTCATCCAGCCAGAAGCTGGAGTGAAATGGTAAGAAGGTCTAAATTCCTCTGTAACGCTGGATTCAAAAGTGATTTCAGGCTTCGACTGACAGCTGAAAATCAGCAACACGGAGAGGATGGAAAGAAAATGTTTAGTTCGGTTCATATAGTTTCGTTAAGCTGATGGCATCATCACAAGATTAAGCACAGTATCTCGTTTAGCTTCTTCTTTGATTTTTAGGGAAAGCGTATCAGCATTTTTAGCATATGCTGGGTTCGTCCAAAAGTCTTTTAATGCTATTTCAAATTTATCAGCATTCAAGTCATGAATACTTGTACCAAGAGGGCCTAACTGTCTTTTTTCTATGATTCTATTCCAAAAGTACTGATCAATAATATGGGGAACAATCATTTGCACGCAAGCATGTGCTGCACCCTGGTGTGTAGTTCCTGATCCGCCATGATGGATAATTCCATAAAGTTGTGGCAGAATCCAGTCGTAAGGGATTTGATTCACATAGAAAATGGAGGCATCGCTGTCAGCTAACTGTTCCAATCCACCCCAAGAAGTATTCACGATTGCAGGTATCTGATGTTTTTGAAGTAATTCTATAATGGTTTTAGAGTGCTCTTTGGGCTTTGTATTACTCATCGAGCCGAAGGTGAGTAAAATTGCTTTTGGATACTTTGCTAGCCAATTTGCTAATTCGTTAGAAGGCTGATATTCCTTAAGTTGATTTCTGAAATAGTACCCAACGATCTTCGCTGATTCTGGCCATATAGCAGGTTTTGGGAATAAAGATGGGGAAATGGCGTAAACAGTTTGCAGTCTATTCAATTCAAATTCCTTTAGTGTCTTTGAGTTGATTTCTATGGAAGAGAAGTCTGAGTAATATTTACCAACGAATTTTTTCATCGAAAAACGTCTAACCCCATTTACTAAATTATAAGATCTAAGATTCCATTTTGGGCTAAATGGTCTCCATTTGCCAAAACCTATATGGGGAAAGTCCTCTGCAGGATGAGTCAGACATGGGAGAGGTGTGAGGAAAGTATAGCGGTCTGGATCAGCCATTGCAGCGATATAATAGAAGAGGCACTTTGCATGAAAAACAATTCGATCAGGACGATGAGTTCTTAGTGCATCTCGTTGTTGTTCGATTAGTGTGTGCTGTAGGCTCATGGAGTTTTTTGCCAACTTGATATAGTTTTTGAGTTGTTTCCAAGCGCTTCCACCTCCGCCCATGATAGTTTTACCACTTTGGGAATCCAGCAATTCTAGAAACCTTTTGTCAAAACCGATGAATTCGTACCCAAGTTGGGTCACGGTTTCTCTGAACTGTTCTGGGAAAAGACAGATAACATCCTCTCCTTTTTCGGCAAAAATCTCAGCTTGTGCCAAAAATGGCTCAATGTCTCCACGGGTTCCCAATGAAACAAACAATATTTTCATGCCTTATTTTTTTAATTTTTGCTCTTTCTGTAGCTTTGAGCTTTAATCTAACTCAAATTTTCAATCTTTTTACTCCAGAATTTTCTCAATTATTTCACTCAGGTTAAAGGATCAGGTATTCATGAAGCTTGAAATTTGGAGTCATTTTTGGAATCGCTTTAAAGGATTATAAAATTTAAACTTATACAACTTAAAATATATGAAGGGAATTATTTTGGCCGGTGGATCCGGTACGCGTCTGTATCCTTTGACTATTTCCGTGAGTAAGCAGCTGATGCCAGTGTATGATAAACCTATGATTTATTATCCGCTTTCTGTATTGATGATGGCGGGAATTACAGAAGTGTTGATCATTACTACGCCGGAAGATAGTGAAGCTTTTCAGCGACTGTTAGGTGATGGATCTCAAGTAGGATGTTCGTTTGAATATGCGGTGCAGCCTAGCCCAGATGGTTTGGCTCAGGCATTTATTATCGGGGAGAAATTTATCGGACAGGATAAAGTTGCCTTAATACTTGGTGATAATATTTTTTATGGATCAGGGTTGCATAATACCTTACAAGCTTACACTGATACCGACGGAGGAGTAGTGTTCGCATACCATGTCAACGATCCTGAACGATACGGTGTAGTGGAATTTGATGAGAATCAGAAGGCTATCAGCATTGAGGAAAAGCCTGAAAACCCAAAATCTAATTTTGCTGTTCCTGGTCTATACTTTTACGATAATAGAGTCGTGGAAATCGCGAAGAAAATCAAACCAAGTCCAAGAGGTGAATTGGAAATCACAGATATCAATAATGAATATTTGAAGTTAGGCGAGCTGCAAGTTGCTATACTTAATAGAGGGACAGCTTGGTTGGATACAGGTACACATCGGTCGCTTCTTCAGGCAGCACAGTTTGTAGAAGTAATTGAAGAACGGCAGGGATTGAAGATTGGATGTATTGAAGAAATTGCTTTCAGAGCAGGGTTCATCGGGGAAGAAAAACTGCTTCAGGCTGCAGATAAATTAGGGAAAAGTGGCTATGGAGGTTACCTGAGAAGATTGCTGAAATAAACTAAATTATTTCTTGATCAGTTGTTGGAGGCTGATTTTCATGATTTCCCCCATATTCTTACATTCCAAGAATTTATCATTTGAATAATGCTTAGCCAATTCTATTTTGAGCGATGCAATATTCTCCGGTAATGAAATGATATCATTCTCCATTGATCGAAGAATGTCGAATATACCTTGTCGGGAAGATTTGAGTCGTGTAGCAATTAAAGCACGCTCTTCTTTCTGATATTGAGCCATGGATTCTGGCGTGATATATTTCATTCCCAACTGAATCAAAGCATTGTTTTCCTTGAAATATTGAGGTAGATAAATTGATTTTTTACCCTCATAGGATTGCTGGTCAAAGTCAATCGCACGGATTCTATAATGTGTCTCTTCAAAGTCGGGCGTGACATCGATCACAAAATTGGATGAGTGCATATCTCCCAGAAGTCTCACAAAGCAGCGTTCATTGAATTTGACGAATTCCTTGGCTAGTCGTATTGGGTTCAAGTGTGGGTCTTGCATGTGAGCTCGCATAAATTTATCACCTGGAATTCCAGCTATATGCTCCTCTATCAAGGTGTTTTTGTGAACTAGATAGGAGATTCTATTTGGCGAAAGCAAATGTTCCAACTCAAGGCCGTAAACTCTTGATGCATCAGCATTTTTGATATAGAAATAATCAAAGTTATCGTTGATTCTATTTACTATTCGCACACGAAATGGCTGTGTGTTTCCATACACGCACAAGTCGATCCTATCCACATACAAATGCTCCATTACAGACATATCTCCGCCAGCTTTCAGCAAAGCATAGATCATTTTAACATTTAGGTGAATTTCCTCTCGGTCGGATTGATCGTAGAATACCGTCTCCCAAAGTGTGTCTTGTTCCTTAGAATCATAAAGTGCAATGGAACTCGAATAGCGAAGCAATTCATGGTAGTGAATGGGGATATCCACCTCGCGTGAGTACTTTATCAGGTAGCGTCTCAGCCCTTGACTGATCGGGTAAATGCGCTTTTTTTTACTGATTAGTGCCATTATTTACAAATCCACGTGCTGACTTTTCTTCAAGTTTCTATCGAAAATAAAAGGGCCAAATGGTAAAATAGAAGCTATTAGAGCAAATAATGTTCTACTGAAATTCCACTTTAACTTGTGGGCAGTAGGGAAAACGATGCAGATGTAAAGTATAAAAAGAGCTCCGTGGACCGAACCAACATAAGTTACAGCCAGTGGATAGTCCCACATGTATTTGAGAGGCATAGCAATGAAAAATAAAACTAGAGTTGAAATACCTTCGATAAGCGAAATCCAGCGAAAGCGCTTTGCCCAAGTGTGTTGTTGTGGTGTTAGGCTCATTATTTTTTAGCTATGTTAAATAGTACTTTTAAGGTGTTCCAAAGTTTGCCTTTAAGAACTTTGTCTTCAGAAATTACACTTAGAGCATCTGCGAATAGATATTCTGTTTCTTCTTCTGTGTGTATTTGATAGTCCGAAGCTGGGAGCGCGTTGATTGGGTGTTTCACACGTCCAAATTTAAGTACTATATGGGCATTAAGATCATAAAGCTCTGTCAAGGTTCTACCTTCTAGTTCATTTGATGAAAGTAGCCCAACTTCGTTCATGGAATGACCTACGGCATTGATCATATTTACCAGCATCTCCATTACCTCTGGCTTCAATTGTTGCTCTTCATGCAACACCAGAATTCCCTTTTCGAATTTGCCACGAACAGTCAAAGGCTCTGGTTTTAATTCTTCTTTGGGAGGTGTCACCCCCTCAAGATGGACTGTTTTCGGAAGAGTCTTTGGTTTTTCATTCTCCTCTATATGATTTGTGTCCTGTTTAGCCAGATCGTCTTTAGGTTCTTTTTCAAAGTAGAAAAGTTCTTCGGTGATGATATGCTGGAGCTCCTGAATGCTCATATTTTCCATGTTGGGAAATTGCTCAAAATTCGCCTTAACACAAAAAAAGAGGGATAATATCTCTACTACCCCTCGCTTTTTTTAATGTCTTTTAATCTGATCAATCCAGATTGAAAATGGACTTAAGTTCTACGGCATCTTCAGGTTTCATTCTTTTTGCAAGCACTAATCTCAATTGTCTTCGTCGTAATGCACCTTTAAAGTTCTCGATTTCCTCAGGAGTTTCTGGAACTAATTCTGGAATTCTTGAAGGTTTATTGTTCTCATCTACAGCTACAAAGGTGAAAAATGCCCGATGAGTCATCACCTTTTTATTGGCAGGAATATCTTCAGCAGTCACTTCAATGAATACTTCCATTGAGGAATTGAATGCACGTGTAACTTGAGCTTTTAGCGTAACTACATTACCAAGAGCGATTGGTTCCTTAAAAGAAATATTGTCTGCAGAAGCGGTCACAACGATGCTATTAGAGTGCTTTTGCGCAGCTATGGCAGCTACTACATCCATCCAGTGCATCAGCTTTCCCCCCATGAGATTGTTTAGCGTATTGGTGTCATTGGGAAGGACCATTTCGGTCATGATTACTGCGGACTCTTTTGCAAATTTCTTGGTGCTCATAAATCTAAATTTTATCAAAATTAGAAATAAAATTTGGCAGAAAAATAATTGTAAAGATTAATCAGAATTTTATTTTGAAATTTAGAGCATTCGAACTGGGCTTACTTCGAATACTAATAAAATGATCCGACTATTTCAGCTCCACTATTCCAATTGTTGGATTTAGTTCTTCAGTGTCTCCATCTACATATTCTGCTGTCTTGATAAAATAAAAAATGTCTTGTTCCAAATCCAAAGGATAAAGTACAACTGGTTCTCCATCATCATCTATAACCCCTCCCTTTAAATTGTGTCCTATATTACTTTTCTTATCATAAATGAACAGCATTTTATTTTGCCCTCTGGCATATTGGCAAATCAAATAAGAAGACCCGTTCATGATATTATAGATTTTCACGATTTTCTCTCCATTCTCATCCAAATGAGGTTGCTCAATTTTAAGCTTGACAGCAGGTGTTAAATTAGTGTCTGTAAACTTATAAAGTGTATCTCGCAGGAAATTTTCCGGAGTTAGGACAGGAGTATATAAAAATGAGCCTTCATTATTATTGGATATAAAGTATTTGGAAGTAAAAGCCATTCCACTTTTGTCATTTAAGATCACGTTTCTAAAAAGGACACTATCCCTGATGTCAAGCGATTTGTCTAATTGAAATACCAAGTTTTGAGTCGCATAACCATTTTCAACAGGAATACTTCTTCTATCAGTTATAATTACTGGTTCTCCATTTAATACACTTAGATAAGTGACAAAAAAAGTAAACTTCCTTTCACTTAAGAATTCATGATCGCTTGAGTAGACCAGAAGTTTGTAAACCGATCCTAAATAGACCTTGCCAGATTTTTCATCGATAGTCAATGAATAAGCTCTACTATATTCGCCAGGGCCATCGCCTAAACTTCCTAATTTTCCAAGGGATTTTCCTCTATTATCAAAAATTAAAACTTTCCCACTTACATCCCTTACATATAGTTTACCATTATTCTGTTTGACATCCATCACGGATGATATAAATGAGCCTGGAGAAGTTTCCAGTTGAATTCTGTCAATAGATTTTGCTAAATCGGATAGTTTTATATCAGGGTCACTACTCTTTGGGATTTCCAAGGTTAGGATACCACTTGAATCTGAAGTTTGAGTGCACCTTAATGCAGTAAAAGCAAAAATTAAACAGAAAAACCTGCGCCAAATTAGACGTAAATAATAAGTGGATTTACTTTTTAAAAATAAGTTCATCCTTAAAAGTATTGGAGTTTTATAAGAAAACTAAATCTTGTTATTTAGGGATTTAAAGATTAACATTATTTAGCAGTTTGATATAAAGGTATTTAGTGCTACAGAAGCCTATATCCGAAATCTAAAATCCGAAATCAGATCATCTCCAACCGTCTTTGCCCAATAATGGCACAAAAGCAAAACCTTCGTATTCTTCCCGATCGACCTTTGTATTCGATTTCTTGGTGATTTTAAGCATGGTTTGTCTGCGTTTATCACCTACAGGGATTACGAGTATACCTCCAATTTTTAATTGCTGAATCAAAGCTTCTGGGACTATGGGAGCCCCAGCGGTGACAATTATTTTGTCATAGGGCGCATAGGCAGGAAGTCCACCAGTCCCATCTCCGTAGAAGAGATGCATTTCTATTCCCAATCTCGTTAGAAATCGCTTGGTCCCCTCAAATAGTTTTTTCTGATATTCTATCGTAAATACTTCTGCACCAAGTAAATGTAATATACTTCCTTGATATCCGGATCCAGTTCCTATTTCCAATATTCTATCTCCTTCCTTAATATCTAAGAGTTCAGTTTGGAAGGCTACAGTATACGGTTGAGAGATAGTCTGACCTTCGCCAATGGGGAATGCTTTGTCTTCATAGGCATGGGAAATCAATGCTGAATCAAAGAAATAATGTCTAGGTAACGTATTGATAGCCTGAAGGACTCGCTCACTTTTGATTCCTTTTTCTCGAAGTAAAGTCACCAGAGCTCTCCGTTTTCCTTTGTGTAAATACGTGTCTTCGAGTTTGAGTAGGGGCATGAGTTTTTATGGTTCTGTGGTCGAAGATAAAAGAATATTTGGCTTTATTTGAACTTGAATAGGGCATTTGTCGCTTAGTCATTGAATCTTTGAAAGTTAAATTCACCTCCATGTTCACAGGAATTATAGAAGCTTTTGGCACAATAAAAAATATAACCCATGATGGGACCAATGTACATTTTGATTTAGACTCTTCGCTTTCTTCAGAATTGAAAATCGATCAGTCTTTAGCCCATGATGGCGTTTGTCTGACTGTGGTGCANTGATGGGACCAATGTACATTTTGATTTAGACTCTTCGCTTTCTTCAGAATTGAAAATCGATCAGTCTTTAGCCCATGATGGCGTTTGTCTGACTGTGGTGCAAACTACTCCTGAATCTTATCGGGTGACTGCAATCGATGAAACAATTCAAAAAACGAATCTGTCACAATGGAAAGTAGATAAGAAGGTCAATTTAGAACGCTGCATGCCTGCATACGGACGCTTTGATGGTCATATTGTGCAGGGACATGTAGATCAAGTGGGAAAAGTAAAAAGTATCACAGATCAAAATGGCTCATGGGTTTTTGATCTTGAGTTTGATCATGATCTGGGAAATGTGACAGTGGAAAAAGGCTCAATTACTATAAACGGAACAAGTCTGACATGCTTTAATTCTGGACCAGGTAGATTCTCGGTGGCGATTATCCCTTATACGTTTGAGCATACTAATTTTCACCAGCTGGTACCTGGAGACCTAGTCAATCTGGAATTTGATATTTTGGGGAAATACATTAAGCGGATAACAAAAGGCTATGATTTGCCATAGGGTTTTTTTAACCGCAGGAGGATACGAAGGAGCATAATGTTCGCTGTTGTACCCGTCTTCAGAGCAATCCTGATTAATTTTTACTTCAGAGTAATTGACTTTTCTTCAGCGTCTTTAACTAATCTAAAACCTACATTGGAAGTGCCGCTATCAAAAGCTTGGCCTTGACGGGCTGATGGTCTATAATTCACACAGTAATTGTCAGCACATAAATACGACCCTCCTTTGATCACACGCTCCATTGCGTATGGATTGTCAGGGTTGTAGCATTGCTTCATGTTCGCATCTAGTTTTGGAGCCTGACCGGCTAATCTTGCGTATTTGAGCGCATCATACCAGTCAGCCGTCAGCTCCCAGACATTCCCGATTATATCGTAAAGGCCAAAAGAATTTGGAGCAAAAGACTTGACTGGCGAGGTGCCGTCAAAACCATCTAGACTTTTATTATCATTTGGGAAATTCCCTTGAAAAGTATTCGCTAAATATTGGCCATTCGGAGTCAATTCATCTCCCCAAGCAAATCGTTTTCCGTTTGCACCTCCGCGAGCTGCAAACTCCCACTCATTTTCTGTAGGAAGCCTTTTTCCCGCCCAATCTGCATAGGCTTTGGCATCCTCAAAGGCAATATGAACGACTGGATGATTTTCTCTTCCTTTTAAATCTGACTCTGGCCCTTCTGGATTTTTCCAGCTTGCGCCTTCTACCCATACCCACCAAAGAGAAATGTCTTCTGTAGGGACAGGGTAGGAAGGAGGATTAAATACCATGGAGCCAGCCACTAAAAGTGCATCATCTGGCTTTGGAGTACCTGGAGGCAATTGTTGCTTAAGATCTTCCCATTCTGGTTTTTTCTCAGCCACAGTTACATAATCGGTTTCATCAACAAATTTTTTGAAATCCGCATTGGTGACTTCATGCGCGTCCATCCAGAAACCATTCACTTTTAGATTTACCGCAGGCTTTTCGGCGGAATATGCATCTACTTCATTGGTTCCCATGACAAATTCCCCTCCGGGAATCCAGACCATACCATCAACTTTTTTACTTGGTTCCGGACTACTGGCTATAACCATCATCTGTTCATCGATCACTTTGTCAGAAGTTTTCTCTTGACAGGCGATAAAAGAAGTAGTAAGCAAGGCAAGGCTAGCAAAACTGTGTTTTATTGAATTATTCATAATTGGCGCCATCTAGGTTAAAAGTAGCAGTTCTTCCCTTTAAGCGAAAGATATCTAAGTGTACAGGGAATTTACTCTTCTTGCAGTGGGATAGCATTTATTCTTTCTATTACTTTTTTCCGCAATTTATTAAAGAACTGCTTTCTTTCTTTTTCGCCAACCACACTGATTTGAGTGGATTTTTTTATAAGATTTTCCAGGTTTCTGAACATCGCATTATTGAATGAAGGATCAGAAGTGCCGTGGAAGTAAATAACGCTGTGATTTAGGTAAGTCACTTTATTTTCATCCATGGTTGCAAAAAACGTATTATCTCCGATGATGAATTCATTCACAAAAAAGTTGTAATCAGCTCCTTCAATGTCAGGATGTGATGGCAGAATCTTTTTGCCTTTTTCCGCCATTCTCTCCAAGTTATCAATCACTTCCATCATACAGTTGTAGAGAAAAAGGGTGTCTTCAGTAGAAGTCATTATTCCCATTTCATGATATAACTCAATTTGACGGAGCGTGATATTTATCCCTTCAATATTCCAAATTTCCGTGGTAGGTATTTTATGGTATGCTTTGAGGATTTTCTGGGTTATTTCAGCGAACTGATTGTAAGTGTTGTCCTTGATAGAAAACTTGGTGTCTTTCAAACTGTCATTGAACAAAATAGACTTTCTCCAGAAAAAGAATTTAAATGCAGCCAATTCCTTGTGATAATAATGGTGGAAAGGAGGCATGTCTTTTACCAGCCAATAGATATGTTTTTTAGAAAAACTATTGACCAGATTTAGTTGCGCATACACATCCTCCATCCATTTCATGAAACTATTCTCCTGATAGTCATTCTGATTTCCATGAAAGAGAATGCTATTGGAATGTAGATTGAAAAAAGTATCAACAGAAATATTGAAGCGATTACATAATATTTCCAACTCGCTGAAATCCAATAATTTTTCTCCTCGGATTCTTCTGTACGCACTGTCAATGCTGATTTCTAATATTTCGGCTATTTCGTCGACCAAAGAATTGTAGCTGGGCAATGATAGTTTTATTGCTTGGAAAAATGCCGCTTGGCTCTTATTGAAACTCATAGCAACAGGGGGTGTTAGAGGATTAAAGAAATTAATTCATCATTAAGTTATAGGAAAGATGAGTAAGAAAAAATCAATCCAACAATAATAATCCCATTCTAATCCTCACGAATCACTTATGTGTTTAAGTGAATCTTGTTTTATCAAGTTTCTAAAAAAGGAAGGGTCAAAAAAAGCGGCCGAAAGGCCGCTCTAAAATTAAGCTGTGGGATGGGCCGCTGCATGGAGCTTCCCAAGTTCCTGATCAATAGTCCAAAGACCTACACCTTCTTCGCCGATTATATCGAAAAGCTCGAGTGCTCTTCTGGACATGGTTTCCTCTTCTCTCTGCTCAGTGACATACCATTGCATGAAACTGAAGGTTGCAAAATCCTTCTTGGTGAAGGCGTGATCTACAATGTTATTGATAGACTTGGTCACGTTGATTTCGTGCTCTAGGATCAATTCGAAGATTTCTCTCAATGAATTGAAATTATGTCTAATCCCGGTGATCTCTGGCTGAATAGCATGACCTCCGGCTTCATTGATGTACTGAAATATCTTCATCATATGCATTCGCTCTTCGTCTGCATGGGTATAAAGATATTTGGCTGAATTTTCATAACCCATCATATGACACCAAGAAGCCATAGACAAATAGTAGGCGGAAGAGGTTCCTTCCATTTCTACTTGTTTGTTGAGTAATTTCTCTGTATCGATAAGTAGGGAACGCTGTAGCGTTACGATTTCTTTAGCTTTCATAATTCTAGTGTTTCAAATAGTTAACTAAATATAATCAATGAAGTTCCACTAAGCGCGTGTTTTAGTGAATTTGGAATTGATTTAATTAACAACTGCTACTATCTTGAAAGAGATGTTGGAAAAACTGGGAGACTTTCAGCTCCTGATTCTGAGACTGATTGTACAGCAAAGAAGTAATTGTCTTTAGAGTAGGGTAAAGTAAGTGTGGTCTCAGTAGTCCAAAACTTACGCTCCCACATGGCAGAAGAAGTTTCTCTCATGAGCACATAATAGCCTTTTGCGTTGCCAATAGCCGGTGCTTCCCACAGTAGAGTAGATTTATTGCTTAGACCACGTACGTCTATTTTGACTTCCTGTGGCTGATCTGGAGAATTAGCTAAACTCGCTAGAGATGCTAGATTCACGGCGGATACTTTTCTCAAATATTCAAAATCCATGAATTCAGGTAAGTCACCATACTGAATGCCATCCTCTACACGAACATTTTCATGCTGTTGAATATAATTTTCATTCATTTCTGACATTCTTACAGCTGTGAAGGCATTTCTTGCAAATGGAGTCTGATCCCCTCCTCTTAGGAATCTATCAGCTCGGTAAATCAATTTTACCTCAAATTGATCGACATAGCGTTCTCCCTGCTCCTTGATATATCTCGCCAATTGTCTGGATTTACTGTCATTGTCAGCATTGGTGTAGCGACGGATGTTACCTTCTTGTTCAGTTTCAGCAGTAGGAATAGTTTCTGAAAACACACGCATTTTCAGATTATCTTTGATCAGCGTTTCTGAAGAACTACTGTTTCCGACAATATCATTATTTAAGACAGCTGCGAGGTTCCATTCTTCTGTTTTTGCTTTGTTAGCCAGGTAAGTAGCGCCTTTCAAGCCTTGCTCTTCACCTGTAAATGCCACGAAAAGGATGGTGGCAGAAAACTCATGGGAGGCCATAATACGAGCCAATTCGATGACTGCAGCGGTTCCGCTTCCATCGTCATTTGCGCCAGGCGCACTTCCTTCAACATCCATCACATCCTTATTTCGGGAATCCATATGGGCTGAAATAATGAATATCCTATTGTCAGCTGGATCTGTGCCTTTGAGTGTTGCTATCACATTTGCCCCTGGTGAATCAGCTGTTATTCTACGATTATCTGCTGGGATAGTAAATTTTTCTATTTCAGCTGTCAGTCTGCCTCCTGATTGCTTCGCAAAATGGTAGAACTTAGAAAGTACATATTGCTGAGCGGCAGGCATACCATTTTCCGCATTTGTACTTAAGGTATGTCGAGAATTGAAGGATGCTAAAGTTCGCACGTGATGTTCCAGAGAATCAGAAGAAATCTGCGAAATCATTTGAGCTATTTCCGGGTTTCTGATAATGGTAGTTTGTGAAATAGACACGTGACCGCAAAGCACAAGAAAGACAATGAGTAATTTTTTATTCATGATATTTAGGTGGTTTATACTTATAATTTAAATTTATCTCATTAATATTCTTGCCAAAGCATTTTTACATGAAAACCTTAGATCAACCGAAAGAAGGTGATTATTCCCCTTATTTCTCCACTTACCTCAAACTAGTTTCTGGAAATAACTATGAAGAGCAATTGTTAAAGCAAGTAGACCCACTTGTCAGTCTATATCGTGAGAAAGGGCCTGACTGGTCAGAAAAAGCCTACGCAGAAGGCAAATGGACACCGAAGGAAGTACTCGGACATGTGATAGACACCGAAAGAATCATGACCTTCAGAGCATTATGTTTCTCAAGAGGCGAGAAGTCCGCATTGCCAGGTTTTGACCAGGATCCTTATGTGATAAATGCTAAATTTGGAAAGGTGCCAATTGAATATCTACTCCATGATTTTGTAGGCCAGAGAATGGCTTTACTTTCCATGTTACGACTATTACCGGAAGATTCTTTGGACCTTGTGGGTATTGCAAATGGGAACCCGATTACACCGAGAGCCTTATTTTGGATCATTCCGGGGCATTATATTCATCACTTGAATATTCTTAAAGAGCGCTACTAATGAAACTAGCTATAACGACCGTAGACGCTTTTACGAATAAGGCATTTTCTGGAAACCCCGCAGCTGTTTGTTTATTGGATCAGGAACTCGCAGTAGTTCATATGCAGACTATTGCTATGGAAATGAATCTTAGCGAAACTGCTTTTGTAAGGAGAACTTCAGAGCCGGATTCATTTAGCCTACGCTGGTTTACGCCAACGGTTGAGATTGATCTTTGTGGACATGCTACACTGGCTTCTGCTTTTTGGATGGTAAAGTCAGGATGGGTGAAACCAGGTGATACGATAAGATTCCAGACGCTTAGTGGTGAACTTCGGGTGAAAAGTGATGGTGATTATATTGAAATGGATTTTCCATTGATTCCCACTGTTATGGAAAGACATCCATTTTTTGAAGGTGATTTCTTTGGGGCTAAAATTATTCATTCAGCCAAATTGAAGCGGAATTGGATTTTTGAGTTGGTCAATGCTAATGCGGTTGAGTCATGTGAACCTGATTTTTCTATTGTGAAAAAATATAGCGAGGAAGGAATTATTATTACTGCTGCAGGGAAAGGATCATTTGACATTTACAGTCGTTTCTTTGGACCTAATGTGGGAATAGATGAGGATCCTGTTACAGGATTCGCACATTGTGCTTTGATGGATTATTGGTTTCAAAGATCTGGTAAGAGTAAGCTCAAAGCCTATCAGGCAAGTAAACGCGGTGGTGAGCTTCACTTAGAGAAAAGAGAAGATCGTGTAATGATTAGGGGTAAAGCCGTCAAAGTGTTGGTGGGCGAAATTGAATTTTGATGAATCAATTCGTAAATAAAAAAGGGAGACAGGTAAAACACGCATTCAAATCCTTTACAGATTATTGGTTGACAGATGCAAGTTTTGGAGTGTTGCTTTTGATCTTACTATTCACAGTTTTTGTACTGCCTATTTTGATTGAATATGGTCATGTGCATGCGATTTTTGTTAATACCGTCTTCCTATTTTTGTTTTTTACAGGCATTTGGTCTTCTAGATTTAAAGCTTTAGTGGTGTTGACCACGGTGCTTTTTATGACTCAGTTGGGACTTAGATTCATACGTTTTTCTAATTACGATTTCGAGTTTTACTTGGCAGAGCGGATCGTAGGTGTTTTGAATATGTTGGTATTTATATTCCTGAATATTAGGCTGTTATTCAGAAATCATGAAGTGAACATTTATAGGGTGATTGGAGCTATTAATGTCTATTTACTTGTAGCAATTTTAGGTGCATTCCTTTTTGAAATAATCTATTTGACTACGGGGACAGGAATAGGAGGAGACGTGGTGTTGGAAGGAATTGATAAGGATTTTGCACTGTATATATATTTCAGTCTAGTATCACTTACTACTGTGGGATTTGGTGATTTATACCCCATTCAGGTCATGGCTAAGATGCTGTCTGTTTTTCTTTCCACAATAGGGATTCTTTATCCGGCAGTCGTGATAGCCAGGCTAGTTTCAGCCAGCAAAGTCTAAAGAATTGACCCCATCTGTGTAATTTCTTTCTAGTTTCTATTTACAATTAGTAGTTTCAAAATCGATTAATTATACCCCTATACTTTATGAGAAAGTTAACTTTTACTTTATTAATATTCTTTACCGTAAGTTCACTTATTGCCCAGACAGAAAGGCCAAGTATTGAAAGACAGATAGAAATAGAATCTGCTGTAGTGACTACACATGAAACCACCATTAAAGGGAAGAAAGTGCCTTACAAAGCTACCGCTGGCACTCAGCCAGTCTGGAATGAAAAAGGCAAGCCAATAGCTTCTTTGTTCTACACCTACTATGAGCGGACAGATATTTCAGACAAGACTATCCGTCCTTTGGTTATTTCTTTCAATGGCGGTCCAGGCTCAGCTTCTATCTGGATGCATATAGCCTATACTGGTCCTGTGGTGTTAAACATTGACGAAGAAGGTTATCCACTTCAGCCTTATGGTACCAAGTCAAACCCATATTCTATTCTTGACGTGGCAGACATTGTTTATATAGATCCAGTGAATACGGGTTATTCAAGAATAGTAGATGAAGAAGCAGATCGCTCTACTTTTTTCGGAATTAACTCCGATATCAGGTATCTGGCGGATTGGGTAAACACATTTGTGACTCGCCAAAACCGTTGGGCTTCGCCAAAGTATTTGATTGGAGAAAGTTATGGAACTACTCGCGTAGCAGGCTTGGTTGCACAACTTCAGAATGCTCATTGGATGTATTTCAATGGTGTTATTATGGTTTCCCCCACTGAACTGGGAATTGAACGTGGTGCACCTATTCATACTTCTAATTATCTGCCGTATTATGCGGCAACTGCTTGGTATCACAAGGCGTTGGATGCGTCTTTACAAAATCAGGATTTGGATGATTTCTTGCCGGAAGTTGAAGCTTTCACGATCAACGAATTGATTCCAGCCGCAGTGAAAGGCGGAACCCTATCATCAGCAGAGCGAGATGCGATTGCAACAAAATATGCGTTGTATTCAGGGCTTAGCAAAGAAGTAGTGCTTGAGCATAATCTATTGATTCCTACTAATTTCTTCTGGAAAGAATTGCTTAGAGAAGAAGGGATGACAATCGGTAGATTGGATAGTAGGTACAAAGGCTTTGATAATGCTGGCACTGGTTCTAGACCAGATTTTGATCCAGCTTTATCTTCTTGGAATCATGCTTTTGCTCCATCATTTCAGGTTTATGTGAGGGAGAATCTGAATTTCAAAACTGATCTGACCTATAATCTTTTCGGGCCAGTACATCCTTGGGATCGCTCTAATGAGAGTACAGGTTACGATTTGGGAGATGCCATGCGTCAAAATCCATACTTGCACGTAATGACCCAGTCAGGATATTATGATGGCGGCACAGACTATTTCAATGCTAAATACAACCTTTGGCAAATCGATGCTGCCGGTAGGATGGCAGATAGGATTTCTTGGAAAGGCTACAGAAGTGGTCACATGATGTATTTGAGGGCAGAGGACTTGGAAACTTCCAATGAGGATATCCGAGAGTTTATCAAGAATTCTATGGTTGCTCCTGATATGCCTGCGAAGTATGATTAATTGACATTAAGTACTGATTACAAAGCCAGAGAATTTCATTTTCTCTGGCTTTGTTTTTTTGAAGTTGTCTGACTTATTGGTAGAAAAGCGATGCTAATTTCTCGACATCGAATGCTGCGCCATGTTGTGAATTTGATAAAAATGCGACGACCAAATCATCATCTGGATAAATAAGAATAAACGAACTGCTGCTGAATGAATCCCCAGCGTGATGCCAGAATCTATGTCCATTTTTATCTTTCCCCAAATACCAACCAAGTCCATAACCAATTACTTCTCCGCTATTGGTTACTTGATCGGTGAAGAGTAGTTTCTTTGTTTTCTGATCAATTAGGGCACCATTCAAGATTTCATTCCCGAATTTCACTAGATCTTCCGCTGTGGACAAAATACCTGCTCCTGCGTATTTGTAGCTCCAGTCTCCCAGATCATTTTCTTTACCGTCTAGATCATAGAATTTACTTCGATTAGGATCTTTTTTAGTGATATCGTCAATTGACGTATGCGCTAGCCCAATTGGTTTCCACAGGTTTTTTTGCATATACTCCGAGTAACTTTCTCCGCTAACCTTTTCAATGATCGCCCCGAGAATACTGAATCCAAAAGTGGAGTAATGAAACCTTGAACTAGGTTCAAAAAGCAAGGTGTCATTTTGAATTTGAGGTAGAAATTCTTGAGCTGTTCTATAATGATCTTCACGAATAAAGTCGCTCAGATCATGCTCATTATAATCACGAATTCCCGCCAAATGTCCAGCAAGTTGTCTGGAATTGAAGTCCCATTTCTTTACAGGATAGTTTGGAAGATAGGTTTGAATTGCAGCATCAAGATCCAGGATTCCTAGGTTTGCCATTATTGCCAAGGCAGCCCCTGTCATAGTTTTCGAGACACTATTTAACCTAAAGCGGGTAGAGTCGTTAACGGGTATTTGAGATTCTAAATCTGAGTAACCTACGTTTTTTCTCCATACAATGGAATCAGCTTTTGAAACCATTGCTTGGACTCCAGATGCATCTGTTTCATTCATAAAATCCTCCAAAAGTTGGCTGGCTTGAAGGATTGCGGGGTTTTCAATTGCATCATTTGCAGGAATAGAGATGACCGAATGATTACTGAGCGTTACAGTCGCTGCCAAAATCCCACTTATTTTCTTCCATTCTCCAAGACTCGTTTCTCTAGAATAGGAGATATGATCTTTTTGAATAGATTCCTTTGAGGCAATAGCTATGAAAGTACCTGGGAGATCTATTCCACCACCTCTTAGCATTTGTCTTACTTGTTTTTCTCCTTCAAATTCTACCGTATCTACGACTAATTTTTTGGGGTTTTCACGGATGAATTCAGCATAGGAATCAGCAATGTTTTTTCGATCCTTTGCATCAAGAATCTGTTCGAAGGTGATGAAAAAAGGCCCTGATACTTGGAGGTTAAGATCACTAAGGTCAAAATCAAGCCAGCCATTTCGCATGTCAGACGTTTTTACGAGGCTCTTAGAAATCAGGTCTTTTCCAGGAGTTCCAGTTGCTGGATCCACTTCATTTATGCGTACTCTAAACTTGAAGGTCTTCAGGTTATTTCGAAGTATTCGAATCCTTGTTTTGCTTATGTAAAGAGGGAATTGTAGCTCTTCGTAAGAATTTTTTCCTTTGTTTTCAATCAAAAGTGAAATTGCCCTTCCAGCATAAACTGAATCTGGCTCCATGACTCCACCCTGGTATTTGGAATTGCCAAGTTCATATGTTCTATTTTCTATCTTTTTTGCTGTGACAGTGATTGCATTCAACTCCTCAAATCGTTCTTCTAGAGAAACAATTTTATTTTCTGTTTGGATTAACTGAGTAATGGGAAGTCCTTTCTTTTCAAATCCTAAGGCAGAAATAGTCAAGGTGTCTGATTCAAATTCCTTTGGGATAAGAATCGTGAAGCTTCCATCCAGATCTGATAAAGTGCCGATCGCGGAGTTTAAAATTCCAATGTTTGCATAACCTATCGCTTGCGATGACTGAGCATTTCGAACCTCTCCCTTTACTACAATTTGTGCTAGACTTGGAGTAGTGGAAAGAAGGGCGACAACTATCAATCTCAATTTCAAAAGCATAGGTTTCAGGTTCAATGTCAATTGTTGATTTACTACTGAAATTGAAAAATAGGCGAATGGGGCGAAAATGCAGTTTTTGGAGCGGCCGCTTAAGTTTATTTAAGGAATCAAATGCTTCCTCATCATTTCAAAGCTTGAAATGGGTTCTGTTGAACCAATCATTTCTCCAATAATCTGATAAATGTCAGCAGGTTTTTTCCCTTCTTTTCTCAGGAATTGAATAGATATGGCTCCATCAGATTTAGATAGTTTTTTGTTTTTCGGACCTTTCAAAAGGGGATGATGATGGAATGTGGCTTCCTGAAAGGAGTTGATTCCTAATCCATTTGCTAAAATTTGTTGATCCAAAGTTGATCCCAGTAAATCATTTCCCCTTACGATCAGATTTACACCGTAATGCGTATCATCTATCAGAGAGGTGAGTTGATAAGCGGGAAGCTTGTCTTTTTTTCTGACGATAAAAAAGGCTGAGTCTTCCGGAAGTGTATAGGATTTCTCGCCCTCTGAGTAGGTGTTGATTTTGATAAAATCGGTGTCAAAAGTATCCATACGCCAGCATGTTTCATTTCTTTCCAGCGGAATATTTCTGACTTGGCAATGCCCTAAATAATAGCCAGAAGAGTCTAATTGTTGGATTTTCTTGCGGGTGCAATCACAGGCAAAGACTAAGTTTTTGCTCCTAATTTGCTCTAATGCCTGTAAATAACTGTTCATTCTATGGATCTGAGACCATTCTTGTTCGAATTCCTGAACTGTTTTAGGTCCTTGGTCATAACTGATCTCCATAAAGTCCAGCGTATCAAAAATATCCTGCACATATTCAGTTCTGTATCTGTCACGGTCCAAGTCGTCGATTCTTAATAAAATCTTGGCTCCAGTCTTTTCGGCTAGAGCTTTTGTAACTAAGAAAGAGTAGAGATTTCCCAGGTGTATAAAACCACTGGGAGTAGGCGCAAATCGAGTAAGCTTAAAATCCATTGGGTGAAATTAAATAGATTCGATTGATTAAAAGTAATGAACCGTCTAACCATACACGTTAGAAATATATATTTCGGGTCTTAAGCTTCTTTAACTTGCTGACATTTAATCGCTGCGAAAAGCCTGCTTATTTTTGGACTTTATGAAACTTCGGGTTCTAATCATATTATATTTTGCCTTCCTCCCAGCGTTGCTGGCTCAGAGATCCTATTCGGGGAATGTCCTTGATGCCACGGATAAAACCTATTTGGAGGGAGTTAATGTAGAGATTATAGGCTCAGAAAGCTCAGATATCACTAATACACGTGGATACTTTTCGGTAAAAGGAATGATAGGAGATACCTTGAGAATTTCTTTCCCTGGATTTATAGAGCAGAAAATAGTACTTGGTGAAGAAACATTCCTCATGCTTCAGATTCAGGATAGGGCTAGATTACTTCCGACTTTTGAGGTGAAATCGGAACCATATGCCTTTCGGTTCAAAGATGGGAAATTAACTCTGATAGATCCGGACGAGGAGAAAACTCCCTCGAATAAAGGCGGAATAAGTGCTGGCTATTTGGATTCACCCAATGGGGGAGTGGCGATAGCGGGAGTATTGTCATCTCTGACCAAAAGGGCAAAGCAAGAGCGGGAATATCAAAAAAAACAAGAATGGATGCGAAGGCGAGCTGGCTATTATGCTGTTATTGAATCAGATTCTGTTCGTCAGAATTTGATGGTGAAATATCAGCTGCAGCGATCAGATTGGGACAGAATGATCATTCGATTCAATGAGGGAAATGCCTATCATGAATTTCTGGATTGGAGCAAGGAACGTGTTTATGCTACTCTGAGTGAGTTTATTGATAGAGAAAGGCGCTGGTCAAATTAGACTTTTCTCTTGAAAGACCAAGTCACATAGAAACGTGCAACTTCTTCACCCTGCGGATTTTTCCCGCTGGAAATCATTGTCAGTTTGCCAGTGTCATGTGGATTTAATGACTCAAGGAGACTGACTAACTCTAATCCTTGTCCGCAGGTAAATGTTATTTTTTGATTGGCTTTCTTGAAATATTCAGCTCTGAAATCCACAACCAGCATGGAATATTTTCCCAGACCGCTTATTCCTAACTGACATAATGCGCCAGTGCTTAGTTCTGCTGCTCCAGCCAGTGCGGCAAAATAGATAGACTTGAATGGATTCTGTGTTCTCCAGCTGTACGGAATAGTTACCACACATTTTTCAGCATCAAGCTCTTTGATTCGAAACTTCCAAAAAACTGCTGAGGGGAGTTTGATCAACATGCCAAACCAAAAATAGAGTGGGTTGCTCATTTTTTTTTGATAAGCCAAAGCAGCTGGTTTTAAAGCACTTTGGGTTTCTTTCGTGTTCATATTTTTTCTAATTGAACTCTTAAAATAGTGAAAATTGCTTTCTGGTATTTAATTTGAAACTACGATGAAAAAAACAACCAACATGAAAAAGATAGCAATTTTGTTTAGTGCAGGACTAATTCTTTATTCTTGTGCTACAGTTCCACTGACTGGCAGAAGTCAACTTGCCTTGGTATCGGATGAGGAAATTCAGCCCTTGGTAAATGAGCAATATGATGCCGTTCTAAAGGAAGATAAAGTAGTTACAAATACGGCTGACGGGCAAAAAGTACTCAAAGTGGGAAATCGGATGGCGAAGGCAGTAGAGAGTTATTTGACCTCTCAAGGGTATGGAGAATTGGCTAATTCCTTTGATTGGGAATTTAATTTATTGCAAAGTGATCAAGTGAATGCATGGTGCATGCCAGGTGGGAAAGTAGCTTTTTACACCGGAATAATGCCCTTGACCCAGACTGAAACAGGGATCGCAGTGGTGATGGGACATGAGATAGCTCACGCAGTTGCCTCACATTCTAGAGAAAGAATGTCAAATGGTATGCTTACAAACATTGGTGTTGGTGTTTTTTCTACCGCTATGGGACAAAACCCAACTTTGACCCAGCAGATTTTGCTTCAGTCAGTTGGTATTGGAAGTGAATTGGGAATGCTTAGTTTCTCTCGAAAACATGAATTGGAAGCAGATGAAATGGGATTGACCTTTATGGCTATCGCAGGTTATGATCCGCGTGAAGCCCCGATCTTCTGGCAGAGAATGCTTGACAAAGAAAATGGAGCAGCGCCACCAGAGTTTCTTTCAACCCACCCTGCTTCTAAGACCAGAATAGACAAATTGAATAAACTAATGCCTGAGGCTTTGACTTTTTATACGAAGTAGATGAACAATGTTGACTAGCTAAAAAAGCGGACGATTTTGATAGTCCGCTTTTTTTTTAACTTATTGTCGAAGTTTTAATGCTACTGATAACGAGATTGATAAATTAAGATAGCTATGAAAAAATTACTACTTTTTGCCTGTATGATGACTTTCGGATTGGCTGGATGCGAAGAGGAATCACCTAGAATAGATTATTCATTGGACCAGATCCTTTTTGCTTGTAAAAATGATAATAGAGCTGATTTTCTTTGGTTGGATGAATTCGTCGAAAATGCAGAGGCTCAACCTGGGGGATATTACGGGGTACAATTAATGAAGTTCAATTCCTCTTTATATATTATGCTAGAAGATGGTTTGAGTGCCAGTCCTCCAAAAATATATGATTGCAATGGAGCTCTTGCGTTGGGAGATTTGGGATTGACTTTCAATGAGTTTATAGATCAGTCAATAAAACTGAAAACGATCTATGCTAAATACTAACAAAAAATCCGGAGTCTCCTCCGGGTTTTTTGTTACTGGTTAAATCCTCTCAGCTTGATCTGAGTAAGTTTCCGTTTAGTATCCAGAGGAAAATCACCACGCATCATCCAGTCGTAGAATCCAGGCTCATCTTTGAGCACTTGAGTGACAGGAGTTCCTTTCTGCTTTCCGAAGTTAAATACCTCTACACCTTCATTATTGAACACAAACCTTCCGGCTAGATCAACCATTTTTTCATTGAGCATATCATGAAGCTTTTTCATATCATTTTCGAAGACTCCCATTTTATTCCCTTGAAGATCTTCCATTTCCTCGCCCAGATAGCGCTCTACCTGTGCTTTGAACACATCTAGCGTAGCAAAAGTATCCGCCTCAGCACTATGTGCATTTTCAAGATTTTTTCCGCAATAGAATTTATAAGCTGCGGTAAGGTTCCGCTTTTCCATCATGAAGAAGATCTTCTGAGCATCCAGTAAGTTTCTCTTGTCTAAATCAAACTCAATTCCTGCCCGCAAGAACTCCTCTACCAATAAGGGGATGTCATATTTCAAAACGTTGAATCCAGCCAAATCCGACTGGCCAATGAACTGAAAAATATCCCTGGCTAATTCCTTAAATGTCTTCTCATCTTTGACATCCTTGTCGTAAATGCCATGGATGAGGGATGATTCCAAAGGAATGGGAATAGTAGGATTGATTTTTTTGGTATAGATTTCCTGTCCGCCATCTGGCTTCACTTTTACGATGGAAATCTCCACAATTCGGTCTGTTGAAATATTGATGCCAGTAGCTTCTAGATCAAAAAATGCAAGGGAATTCTTTAAGTTTAATTTCATGATAATTTAAATTTAGCTTTAATCGGCTCAAGGTCCATTTTGTCATAGGATCCCGAACTCATCAAAAGTAGATTGGAATTTGTATAGTCTTGAGCCAAAAGGAATTCCTTCAGGCTTTTGCTCTCGGTAAATAATTTTAAATCAGGTCTTTGAAAGCCTTTTCTCAACGTATCTTCATCCATTAGCTCTAACTTTTTTAGGGCTACAGCATGAGGATCAAGGTACACAATCGCTAGGTCGGCAGCTTCCATTGACTTAGCATAATTTGGTAAAAACTCCTTATTCAGAGAGGAATAAGTATGCAATTCCTGTACCGCTATAAGTTTTCTGTTTGGGAATTGAGTTTTGACAGCGGATACAGTCGCCTTTAATTTGGATGGAGCATGGGCAAAGTCTCTAAAAAGGCTGGAATTTTCAGTTTGCACCAAAAGCTCTTGACGTTTTGCTGCGCCTTTGAAAGTCTGTATGCTTTCATAAAACTGTTCTTTTGTCAGACCTAGTGACAAGCAAATATCCATAGCGCCCTGAAGATTTTGCAGATTATGCTCTCCGAATATGTAAATAGGAATTAAACCATTTTCGGTCTCAAGGAATGTTTTACCATCCTTGATAATTGCTGGATGAGCTTTGTAAGCGGTCTTTTTTGCTTTGATATTACTTTTCTCAGCTGCTTCTTTTACCAGAGGATCTGCTTCGCAATAGATCAATTCACCAGAGTTTGGCGTCAAATTCATCAATTTGCTAAACTGCTCTTTGTATTCATCAAAATCAGGAAATACATTGTAATGATCCCAGGCTATTCCGCTGACCAAGGCAATGTCATGCTTGTAATGGAAAAACTTTGGGGTTCTATCCAGAGGAGACGTCAGGTACTCATCTCCTTCGATGATAATCACTGGGGCATCGGACAGTTTTACCATAAGGTCAAAACCCTCGATCTGCGCACCTACCAAGTAATCAAAGTCTACATTCTGGTCTTTGAGCACATGCAGGATCACAGAAGTAATAGAGGTCTTGCCATGAGAGCCAGCTACAATCACCCGCTTTTTATTCTGACTTTGATTGAATATGAATTCAGGGAAAGAATAAACCGGAATTCCCAATTCCTGCGCTTTGACAAGTTCTGGGTTATCTATTCTGGCGTGCATTCCCAGGATAATACCATCTAAATCTGAAGTAATCTTGTCAGGAAACCATCCATATTCAGGAGGCAAAATCCCCGCTTTTTCTAATCTCGTTCGTGAAGGTTCGTAAATTTCATCGTCAGAACCGGTAACCTGATAGTTTTTTTCTACAAGTGCAAGGGCTAGATTATGCATCACAGCTCCACCGACGGCTATAAAGTGATATTTATTCATTAGGGAAAATAATGAGTGGGAATTTCACATCAAACTTAAAAATAATTATTGGCTGCTAGGGAGCCTAGCAATTCTAATTCAAAACATTTTCCCTGAGTGGTGAAATTTGCCTTTCACTTTCAAAGCCATTTATGCGATTCTTAATACTGAATATACATAGTTCTAAAAGCTTATGTTAATTTTTTTGATCACGGTTAATAGCTTTTTTTATGTTGAAAATATTTCAAGTTGTTTTTCTTTAGAGGCTTGGTTATTGAGGGGCTCTAATTGTTGATAACTCTGGCAGAAGTTGTTTAAAACTCTTGCCTTTTTCCCAATACATTTGTTCTATGTCCGAGAAAAGTAGCAATCCCCGTATCACCCGAAATAAGCCAACTCACCAAAATTCCAATATGCTCGGTAAAGTACCACCACAAGCCATTGATCTTGAGGAGGCTGTACTTGGTGCTTTGATGCTGGAGAGGGATGCACTGACGAATGTGATCGATATTTTGAAGGTAGAGAGTTTCTACAAAGACTCCCATCAGGTTATTTTTCAGGCAATTCTTGATCTATTTACCGAAAGTCAGCCAATTGATTTGCTTACCGTAACAGCACAGCTTCGAAAAAGTGGAGCTTTGGAGATTGCCGGTGGTGCTTTCTATGTAACTGAACTTACTTCTAAAGTCGCTTCTGCTGCGAATATTGAATATCATGCAAGGATCATCACTGAGCAATCCATTAAGCGTGAGATGATCAAAATTGCTTCTGATATCCAAAAGGATGCTTACGAGGAAACCACTGATGTATTCGAGTTATTGGATAAAATGGAGCAGAATCTTTTTGAGATATCGGAAAAGAATATCAGAAAAAATTACTCCGACATGAAGTCCATCATGCGAGAGGCGATCATTGAATTGGAAGCTAGAAAAGGCCAAAAGGATGGATTGACAGGAGTTCCTTCCGGTTTGACTGCGTTGGATCGGGTTACCTCAGGTTGGCAAAAATCAGATTTGGTAATTATAGCTGCACGACCTGCAATGGGAAAAACAGCTTTCGTACTTTCTGTATTGAGAAATGCGGCTGTGGATCATAATCGACCAGTGGCTATCTTTTCTTTGGAGATGTCTTCCATTCAGCTGGTGAATCGTTTGATTTCTTCAGAAGCTGAGCTTGATTCTGAGAAAATCAAAAAGGGAACGCTGGCAGAGCACGAATGGGCTCAGTTAGTTCATAAGACTGCCAAGCTTTCCAAAGCACCGCTTTTCGTAGATGATACTCCTGCACTTTCTATTTTGGAGCTTCGCGCAAAATGTAGAAAGTTAAAAGCTCAGCATGATATCCAAATGATTGTAATTGATTATTTGCAGCTGATGTCTGGGGACTCCAAAAGTGGAGGCGGAGGAAACCGGGAGCAGGAGATTGCGAGTATTTCTAGGGCTTTGAAGAAAATCGCAAAGGAACTTGAGGTTCCTGTAATTGCACTTTCTCAGCTTTCCAGAGCGGTGGAGACTAGAGGTGGAGATAAGCGACCACAGCTTTCGGATTTGAGGGAATCGGGAGCCATCGAGCAAGATGCTGATATGGTTATGTTCCTGTACCGTCCTGAGTATTACGGAATCACCGAAGACGAGGATGGTAATTCTACCCAAGGAGTGGGAGAAGTGATAATTGCCAAGCACAGAAATGGTTCATTGGATAATGTGAAGTTACGCTTCATCGGTAGATACACTAAGTTTCAGGATTTGGATGGCTTTGGAAATATGCAAGATCCTCAGGGCGGAAATGCTGTATACAGACCGACTTTCGCGGCTCAGTCAAGTGGAGTTTCTGAATTTGATTCTGGTAATACGATCAAACTGCAAAGTAAAGCCAACAGCGACGATGGAGAGGATCTATTGAATAGAAATAATTCAGAGGACGCTTTTTAAATTTTATGAGAGCAATCACGTTAAATAGCAAACAAGAATCCAAACTGCTTCTAACTGACGTTCAATCGCGGACTTTGCTTCCAGGCGAAGTTAGAGTTCTGATTAAAGCTGCTGCTTTAAATCACCGTGATGAATGGTGCAGACAAGGTCTCTATCCAAATATTAAAGATGGGGTAGTTCTAGGTTCTGATGGAGTTGGAATAGTCACAGAGATAGGAGAGGGAGTGGAATATGATTTGTTGCAAAAGGAGGTAATAATCAATCCTGCACTGAACTGGGGTGATAATCAAAAGGTGCAAAGTACTTCATTTGAGATCTTAGGAATGCCTCGAAATGGTACACTAGCTGAGTCAGTGATTGTACCTGTGGATAGACTTCACGATAAGCCCCTTCATATGACTTGGGAGGAAGCAGCGGCTCTTCCACTTGCTGGTTTGACGGCATATCGAGCAATCGCCTACCAGGGTGATATACAGCGAGGGGAGAATCTTTTGGTCACTGGATTTGGTGGAGGAGTAGCGCAATTTGCAGTTCAATTTGGATTAGCTCTTGGAGCTAAGGTATCCACAAGTAGCAGTAGCCCTGACAAATTGGAAAAAGCTAAAACATTGGGTGTCACAAGTACTTTTAATTATCTGGATCACAATTGGATATCGCAAGCCAATGCAGATACAAATGGATTTGATTTGATCATAGATGGTGCTGTAGGTGATACAATGAATCATCTGATTCAAGTAGCAAAACCCGGCGGGAAAATAGTATTCTATGGAGCAACTTTAGGAAATCCCAGCAAATTAGAAGCAAGGAAAATCTTTTGGAATCAATTGAAAATAATGGGTACTACCATGGGTTCTGACCTTGACTTTAAGGAAATGGTTTCTTTAGTCTCTGAGAATAAAATCCATCCGGTTATAGATCAGGTTTTCAAATTTGAAGAAGCCGAAAAGGCTTTTGATAGAATGCGTGACGGGAAGCAGACTGGCAAGATTGTGTTGGTACCTTAGATCTCCATGTAGGTTTCGCCAAATTCCTTTTTTGCTATTCGATAGATTTCATCTTTTTCCGGAGGAACAACCAACATATCGCCAGGTTTTACTATCATAGTGTCCTTCCAAGGTGCCTGAAATTCCATTACGCTTGTAGTACCGAAAGCTTCTAAGTGATCTTTACTTACAATGACTCCAGAGATTTCACCTTTTGGTTGATAGCTTCCCCAGCCTTGTTCGAGAGATTGAACCAGCGAATATTTTTTCTTAAAAGTCTCTGCTTTTACCAGGTAATATTCATTGCTACTGGTCTGATTTTCGACTAGCCAATCACCTGATTCTGCTGTATTTTTCGTCTCATCTCCATCGGACGTCTTTGTCACTACCACTAGTCCTGGCTGAGCTTTTTTTGCGCGAACCATGCTTTTCTTTTTATAGCGTTTACCACTTTTTTCGAGAATTGGGAGAAAATGGGCAAGCATTTCTTTTTGGGTGATCATGGAAGAAATAGATTAGAGTAATTGGAGATTAGGATGATTAAGATAAGAAATACATGTTATCAAGTAGTTTAGAACTTCAGGATTTTTAGACTTATTTATTGACTGCCAATTTTCTTAGTCCAGATCATTTTCAAAGAGAAAATTCTGGTAGGCGTTCTGTAATTCTTGCAAGGCTTTGATATTGTTTTGCTCACGAGCTAGCGAGATGCCGTTTTCAAAAATCACTTTAGACTGGAGGATTTCACCCATTTCTGCATAATGATGAGCTGCGGGAAAGTAAGTGGCAAGATATGTTGGATATTCACCCAACAATTTCGCAAAGAGACTATATGCTTCTTCTTGATCCGATCCCCGGAATTCTATTGCCAAAGCATACCAATTGAAGGGATTTTCTGGTTCTTCCTCGGTAAATTGTCTTAGTAGCTGTATCCTGTCCAGATTGCTCATCAATAGTTTTTTTAATTAAGTGCTTACTGTTATTTTCACGAAAATAAATCTAAACTAATCTAATTCTAAACCAATGAAGATTCTTGTTTGTATCACCCACGTACCCGATACTACCTCCAAGATTCAGTTTACAGCCGACAATACCAAGTTTGATTCTACGGGAGTTCAATACATTATTGGCCCATACGATGATTATGCCTTGGCCCGAGCTGTAGAACTTAGAGATCAGGCGAGTGGAAAGTTAACTGTTTTGAATGTAGGAGAAGCTGATTCAGAGCCGACTTTAAGAAAAGCTTTAGCAATAGGTGCTGATGAGGCCATTAGAGTGAATTCTGCACCTAAGGATTCTTATTTTGTAGCTCAGCAAATTGCACACTACGCAAAGGAAGGCGCATATGATTTGATTTTGATGGGCAGAGAATCCATTGATTTCAATGGTGGAATGGTTCATGGCATGGTTGGGGAATTATTGGGAATCCCTTCATTTTCGCCAGTAATGAAATTGGACGTTGATGGAACTACAGTGAAAATGGCTAGAGAAATCGAAGGAGGTAAGGAGATGCTGGAAGCAAGTCTTCCACTCATTGCCGGCTGCCAGGAGCCTATCGCAGAATGGAAAATTCCTAATATGAGGGGAATTATGTCTGCAAGAACGAAACCATTGAATGTGGTGGAACCAATTTCTCAGGTAACTCAGGCTGAAGCTAGCAAATATGAGCTGCCACCTGCTAAAGGAGCTGTAAAACTGGTGGATAAAGATAATGTGGCTGAGCTGGTGAAGCTTCTGAAAAATGAAGCGAAGGTTCTTTAATCCATTCTCAATAACTTATTATAAATTAGCGTATTATGTCAATTTTAGTATATATAGAACAAGCTGAAGGAAAAGTGAAGAAGACCAGCTTAGAGGCAGTGTCTTTTGCAAATGCCTTAGCCGGACAGACTGGTGAGGGAGATGTAGTTGCAGTAGCTCTTGGTACAATAAGTAATGACGAGTTGGCTGCAATAGGGAAATCCGGTGCAGCAAAGGTTCTCCACGGTGCGGATAGCAAACTAGATGCGGGAGTAATACAAGCACATGCTTCGGCAGTTGCTCAGGCATTCAAATTAATAGGAGCCAAGACATTGGTGTTGGCCAAATCATCTTTAGGAGATGCAGTTGCAGCCAGACTTGCGATCAAATTAGAAGCAGGCTTAGTCTCCAATGTAGTAGAATTGCCCAAGACTGATACTGGCTACGTGGTCAAAAGGAGCATTTATACTGGGAAGGCTTTTGCAGCTACGACCCTTACTACTGAGAATAAAATTCTTGCTGTTAAAAAGAATGCAATTGATCTGAAGCAGGATGGAGCAGATGCTTTGGTGGAAAGCTTCGATGTTTCTCTTAATGAGGCAGATTTTGCTTCCAAAATTACTTCAACCGAACGAGCGACCGGTGATGTATTACTTCCTGAAGCTGATATTGTAGTATCAGGCGGTAGAGGCTTGAAAGGACCAGAAAACTGGGGCATGGTAGAGGAAATGGCTAAAATCTTAGGTGCAGCCACAGCATGTTCTAAACCAGTTTCTGACCTCGAATGGAGACCTCATCATGAACACGTAGGACAAACAGGTATAAAAGTCGCTCCAACTTTGTACATAGCGATAGGAATTTCAGGAGCTATTCAACATCTTGCAGGGGTCAATTCTTCAAAGTGTATCGTGGTCATCAATAAGGATCCTGATGCACCTTTTTTCAAAGCAGCAGATTACGGAATCGTAGGCGATGCTTTTGAAATTGTACCCAAATTAAACGAAGCATTTAAAGCTGAATTATAAATTTTTGTGGAAAAACTCATAGAACTTGAGATTTTAGGACTTTCGTCCAACCATTCCCAGTCAGGGTCATTTACCTTGGTACTAGGTGAAGTTGGTGGAGCTAGACGTTTGCCGATCGTGATTGGTATGTTTGAGGCTCAGGCGATAGCCTTAGAAATCGAAAAGATTGTTCCTAATCGTCCCATGACGCATGATTTGTTTAAATCATTTGCCGCAGGGTTCAATTTTGACATCGAAAGAATCGTCATCACAGATATGAAGGAAGGTGTCTATTATGCTAAAATTCAGTGTAAAGGCGACCAGATAGAATCTGATGTAGATGCGCGTCCTTCTGATGCCATAGCTATAGCGATACGATTTGGAAGTCCAGTATTTTGTACTGAAAAAGCTATGTCCGAAGGGGCAGTGGAGCATTATGAAGTAGAAAAGCAGGATGATAAAAAGGAACCAAAACCTTCAACACAAAAATTTACGACTAAAAAAGAGCCTTCTTTGAAGGATTTCAGTTTGGACAAGCTCAATCAAATGCTTGACAAAGCGATAAATAATGAAGATTATGAGCGAGCTGCGCGGATTCGTGACGAAATCAATAAAAGAAACTGATACAATATAAGGCCCGGGTTATCTCGGGCTTTTTTTATGCTTTTTACCGCGGTGTTCGCAGAGTTTTTCGCAGAGGGCACAGTTTATCGACTTCAATTTTGCTCCTTGGATGCTTTGGTCCAAGTCTCATAAACCGAATGTTTAATGAGTGTTTTTTGAACCGCAAAGTTCACCAAGAAAGCACCAAGCTTAGAGTTGGCTTTTCCTTGATCATTGGGTTTGGGAATTGGGAATTGATCATTTTTTAACCACATAGGCATAGCAAACATAGTAGGATGTATTTCAATAAGTCCAAGTCATAAGACCTTGATCCAGGTCGATCTATATACACATACCGCTGAACCAGATTTCAAACCTTTAACCTTAAACCTTTAACCAATTTTGAACAAACAGCGTTCTGCGACTGATCACTTCTGCCATTAAATTTACCCCCTAACTCTCATTTTCACTTTCATCCTCTTCATTCATGATTGTTTTATGAGCATGCGTTCCTTATTTTTAGGCCTTATATGCAATAATTACTGAATGGATTACTTAAGAGGAGTCTTTGGTCTGGCCGTCATCGTTTTGGTGGCTTTTATTTTTTCAAGCAATAGAAAGAAAATCGACTGGAGATTAGTTGGAATTGGAATTTTGCTTCAACTGGTTTTTGGTTTTTTGATCACTCAAGTTCCCATTGTGGAAAGTGCTTTTGCAATGGTCAGTCGAGGCTTTGTGAAGTTTCTGAGCTTCAGCCGTAATGGTGCGGCATTTATATTTGGTGATTTGGCAGGAGACAGCTATGGTTTCATTTTCGCTTTCCAAGTTCTTCCTACCATTATCTTCTTTTCAACAGTATCAGCTGGCCTGTATTATTTAGGAGTTCTTCAGAAAGTAGTTTTTGGTATTGCCTGGGTGATGGCGAGGACTATGAGACTATCAGGTCCAGAAAGTTTGTCAGCTGCGGGAAATATCTTTCTCGGTCAGACTGAAGCACCACTTTTAGTCCGACCTTTTATTCCTCAGATGAGTAAGTCTGAGCTGATGTGCCTCATGACGGGGGGAATGGCGACCATTGCAGGTGGAGTTTTAGCGGGCTATGTGGCATTTCTAGGAGGAGATAGTCTGGAGGAGCAAAGTAGATTTGCAGCATATCTTCTGGGAGCCAGTATTATGAATGCTCCAGCTGCCATAGTAATGTCCAAGATGTTTATTCCTGAAGTAGAAAAAGAGCGATTAGATGATAAGCTTGAAGTGAATGAAGAAGCAATGGGAGTAAACCTGATTGATGCAATGTCAATCGGAGCCTCAGAAGGTCTGAAGCTGGCACTAAATGTAGGTGCTATGCTCTTGGCATTTATAGCTGTGATTGCCGCGTGTAACTACCTATTGATGGGTATTTTTGGAGAATATACAGGACTCAATGCATTTGTAATAAATAGCACAGGGGGGCAGTTTGAGGGCTTTTCTTTAGAGTATCTATTTGGACAAGTCTTCCGGGTATTTGCCTGGGTGATAGGCGTGGATTGGGTGGATACACTTCAGGTCGGAAGTTTGCTGGGGCAGAAAACTGTAATCAATGAATTTGTAGCTTACCTGAGTCTATCTGAAATGAAGGAGATGGGAAGCCTAAGCGCTAAATCCATTGTGATCGCGACTTATGCGTTGTGCGGTTTCTCTAACTTCAGTTCAATCGCAATTCAGCTAGGTGGTATCGCCATTATAGCTCCAAATCAACAAGCAAATATTAGCAGATTGGGTCTTAAGTCACTATTAGCTGCTTCCCTTGCTTGTCTGATGACGGCTACGATTGCCGGGATGTTGTTTGGGTAATCTATAGTAGTTTGAGGTTTTAAGTACTTAGACATACGACTTTAGATAAACTATTCTAAAATTGAAGAGATAATGTTTATAATTAACCTATTGGAAAAATCTTCTCAACTTTTATGATGATCTCTGGATTCGGGAATGTTTCATTATTACCTGAAAAGGAAGAAACTAAACACCGCTGTAACACTGGTGGTGAGTTTAAATGTGTGTTTTTCAAATCTACTGCATGCGGCTTTCTATAACCTTGATGAGATTCTTTATCATAGAGTCAGGCATTTGTCTATTGCTGATATCCGCCATATTTTCTTGCAAGTCTTCCGGAGATTCACCCGAAAGAATATTTTCGAATGTTTCACTGCTTGATAGTATTGAGCTTGAACTGCCACTAAGGAGGATTATGTATAATGAAGGGAATTATTATTCCTATGATTATTATTCCAAAAGCATTTTAAAACATGACAATAACTTCAAAATTATTGATACGCTGGGGAAAAGGGGAGAAGGTCCAACCGAAAATCTTTTGGTAAGGAATTTTCAACCACTTGATCCAGATAAAATCATGATTTTTGATACCCAAAAGCACTCTTATAAAGTCCAAGATTTTTCTGATTCGGTCTACTTATACCATAAATTCATGACTCCTGTGGAAAGAGGAGTGGCACTTGATGAGTCATTACTAATCATAATAGCTGGTTTGACCGATTATAAACTTGGTTTTTCATTCTATGATCTAAACAACTCAGAATCAGAATCAATCGAAAAGATAAATGTATTATTCGATGAAGAAAATTCAGGATTGATTTATGATGGAAAGCTACTCAACGAAGGGAAATATGTAGTCCACACCTCTTATTTTGCAAACCATTGGTTTGTTTTTAATACTCTAAACAGTGAACTTAATGTAGGATCTTATCGCTATGAATTTGAAAATCCTAAAGTTCTAGATATTGGTGGTGGGGTAATGTTAGAGAATGCTCCGGAGCTAATTACTGATGCTTTCCTGCATGGATCAAGGTTATTCGTGATTTCAAATGTAGGTGAAAGAGAACACCCAGAACAACGGGTTTTGGATATGTACGACTTAGAAACCACCAATTATTTGAATTCCTACCTGCTTCCAAAACTGCAAGAATCAGCTCCCAGCGAAGGTTTTTATAGAGATAGTAACCGAATTGGTTTACGATATGAAGACTTTTTATATTTCCTGCAATTAGATTAAGAACCTATTTTTATTTATAGATTAAGTCCATAGCCATTTCCTCAAAGTATCATCCTGCTTTAATCAGAAACTAAACCGAAATGAGTTTAAAATGATAGTTGGATTCTTCTTTCTTGTTCCAGGTGATTTCTTTGCTTAAGTGATAAAATGCCTCAAGTAGGGTAGCATTGGTCATTTTTCCTGCATCAATGGCTTTGAAACCAATTAGCTCAATTAATCTTTTTACACGAATTTTTTCCAGATTTGCATCTCCGCAGAAGTATGTTTCCTTCACTATTCCCAAAACATCAGAATTAGGATAGTCCAAGCCAAGGTTATTGAAAGCTTTAAAAATCACTGCTTTTGGTGCAGATCTTCGAATAAGTAGCGTATTGCAGTTGCTTAGTTTATTATCATAATTACTGTTAGTGCAATCGATGATAATCTTGTCATCTAGGTCCGTCTCTTTAAGAGCTTGGCATATTTTCCGCAAATGCTCATTTTCGCAACAAATCAAAATAATTTCGGCTTGAATGATGGCGGATGCATATGGACAAAGCCGATCATAGAAGCGATTTAAAACTTTCCATTCTGCTTCATCAACATTGAAGTCTGGGCAAACTCCAAAAACTACCGTTAGTCCAGCCTCAATGTATTTTTTACCTAAAGACTTGGCAAGGTTCGTTCCTCCTAAAATTCCTAGCTTCATATAGTTTCATATTAACTTTTTACAAGTGATCATTATGCCTTGGATCTACACTAGTACTATAGATTTGGACTAGTATAGCTCAAGGGTTTCAAGTTAATTTTCGAATATCTTTGTTGGGTGAAATGCTTCGAAAATTTCAATCTGTTGCTTCCCTTTAATTGACTGAGGATAATTTATTGTTCTCTGATAATCAGCAGGAACTGTTGGAAACTAGTCTAAACGTCTTAATAATCAAAATATTATTTTGAAAATAATTCAAAAACAATACACGCATCAAAAGTGGTTATTTGAAGATCAAAAAAGTGAATTTGAAAATTTTACAGTTTGGGAGTAATTTGCCCCATCTTATCAGTATTGAAGCGTACGGGATAGTTTAGATGTTGTTTATTTTCGAGTTTTGGATTGAAAAATTAGATTCTTTTTTGCTATTCCAACATTGATAAATTTGGTTTGTAGAGCCTTAACATATTAACCAATTGATGATTAGTTAGGTTAAAAAAATCTGTAAGTGTGTTTGTCTTATTTAGATAGTTAAAAAAAGTAAGAGGCAAAAAATGAGATTTATTAAATATTCCACTTTTTATCTCTTACAATAATTACTACTTACAAGTTAAACGACTTTCAGCATTTACTCTTTATCCCCGTAAAGAGCCTTTCCCGCTTCTTCATATTTATCACCTGCAATCCACATAGGTTGATTGGCAGCGTTTGCAATTTTCTGGGCTGCAAGAATATAGGATTTCCAGTAAAGCGTAACATAATCCAAATCAACAGAATCTACTTCATCTCCTGCCTTGTGATAGTATTTGCTGATTTCATCATCAAAAGCCGTGAATCCAAGACTGAAGGTAGGAGCGGGGATCCCTTCTTTGGCGAAGTTTACATTGTCGGATCTATCGTAAAGTCCCTGCTCAGGAGCTGGATCTGCCAAAGCTTTTAAGCCGAAATCTTCTACTGCTTCTATGATCAAATCATCACCTGTGGTTCTTCCCAGTCCAATCACCGTAATAATTGATGTGTCATTGTAACCAGCTCCATCAATGTTCAGATTGTAAATAATCTGATTAAGCGGAATCAAAGGATTCTCTGCAAAATATCTACTACCTAGAAGTCCTTTTTCCTCTGCTGTCCACAGTGCCAGTAGAATAGATCGTTTGGGTGGATTTTTGGCAAAAAACTTTGCTGCATTCATCACTGCTACAGTTCCTATGGCATTGTCGCGCGTTCCATTATAAATAGAATCACCAGTTTCATCCGGGCGTCCGATTCCTACGTGATCATAATGAGCAGAAAGCATCACATATTCATTTTTCAAATCCTTATCGGTCCCTTCTATCCAAGCAATTACATTTTTTCCATCAATTGGGGAGTTGGTTTTTCCCTCGATCTCCAAAACCGCCGATTTATCACTTCCAGTAGCTATTTCTTTTGGGAGCGCATTCGAGAGATCTTTTACCCAGATATACGGTAATTTGCTGGATTCACCCTTGTCTATGCCCATTTGAGCTCGATTTAGGTAGTTTGAGATCAACTGCCACGGAATGGATGGGATATTAAACCGTTCGATCAAAGCTACAGCTCCTTGTTTTTTAGCATTTGTAGTTTTCTCGCTACCAAGCGAAAATAGATCAGCAGGGCCTATTTTATCCGGTGCGCCCACACTGCTTACAGCAATCTTTCCTGTCAGATCTTTTCCTTCAAAATCTTCTGGGGTTCCAAAACCCACATCAACCAATTCATAGGTTCCACTGAGTGATTCTCCGTCTAGTACAAGTAAGTTTACACCTTGACTGAAGGTAGAATCCCCGATAGTAAGCTGACCTTTGGATGGAGGTGATGAGAGCCGGAAAGGAATATTCTGAAAATAGCCATCAGCACCCGGTACATGTTTAGCGCCAGCATCTTCGAGTTGCATCGCAATGTAATCGTAGGCCATTGCCATTTCTGGGGCAGCAGGATCTCTGCCTTTAAGCTCATCTGATGCTAAGTAAGTTAGGTCAGCAACGGCTGCTATCTCATCAAATTTTTTATCAATTTTCTTCTTTTGTGCTTCAGCTACAAAAGTGATGGACACAAACACGCTAAGGACTAGAAGTGATTTTTTCATCTGTTTATTTTTTGTTTTTTAATGGTCATCCCGTCCCGATAATTATCGGGAGCTATCGGGAGGAATCTTGCATTACGGATAATCATCCCTCTATGTGTCACCTTCGACATGCTCGATTTCATAGGGTTTATAAATTGTGCTTTCTAAAGTAATTCAAATTTAATAAAAGGAGACTCTTATTCTTTTAAATGAAGCTCAGACCAACCAAGATCATCGACAGTCTTTAGAAAATGAGATGGAAGTGGAGCCAAAACCACGATGGTTTTGGTTGATATCGGATGGGTAAACTCAAGTTGCCGTGCATGCAAAAGCAAATTCTTCAATCCAAACTGACGATCAAAAAACTGGTTTTGCTTATTGTCTCCGTGTTTTTTGTCTCCCAAGATATAATGCCTCAAATGTGCTAAATGTCTTCTGATTTGATGTGTACGGCCTGTTTCCGGCTTCAATTCCAATAGGCTATACCGACTTGTAGGATATCTTCCTGTGGTATCAAATGGAATTTCAACTTCCGAAAGTACTTGATAGGAGGTCTGAGCATCCTGCATTCTTCCAGAACGCTCACTTTTCAATGGGTGATCAATCAGATCTGATTTGATTTCCGGTATTCCCCGCACGATAGCCAGATAAGTTTTGCGAACGGATCGATCAGCAAACTGCTCTTTTAGCAAAGGAAGAATTTCTTCCTTCTTGGAGAAAAGCAAAACTCCACTTGTCGGTCGGTCCAAGCGATGGACTGGGGATACATACTGGCCAATCTGATCTCTGAGCAATTGCAAAGCAAAAACCGTTTCATCTGCCGCGATAGAAGTGCGGTGGACAAGCAAGCCGGAAGGCTTATTTATAGCAATAAGGTACTCGTCTTCGAAAAGGATATCTAACACAGGGGAATTTGAAGTTGGTGGATCAAATTGGCTCAAGTCTTCTGACCTGCCTGACCGGTAGGCAGGCTTGGACCTTCGTTAATGCAGTCTCATGACTGCTCGCTTTAATGAGTTCGGATAATTTCAGGCAGTCTGAAGACTGCAGTACAATAAGCACAAGTCAGGGACTTGCGCTAGTGGCCAAGTAACCCCTAATCCTTAAAATATCGTCCCCGATCCTATACATTCCTCTCCATCGTACCATGCCACGAATTGACCCGAAGCAACACCTTTTTGAGGTTGATCGAAGATGACGTAGAGGCCATTTTCCTTTTGGATCAGCGTAGCTCCACTGAGCGGTTGACGATAGCGGATGCGGGCTTCGTATCTGGCCGTCTCACCCATAGCAAGTTTTAAGTCTTCACGAATCCAGTGGATTTCTTCAGTTCTGACAAATAGTCCGTCACGCAATAACCCTGGATGTGTTTCTCCCAAACCTGTATAAATCACATTTTCAGTAGTATCGGTAGAGATCACAAATAACGGTTTTCCTGTACCACCTACATGAAGACCTTTTCTTTGACCTACGGTAAAGTAATGCGCGCCATTATGCTCTCCTAGTACCTTTCCCTGATCTTGAGAATAATGAGTGGGAAGTGAAATGGCATCCAAGGTCTCCTGATCGTATTCTTCTGGAGCTATTCCAGCTAGGATTTGGAGTTTTTGATAAATCGGAAGCTCTTCAGGGATTTGGATGATTTTTCCTTTTTTAGGCTTTAGCTGTTGCTGTAAGAAATCTGGCAAGCGCACTTTTCCAATAAAGCATAACCCCTGACTGTCTTTTTTATCGGCAGTAATCAGGCCCATTTCCTTTGCTTTTTTCCTTACATCAGGCTTTTGCATATGACCGATTGGAAACAAAGCCTTGCTTAACTGACTTTGATTCAATTGACATAGGAAATAACTTTGATCCTTGTTTGGATCAGCTCCTGCAAGCAATTTATAGGCAGTCTTTCCATCTGCGCCTATGGTTTCACCTTTCTGGCAATAATGTCCAGTAGCCACAAAATCTGCTTTTAGCTTTTCCGCTGCTTTCAGGAAAATATCAAATTTGATTTCCCTATTGCAAAGAATATCCGGATTGGGAGTTCTGCCTGCTTTGTATTCAGCAAACATATAATCCACGATTCTATCCTTATACTCTTCACTGAGATCAATCGCTTGAAAGGGAATTCCTAATTTCTCTGCCACCAGCATCGCATCGGTGGAATCTTCCATCCATGGACACTCATTGGAAATAGTGACAGATTCATCGTGCCAGTTCTTCATGAACATCCCGATGACTTCGTAGCCTTGCTCGATAAGTAGGTGAGCAGCCACGGAACTATCGACCCCTCCGGAGAGGCCGACTACTACTCTTGGTCTTGTCTTCATGTGCTGTAATAAGTAATGGATTCAAGGTCCATTAGGTTACAATGTGCTCAGAACAGTAATTTTTGTGAAATTGGTTCTGAATGGGACAAAGTTAATGGAAATCTAGTTGGTTTCTGCTGGCTGGAATTTACCATAGACAGCGTCTTTGAATTTTTTGTGAAGCTTAATCTGATCGTATGGAAAAAGCTGAACGAATAACACAGCGGTAATTTCATTTACCGGATCAATCCAAAAAAGTGTGCTGGCGGCTCCATCCCAAAAAAACTCACCCACCGTTCCTGTAATCTCTTCTGCACTTGCAGGAGGAGCAACACGAACAGCGAAGTCAATTCCAAAGCCCACTTTTCCCTTACTTGGAAGCCAAGATCTTTCTGTTACAGAATCAGACAGCTGGTTTGTGCTCATCAGGTTTACAGTTTCTGGCTTGAGAATTCTTGCTTCTCCAAATTCACCCTTATGCACAAGCATTCTGGCAAAAGTCATATAATCATCCAAAGTTGATGTCAGTCCGAAACCACCTGGAGTTAAAGGATATTCATTGATATTGAAATCATGAGCTTCTTCAGTTGGGATTTTCTCCAGCTGACCTTCTCCGGTTCTTCGATAAGATGCTGACATCCTTGATCTGTCAGATTCCGGAACGAAATATCGGGTATCGTTCATTTTCAATGGATCTAGCACGTGAGTTTGAACATATTCTTTATAAGGAATTCCAGCTATTCTTTCCACCAAAAATGCCTGTACATCCACGGACTGTCCATATTCCCACTGCGTTCCCGGCTGAAACCATAGCGGAACCTCTCCAATCCGTTTGGCCATTTCGGTCAAGGTAATTTCAACACTTCTAGGATCTTTTTCATCTAGAATCTCACTCAGTCCCGGAATATCAGCTCGATTGGGAAAGCCAGCTGTATGGCGTGTGATGTCTAGAATTGTGACAGGTCGA
The DNA here is from genome assembly GCF_035156405.1 of Algoriphagus aurantiacus. Lineage (NCBI taxonomy): Bacteria > Pseudomonadati > Bacteroidota > Cytophagia > Cytophagales > Cyclobacteriaceae > Algoriphagus > Algoriphagus aurantiacus. Next base: position 134,049 of record NZ_JAXRUT010000009.1, on the reverse strand, counting down.
TCTGCATCAACTAACTTAATGTTGCCATTTTTATCGACACCATCATAAACCTTCATATTGGTAAATTCCGGGGCATACTTTGCCAGAGAATCATCCAATTGAAATTTCCCTTCTTCATACAGCGTCATCAAAGCAACACCTGTAATCGGCTTGGTCATGGAATAAATCTGCACAATGGTGTTTCTATCCATTTTAACCTGATTTTCTCGATCAGCATATCCAAAAGCATTGAAATAGGCTTCCTGATCCTTTTCAAAAATCAAGGCTGAAACTCCGGCAATATTTCCACTTTCCACAAAGCTTGAAAGTGTAGAGTCAATTCTAGCTCTAACTAGATCATTGACTAAGAGAGTTTCAGAGGATTTTTGCTTTTCTTGACAGCTACTTGAAAAGACAAGTATGGATAAAACATATAGATATAGCTGTTTCATAGGTTTGGATTTTGGGTAGAGCAAATCAATTTGAAATCTAAATCAGCCTTGAAAAATACTTATTAATGAAAGACAATCGATATCTAACTAATTGGATATGATTAATATATGCTTTTTTTAGCTCATCTATAAAGGTAAAACTAAAATAGGTGTTGCCTAAACTAGCGGAAATTTCACATCGGTCTCCCGTCATCGGTCTTCGGTCTTCTAAGCAAAGAAATTGAGGAGACTGGAATCACTAAGGATAATCACATTAGATATTAAAATCCTCTTCCCAGAATCGGAAACCTCCTTTGAATGCATTTTGATTAGTGCCCAGTCTACAGCCTTCTGGAATTTCGGTCAGCAATTTTGAATTTCCCCCTCCAAGCAAGATGTCATCTGGTTGGAAAGCAGCTCTGAAATACTCTACTGCTTTCAGTACATTCTTTTCCCATCTTTTCGAACCGCTTTTGGCCAGATATTCTTTTCCCACATATTCTTCAAATGTTTTCTTTTTGAAGGGTAGGTGTCCACCTTCTATCGGAACAATTGTATTATGAATCACCAGGGATGTTCCAAGTCCGGTTCCTATTCCAAGAAAAAGTAACTTTTTTCCTTCATACCCACCTAATGCCTGCATGGCAGCATCATTTATGATTTTAAGAGGCATATTGAATGCTGAATGGAAGTCGAATTCATTCCAACCTGTTCCAAGATTCACTGGCTCACTGACTATTTTATTATTTTTTACTACTCCGGGAAAACCCATTGTAATCATGTCATATTCCCAATCAGAAGCATTTTCTTTCACTAGATCAACCATCTGCCCTGGAGAAAAATCAGGTCCGGAAGGTATTTTTATTCTTTCTTCAGCACCTGTAGCCAGGATTTTTATATTTGAACCCCCTATATCGATTACAAGGATTTTCCTATTGTTTTTTTCCATCGGTTGAAACTAAATAGAAATGTTTACTTACCGAAACAGAAATTGATTCAATTCTGATATTTCGTGTAAAAATAGCAATGCGATAAAGCAAATGTAATTTCGATTGGAAATGATTTTTCTTTACACAAATGCTGTGATCTCACATTTCTTACTTTAAATTACATGTAATACCAGCAACCCATATAACCCAAATCATTTGTGCACAAATAATGATTTGATCCTTTTGAATAAAAATTTCAACCTAGCCTATGTCTATCAAAGTTGCCATTCGGCACTATACCAAATACGAGTACGATCGCCACATTACTCTGAGTCCACAAGTGATTAGGCTGCGACCTGCACCACATTCACGCACCCATGTCAAAGGATATTCATTAAACATCAAACCTGAAAATCACTTTATCAATTGGCAACAAGATCCATTTGGTAATTACCTAGCCCGGGTAGTCTTTCCAGAGAAAATCAAATTCTTTGAGATTGACGTGGAAGTGATTGCTGATATGGTGGTGATCAATCCGTTTGATTTTTTTGTGGAAGACTATGCAGATAAATTTCCTTTTTCCTATGACGAAAGCGTAGAGAAGCAGCTTAGCCCGTATTTAGAAATTAAAGAATCCGATCCCTTGCTGATGAAGCTGGTGGAGAAGGCTATATCTTTGATTACAAAAGATATTATCACGGTGGATTATCTCGTAGCGATCAATGCAATGATCAACCAGGAGCTGCGGTATAATGTACGAATGGAACCTGGTGTACAGTCTTGCGAGGAGACGCTGACCATAGGATCTGGTTCATGTAGGGACTTTGCCTGGCTGATGGTTCAGGTTTTACGTCATGTGGGATTGGCATCTAGATTTGCATCAGGATACTTGGTTCAATTGAAATCAGATGAAAAATCTCTCGATGGGCCATCTGGACCTGAGGAAGACTTTACCGATTTGCATGCATGGACGGAAGTTTATGTGCCGGGAGCAGGCTGGATAGGATTGGATTCAACTTCAGGTTTGTTTGCCGGAGAAGGTCATATTCCACTTGCATGTACACCTAGCCCACAGGACGCTGCACCTATTACTGGAATGTCTGAACCTGCGGAGACTGAGTTTTTCTTCAAAAATGAAGTTACCAGAATTGAGGAAACCCCTCGGGTGACCAAACCATATTCTGAAGAGCAATGGGAGAAAATTCTGGCTGTTGGCGACTTGGTTGATGAAGATTTAGTCGCCAATGATGTAAGATTGACGATGGGAGGTGAGCCTACTTTTGTGTCTGTGGACAATCAGGATGCGCCTGAGTGGAATACCGACGCTGACGGTGAGCATAAGCGAAGTCTCTCCAATACGCTTTTTCATAAACTAAAAGGAGAATTTGGCTCTGGTGCACTAATGCAATATGGCCAAGGCAAATGGTATCCTGGCGAACCTTTGCCTCGATGGAAATTAGCTTGTTTCTGGAGAAAAGACGGGAAACCAATGTGGCACAATGATGCCTTGATGGCTGATTTGTCCAAGGATTATGGAATGAGTGACAAGGATGCGGAAAAGTTTATGTCCGAATTGGTTTCACAACTTAATCTTGACAAAACTAATTTGACGCCCTTATATGAAGATCCCTTTTATTTTATTTGGCAGGAAGGGAAAGTTCCTGTAAACATCGATCCATATAAATATGATCTGAAATCGCCTCTTGAGCGTCAAAAACTTGCTGAGTTGCTTAATGAAGGTCTGGATAAACCAGTTGCATTTTCGATTCCTTTAGAATGGGATTTGGAAGAAGGTGTATGGCAGAGTTGTCGCTGGAAATTTAGAAGAAAAGATTTGTTTTTGATGCCTGGAAATTCTCCTGCTGGTTTAAGATTACCGCTGGACTCTATAGAGTTTACGCCACCAGAAGAAGAGCCTATGAAACCAGATACAGACCTATTTGCTGAAGTACCTGACTTACCGGATTCAGAACTTAAATCAACTGTATTTATAAATCCGCCAAAGAATTCTGATCGAATTTTCAAAACTTCCTTGGTGGTGGAAATAAGAGAAGGAAAGTTGTTTGTCTTTTTTCCTCCGCTCAATCTCATTGAGAATTACCTGGATTTGGTAAGTGCGGTAGAACGTACTGCAGAAAAATTGGAATTACCGATTTTAATCGAAGGATATGACCCGCCTTCAGATAAGCGTATAGAAAAGATGATGATTACGCCTGATCCAGGTGTGATTGAAGTGAATATTCAGCCTGCCAAGAGTTGGAAGGAAATCACCACTAATTATGGGATACTCTATGAAAAGGCGCGAGAATCCCGTCTGATCAGTGAGAAGTTTAATGTAGATGGAAAGCATACCGGAACAGGTGGTGGAAATCATATTACACTAGGTGGCTCCTCACCGGAAAACAGCCCATTGCTAAGGAGACCTGATGTCTTAAAGAGTTTCATTACCTATTGGCAGCATCACCCAGCTTTGTCTTATTTATTCTCTACACAATTCATCGGCCCAACTAGCCAAGCTCCTAGAGTAGATGAGGGTAGGGATGATATGCTATATGAACTGGAATTGGCTTTTCAGCAGGTTCCAAATGGTATAGAGAATGAGATTCCATTTTGGATGGTAGATCGAATCTTCAGGAACTTGTTGGTTGATATTACAGGCAATACACATAGAGCTGAGTTTTGTATCGATAAGCTTTATTCACCGGATTCCAGCAGTGGTCGATTGGGGATTTTGGAATTCCGTGGATTTGACATGCCACCTCACTATAGAATGAGTATGGTTCAGCTGCTGTTAATTCGGGCATTGATGAGCTGGTTTTGGAAAAAGCCATATGATCATAAACTCGTACGATGGGGGACTTCCTTGCATGATAAGTTCTTGCTTCCACACTACTGTGAAAAAGATATGCTTGAAGTTGTCAATGATTTGAGAGGGGCGGGGTATGACTTTGATTTAGCCTGGTTTGATCCTTTTTTCTCTTTCCGGTTTCCTTTTATTGGTGAGCTACAAGTAGATGATATTCATATTGATATGAAAATGGCAATTGAGCCATGGCATGTATTGGGAGAAGAAATTTCCAGTACCGGAACAGCTCGTTATGTAGATTCTTCTTTGGAAAGACTACAGGTGAAAATCTCTGGATTGACAGATTCCAGATATCATTTGCTATGCAATGAACATAGGATTCCATTGAAGAATACTGGAGTGCAGGGTGAGTATGTAGCGGGTATTCGATATCGTGCTTGGCAGCCTTATTCTGCTTTACATCCTACTATCGGTATTGATACACCTTTGGTGATTGATTTGTACGATACGTGGACCAAGAGATCGGTAGCAGCTTGCCAATATCATGTCGTTCATCCTGGTGGCAGGAGCTATGATAATTTCCCTATAAATAGCAATGAAGCTGAATCCCGTAGAATTTCACGGTTTTTTGACTTTGGCCATACGATAACCCCTGCCGTCAGTGCAACTACAACTGTGCAGGATGATCATAAATCAGGTCGATATATCACCAAGATGAATGTTAATACCTCTTATGACGAGTCTCCAGAAATTGTAAACCCAGAATTCCCCTATACTATGGACCTTAGACGATATAAAAAACGATGATTCTATATTATTTCAAGGTTATTTAGTTCAATTTTGAGATATGATTGAGTCTTATCTTATTGACAAAATGTTCAATAATGAGCCGTTTCTAGATGAAATGGCCACCGACCAAGGTAAAATACATCCGCATTGGGAGAGTTTAGCCAAATACTACGAGCAAATAGGCTCTGATCGTATGGGGCAATTTCACGAGGAAGTAGGTCGGCAATTGCGTGAAAATGGAGTGACCTACAATGTCTATGGCGACCCCAATGGGATGAATAGACCTTGGATTTTAGATCCTGTCCCTATGATCTTTAATAGCGAAGAATGGGAGGGGATTGAGAAAGGGTTACTTCAGCGTACAGAGTTGTTGAATCTGATTTTAAGTGATTTATATGGAGATCAGACTTTGATCAAAGAAGGTCACATTCCATTTGAATTGATTTACAATCACCGAGGGTTTCTTAGACAAGCTCATAATATCAAGTTGGACGGAGATCAGCAGCTCATTCAATACTCTTCCGATTTGGCTCGTGGCCCTAATGGGAAAATGTGGGTTCTTCATGATAGAACAGATGCACCTTCTGGTGCCGGCTATACATTTGAAAATAGAGCAGCGATGACACGGGTGTTTCCTGAGCTAATCCGTGAGAATCACGCCCGAAAAATCACGTCGTATTATCAGACCTTTAAAAATACACTTAGCAACCTTACCACAAATAATAAGGAAAACCCAAGAGTTGTCCTGCTTTCTCCCGGTCCCACTAATGAGACATTTTTTGAGCATGCATATATCTCTTCTTTTATGGGATTTACGCTGGCTTTTGGCGAAGATCTTACCGTAAGTGATGGGTATGTTTGGTTGAAAACCATCAAAGGTCTTGAGAAAGTCGATGTGATTATCCGTCGGGTAGATGATGTTTTTTGTGATCCTTTGGAATATAGAAGCGATTCACATCTTGGTGTTGTAGGTCTGATGGAAGCAGTAAGGCAGCGTAAAGTATTGGTGATTAACCCGTTGGGATGCAGAGTGTTAGAGAACCCTGGTTTAATGGCTTTTTTGCCTAAAATCAGCAGGCATCTTTTAGGAGAAAATCTGATTCTACCTTCTGTAGCTACATGGTGGTGCGGTCAGCCAACCGAAATGAAATATGTTTTTGAGAATATAGACTCATTGGTGATCCGAAATATCTATCGGGGTACGCAAAAGAAATCTGTTTTTGGAGGAGATTTGGCAAAGGCTGAAATAGAGGCCTTGAAGCGGGAGATTCGTCGAAGTCCTTATATGTATGTGGGTCAGGAAATGGTAGAATTCTCCACAACACCATCTTGGATCAATAATAAACTTGTAGCGAGAAACGCTGTCTTCAGAAGTTACGTAGTCGCTGACTCGGAAAATAAAAACTATAAAGTGATGCCTGGTGGATTGTCTAGAAGCTCTCCTGAGAAGGGTGCTTTCTTAGTGTCAAATCAGACAGGCGGAATTAGCAAGGATACTTGGGTCCTTGGTAAGGGTAAAGATGTTTCATCCATTGTTGCCAAACCGCTAAAAATTCAGCCTTTGGTCCGAAATGTACTGCCAAGCCGTACAGGTGAGCGTTTATTTTGGCTAGGAAGGTATTTAGAGAGATCGGCATATTCTGTGCGTCTGATGCGGATGACGTTGCTTTCTTACAATGAAGCTGACGAGGATATACATATTCATGAAAATGCTGTACTAAGCACTTTGCTACAGACGCTGACCATGATGACAGGCACTTTGCCGGGATTTACAGTGAAAAAGAATCTAAAAAAACCAGAAGCTGAATTGCTCGCATTGGTTCATGATGTAGCTAAAACCGGTAGTTTGGCTTATTCCATACAGTCCTTTTTGACCAATGCTTATTCAGTTCGCGATAGGTTGAGTTTGGATACTTGGAGGATTTTGGACAGTATTTCTGAAGAGCTCACGAGAATGAGGAAATCTGACACAACTCTAATGCAAGCTTATCAAAGCCTGGATAATATGGTGGTGAAATTGATGGCTTTTTATGGTTTGAATATTGACAACATGACTCGTGAGTCTACCTGGCATTTGTTGAATATTGGAAGGTTTATTGAATCGGCATCTAATAATTGTTTGATTTTGAAAGGAATGCTCAGTAAGTCTTTTGATGCTGAGGCAAATAAGGAGTTGATGGAAGATACCTTGCGTTGCAATGAAAGCTTGGTTACGTATCGCTATCGCTATAGATCTAATCTGGAAATGCACGGTGTATTGAGCTTATTGATATTGCACGAAGACAATCCTAGATCACTGATTTTCCAATTATTGGAGATTGATAATCATTTGAAAACACTTCCAAACCAAGATGAAAAGGAGCTTTTCAGTATTGAGCGTAAGAAATTACTGGAAGCTATCACCAAAATCAGGTTATGTGATATTGATGTTATTTCAATTCCAAATGTGCTCACTAATGAATTTGATGAATTGACATCACTTTTGGATCAAATTATCAGCCTATTACATGAGACTTCCGATGCGATTTATGAAAAATATTTCAGTCATACTGAAAGCAGATACAGTATGATTCAATCCTCTGTAATTCCTGAGATATAAAATCTAGCATGTTGCAAGTGACACAGAGATTGATGGTTATAAATGCTTCGAGATTCTCTCGAATCCTTCCCGATAACTATCGGGACGGGACAGACTATGTGGCCTTTAAAAATTAAACTAGATATGTATATCCGCTTTTTTGCCAGCAAGGATGCAAAAGCAACATAGGATTTGGTGAACTCAAGAATTGAGGCCGCTTCGGTCTCCCGTCATCGGTCTTCCGACCAGATAAGCGAAGGATCTAAGGTAACTGGCATCATTGCGGATAATCAGATTAAATTATAAACAGATGAAATATAAAGTCACGCATATAACAAATTATATCTACGAGTTTCCAGCGATTCTTTGTCACAATTTGATGTTTCAGATTCCTCCAAGTCTGCCATTTCAGAATGTGGAAGAATATACATGTGAAATTAGTCCGAAACCTAGTTCTGAGATAGAGAGGGAAGATTTTTTCGGAAATAAGTACCTGTACTTTTCTGTAGAAAGATCTCACAAGAATCTGAGGGTATCCTCTAAAAGTGTGGTGGAGCTTTCGTCTCCACCCTGGATTTCGATTAAACCTTCTGAGACTTTAGCTTGGGAAAAAGTGGTTGATTTACTTCACTCCACAAAGTCATCTACGGACGTTCGACAATATTATTTGGAGTCGAAACATGTTCAATTTGTAGATGGGATAAGTGCATATGCATTAAAATCTTTTACTCCAGGTCGACCGATCATGGAAGCAATGCTTGATTTGAATACCCGGATTTTCAAAGACTTTGCATTTACCCCTGGATTCACAGATATCAGTACTCCTCTTGAGAAAGTATTTAAGCATAAAAAAGGAGTGTGTCAGGACTTTGCACATTTCTCGCTTGCTTGTTTAAGAGTGATCGGCTTGGCTGCAAGATATGTGAGTGGTTATCTGGAAACTTTGCCTCCTCCAGGCAAGCCAAAAATGATAGGAGCGGACGCCTCTCATGCGTGGATTGCAGTATATATTCCAGGACATGATTGGGTGGAGTTTGATGCGACCAATAATCTTCTGGTGAACGATAAGCATATTCGTGTAGCCGTTGGACGTGATTTTGCTGATGTGACTCCATTAAAAGGAATCGTTTACAGCGGAAGTAAGCAAGAGATGAAGGTGAGTGTCGATGTGAGGAATCTAGACGAAAAAGAAGTAGTGGATTAGCTTTCTAGGGTTGAAATCTTTTAGGACCAGAAACTAAGAAATAAGAAGAAAATCAATTTTGATTCTCCTGAAATTCTGAAAAGTTATTTTGTAAATCCACTGTATTACCATAAATCTAAAAAGTTAAGCTGTTTTAAGCTTTTAATTGAAGAAGTGAAAATCAGGATATGAATTATATAGACTTTAGTCTTACAAACATTATAGTTAATAAATCTTACAAATAAAGCTGTTTATTTATTTAGTAAGAGAATTAAACCACTAGGAATTAATTCACTTTTTAATTAAATTTTGCAGATGGAATATAAATGATGGAGATATATTATTTCAGCTTAGTTAGCTAAGATGTTAGTGTTATTATACTAAATAAATAGATGTCTATTTATGGAGATTTTTTAGAATCTGATGGTTGAATAAAAATCACGATTAACCTTATAAATTCCGGGTTAGAGTCAAAATATATGTCACTTATACAGAATATAGAAACTCCCAAAAGGTATTTATTCCAAGGTCTTGTATTGCATGTTCTTTTCCTCATTTTTTCCCAAAACCCCAGCCTAATCCAAAATATAAAGCTTCTGGATAACCAACTCCAGTCCGCAAGATAAAGTGTTTTCCGGGTTTCTGAAGACGGTATCCCATGGATCCAGAGAAAATATGTACCTTGGTCTCTTCCGCATTAAAGCCAATATTTGGACCTACATTCAATTCGAAATGACTGCCATTTATTCCTGTGAAAAAACCAAATTGAAAATAAGTGTAATTTGCACTACTTATGTAAGCCCAATCAAATATTTCATATTTTCCTATTCCAAATTTCAAATAGAGGGTCGATTTTGAATTGTCTCTTGCCTCTTTAAGTATTCTTTCGTAACTAAAAGTTACTGCTGAATAATTAAATATAAGAGTCCCAGAAGTTAGTTGAATTGAGTTTTTGTAAAATAAATTATCGGTATTAGTCGTCTGACTATATACATCGGTATAGTTGACAAGACTGCATACTGAAATCATAATTAAAAGGATGTGATTTTTCATATGTTTTTAATTGCTTTTTAGGGTCACATGGAATCTTTGACGATTAAAATAATCATTGGCCTGGTGTTTAATGATGATTTTAATCGTGTCGATTTCATATTTTTATAATTTACTTTTAGCGACTATTCTGTACAGTCGGATAGACGAAAAATTTTTGATTTAAAAACTTAATATTTAGATTGATTCAACCCATTCTTCTTGAAGAAATAGTATTGCCTATACTAAAATAAAACACCATCAAATTACGTCCTAATTAAAAAATAATAGACGCTAATTTTTACTAATTATTTTTATTTTATTGGGAGTAATCAATATGCACGATTTCTCTTGGAAGAGATTAAGATGTTTTTCAAGGTAATTGAAATGCTGAATACATTTTAGGGGTTTTATGGGAAAAACCAGCTGGTAAATGTATTTCAAAAGTCCTTTCAAGCCTATAGTTTCTTATTAAATAGCAAACTTATAGACTGCGGTTTTTTCAACTAGCATTACAATTCACCAAGCGTAAGCTTAGGAAAGTAAGCATCAGCGAGATTAGCTCAAAGCCTAGTTCCGAGATAGCGTGGGTGGATTTATTGAATAAATAACTGTGCTATTCTGTAGAAGGTGCGAAATGAATCTAACGGTACCTTCAAAAAGCATAGTTTAGCTTTCTTCTCCATCTTGGGTTTTGGTGAATTTTGCTATTTCTTTTGTGAAATAAAGTGATTGAATAGCCTAACAGTTTAAAATTTAGTTTAACTTTTTCGTGCTAACTTTTCAAGTTGCTTTCATCAAAATAATTATCACAGATCCTGCTATCATAATAACCGAACCCAGGATCTTTTTTCGGATATCCTTTTCTCTAAAAACCCGGTAACCTAACAATACGCTCACCAAAATAGAGAGTTGAAAAAGAGACAGTGCATATCCCACGTCCATATTTTCAAACACATAATTCGTGGAAAGTTGCATAGTTCCAATGCAAATAATTAACACTAGTAGCTTTCCAAATGCACCATTTTTAAGACTTGAAACTTCATGGTTTAGGTTGACTCGAAAAGCTAGTAAGATTACAAATGAAAAGATGGCTCCAAAAACACACCAAGAAATAAATGCTATTGGAGGTGACGAAGCAATGATTACTTTCTTTACAAAGATTGCTTCTATAGCCGTAATTATCATCGCACCGATTCGAAATTGAATTTCCTTATTTCTTAATAAAGCTGGTGTAAAGCGTTCATCCGTAGTGTCCAGAACCAAGTAGCTTCCGTAGATAATAATCGCGATTCCAATAATTCCCCATAGGTTTGGGATTTCTCCCAAAAGAAATACTCCGAAAATCACGCCTACGATTGATTTGTAAGAGTTGATTGGGCCAAGTATGGAAAGATTGCCTCTTTGGAGTGCCTTGACTAGAAGAGCATTTCCCATGGCACCGAAAATGCCTCCTAGAAGAGAGAAGAACCAAAAGTCCTTACCTAGCTCTCTGATTTCTAAGAAACCTAATCCTAGAAGACAAATACAAGCAAGAAGAAAGTAAGTGAGAAAATTTATCCAAAGTGGATGAGACCCTTGAAGAGTTAATTGCTTTTGGAAGACATTTCCTAGAGGATTGGCAATTACTCTGAGAATTACGGCGAAGGAAATGAACAGAATCTCGGTCAAAAAAAAGCAGTTTAAATTCAGTTCTCAGATTTCTATTTTAAAGCGAAGAGGCTCTGATCCAATCCTTGATAAGTTGTATTAGCTCAGAAGAGTTGCTCTTTATTTCAGCTAAATCTTTGAAGGAAATGACAGCTCTATCATTGGATTTCCAAGACATCAATTTAGAAGGGTCTTCAATTAATCTTTCTGCCGGTAGGGATAGGACTTTAGCACCTCGATGAAAGATGAGCTGTATTTGCTTGGGAGGATACATCTTCATTGTGATTCTATCTTGGCCTTCGTAGCTATAGTTGGGGCCATTCCACTTAATGTTTTCTGAAAGCTGTGAATCTGTATCCAAGATTAGGCTTCTTATTAATTCTATCTCTTCCCGTAAAGGATGTTCAAGTAAGTTTAAGAATTCTGTGACCTCTGCATTTAATCTCATAGGGTGAACCAATTAGAAATAGTAGTTGTCAACAATTGACATTGCTAGCTGTTATCCTCCAGACTTCTTAGCTTTGTATCCAGCTGTCTGAAGTACCTGAACTACTTTATCCCGGTGATCACCTTGGATTAAGATTTCACCATCTTTTGCTGATCCACCTACACCGCATTTATTCTTCAGCATTTTTCCTAATTCCTTAAGATCCTCATCGCTTCCTATAAAACCCTCGATTAGGGTTACTTTCTTTCCTGCACGTGCTTTTTTATCGAGCAATACTTTCAGGTTTTGCTGATTAGTAGCTAAAGTTTCTTCAATTTCCTCATTCCCAGTTTGAAATTCAAAATCATCGCTGGTTGAATAAACCACGCCATCTCGCTTTTTCCAATCGTTATTTTTTTTTGCCATGTTAAAATGAAAAAACCTACCCAAAAGAGCAGGTATAGATACTCATGTTTTGAATTATTTAGTTTTAAATGTCCAAACAGGACGCTTTGCATGATTGACCACATCTTCTGCTATTGATCCTGTAAATAGATGGGCCAAACCAGTTCTCCCATGAGTAGCCATCGCAATTAGATCAGCATTAATATCTTCTGCAAACTCCACAATTCCCGCTTCTTCAGAATATGAATTGTAAATTTCCGCCACTGCGTGTTCAATAGCATACTTGTTGGCAAATTTCTTAATGCGTGCAGCAGATTCCCTCGTAGTTTCAAAACTGCCAGGTGTATTGATAATCACCAAGTAGAGATCAGCATCAAACCATTTTTGAAGCGTCTTTACACGATCTGCGAGCTCATCTTGGTCCTCACGGAAATCACTTGCAAATACGATTTTTTTGAATTTACTAGGATCAGTTGCTGCTTTTACCGTGACAACTGGACACTGAGCCGTACGCACCACTTTTTCAGTATTGCTTCCGACCAATACCTCTTCGATGCCACTGGTACCTTTGGATCCCATGATCACCAAATCAGGATTTTCTTCAATGATCGCAGATGAAATACTTTGGAATGCATTACCCAAAACTATTTTTGTGCTGAATGAAAAGCTGTTTTCAGCATATTTACTTTCTAGTTCTTTGAACTGTTCCTTGCGGCGGTTCACCATTTCGATGACAAAGATTTGGTTATCCATATCAGGTATGAAATCACCTCCACCCATAGTGCCCATTCCAGAACTAGAAGGAATTTCTACTACGTTCAAAACGGAAATTTCTACTTGGTCAAAGCTACTGGCAAGAGCAGTTGAAAAGTCAAGTGCATTTTGAGCTTGCTCTGAGAAATCAAAGGGGACAAGTACTTTAGTCATATTAGCGATATGTTTGTTCATTACAAATTACCCTAATTTAGAAACTTAGAAAAGGACTTTTGTCAGCTTTTTCCTAAAAAAACTAAACCAATACCAAATAGAATAACCCAGATCAAGGTGCTGATCGCCATTTTTTTCAGATTAGGATCAATGGACTGTGAATCCTTGCCTTTTTGCACATTGATTCCAATTTTGACCATGAAGGGAAAAATTGCCAAAGCAAGTAATGATGTCCATTCTTTCGTAGTAAAAGCGAAAATGAATAAGCAATAATTTCCGCCTAAAATTAAAATCCAGTTGTAAATAATTGCCGCTTTCTTTCCAATTCTCACTGGGATAGATTTCTTACCCGCAAGTTGATCAGAGACTATATCTCGGATGTTATTAATGTTTAGTACAGCTGCACTAAATAGCCCCAAGGCAATTCCTATCCAAATAACCGAATTATCCCACGCTAAACTATGGAGGAAGTAAGTGCCATAAACACCGAGTAATCCGAAGAAGATAAACACCGAAATATCACCAAATCCGGCATATCCGTAAGGATTATTTCCAGAAGTATAGGAAATAGAAGCCCAAATAGCTGCTAGTCCTAAGCCTAAAAATATTCCGAAAATAGCCCAATCCTGAATCGCCAAGTAGAGTAGCGACAAGCCAGCTAATAGCGCCAAAGTGCCAAAAAGATACATAGCCTTCTTCATTTCTGGCAAAGAAATCAAACCAGACTGTACCGCTCTCACTGGCCCTTGTCTATCCTTATGATCGGCACCATGAATAGTGTCACCATAATCATTTGAGAGGTTTGAGAGGATTTGTAGAAATATGGTTGTTAGCGATGCTAGGAGTAAGATTTCCCAACGGAAAACGTCCTTGTATGCTGCTAAAAAAGACCCTGCAAAAATGCTTGCCAGCGCCAGGGGTAACGTACGAAGCCTGACCGCATGCAGCCAGGCTTCTTTTTTTGATTGAATAGTTTGTTTCACTCAGTCGGAAAGGTTCTGATTAAGCGTTGATGATATCAATGATTTCTTGATCCAGAGGGTCTACCTTGGAAGGAAAAAATTTGATCAATTCACCTTTTTCGTTTAAAATATATTTGCAGAAGTTCCAGCTAGGTTCCTCGTTATTCCATCCGTTTAATTCTGCATCTGAAAGCCATCTGTAGATAGGGTGCTTGTCGAAGCCTTTTACAGATACCTTCTCAAACATCGGGAAGGTTACTCCATAATTTTCTGAACAAAAGGATTTGATTTCTTCATTTGAACCAGGTTCCTGTCCGCCGAAATTATTTGCAGGAAAACCTAAAATGACAAGTTTGTCCCTGTTTTCAGAATATAGTTTTTGCAAAGCTTCATACTGAGGAGTGTAGCCGCATTTGGAAGCTACATTTACCACCATGATTTTTTTTCCTTTGAAAGAACTGAAGTCAACTTCTTTTCCTTCAAGGTCTTTCATGGTGAATTCGTAGAAAGATTTTACCATGGTGTTATCAGATATAGAAGTAGAAGTTGAATTAGATTTTGACTTAGTTTTGCTGATGGTGTATGCGCTTACGAGTAAGAGTAGACAGCCAAGAAATAGTAAGTTTTTCATGTCTTATTAAATGTTTTTTAAAGGTCACCCCGATTAGTCGGGACAGGTTATGGGATCTCGCACCTGCCTGCCTGCCAGGCAGGTGGTTGATAATGATCCCACTGTGCGGTGGATACGTCATGCCTGTCTGCCACAGGCAGGCTTGATTTCATCATTACATTCGTTCAGGTACAGTGATTCCTAGTAGTTGCATACCTCTTTTTAGAGTTTTGGCGGTATGGGCCGATAGCGCTACGCGGAATGAAAGAATAGTTGGGTCATTTTCCAGAAAGATAGGAAGATCTGCATAAAATCTATTGTATTCCTTGGCTAAATCGAATAGGTATTGTGCTAAAACCGCAGGAGAATAATCCAATCCAGCTTGAGATATTCTCTTTTCAAAATCATTAAGCAAGTAAATCAGGCTAGATTCTGATTCTTCAATTTTAGAAATAGTAGAGAAATCTGCCTGTTTGTAATCCACTCCGATTTGCTCTGCTTTTCTTAAAATAGAAGCGATTCGGGCATGAGAGTATTGGATAAAAGGCCCTGTGTTTCCCTGAAATTCGATGGATTCCTGAGGATTGAAAAGCATGCGTTTTTTAGGATCTACTTTCAACAGAAAGTATTTCAAAGCGCCCATACCAAGCGTCTCGTAAAGGGCTGTTGCCTGTTCTTCATTGAAGCCATCAATTTTGCCAAGCTCCTTAGTATGCTGAGCCGCAGTATCTATCATTTCCTGCATCAGGTCATCCGCGTCTACCACAGTTCCCTCACGGGATTTCATTTTTCCAGTCGGCAAATCTACCATGCCATACGACAAATGATAAAGTCCTTCTCCATAAGGTCTGCCCAGTTTACGCATGATCTTGAACAATACATCAAAGTGGTAATCCTGTTCATTTCCAACTACATATACAGATTTACTAATCCCGAAATCATCGTACTTCAAATCAGCGGTCCCCATATCTTGGGTGATGTAAACGGAGGTTCCGTCACTCCGTAATACAAGCTTTTCATCCAGTCCCTCATCAGTGAGATCCACCCAAACTGAGCCATTTTCTTTCTTAAAGAAAACTCCTTTTTCCAGCCCTTCAGTGACAATGTCCTTTCCTAATAAATAGGTGCCTGATTCGTAGTAAAACTTGTCAAAACTAACTCCCATACGTTGGTAGGTTTTTTCAAATCCAGCATAAACCCACTCATTCATCTGCTTCCACAGGGATACAACTTCCTCATCATTTGCTTCCCATTTGCGAAGCATTTCCTGGGCTTCAATCAACAATGGAGCATTCTTTTTCGCTTCATCTTCCGACTGCCCTTTTTCTTTCAGTTCAGCAATTTGCTTTTTGTATTCCTGATCAAAAATCACATAGTATTTACCAGCAAGGTGATCTCCCTTTAAGCCGGAAGATTCAGGGGTTTCACCATTAGCAAAGTGTTGATAAGCCACCATGGATTTACAGATATGGATTCCCCGGTCGTTGACAAGATTGGCTTTGATGACTTCATAGCCATTCGCTTCTAGGATGTTGGCGACTGAGAAGCCTAAGAAGTTATTTCTCAAGTGGCCAAGGTGCAATGGTTTATTTGTGTTTGGAGAAGAATATTCCACCATCACTTTTTGACCGTTGGATGGAAGCTGACCTATGTTTTCGTTGGCAAAAAGCTTTTGAAAGACATCCACCCAGATAATATTATTCAGTTCCAGGTTCAGAAAACCCTTCACCACATTGAATCCTGCCACTTCAGCGACATTTTCCTTTAGGTATTCACCGATCAGATTAGCAGTAGCTTCAGGCGTTGCTTTGGAAATTTTCAGATAAGGAAAAACAACAAAAGTGTAAGTGCCTTCAAATTCCTTTCGTGTAGGAGCAAGGCTGATTTGATCCAGGGGAAGGTCGTGGTTGAAGATATTCTGAAAGGCAAGCTGAATGCCGTTGTGTATTGATTCTTGTATGTTCATATTTTTTAACCGCAGAGGGCACAGAGGTTAACGCAGAGGCCGCTGTGAATTTATAATTGCAATTATTTAGTATTAATTACTCTTCTAATCCCAAGCTTGAGTCTGGGCACATTAAAATTTATTAAGAGTCCTAATCTGAATTTACCAAGCTTGACGTAATTGAGTGTTTGGGCAAAATGAATGTCTGTAGTTCTTTCAACAGCTTTCAGTTCCAAAACTAGCTTTCTTTCCACTAAAATATCAATGCAATAGCCATTTTCTAATTCTACTCCGTCTATAATTAATGGCATTCTTTTTTCTACTTCGATAGAAAACCCCGCATTTTTGAGTTTGAAAGCTAAGGCTTGTTTATAAGCATTTTCAAATAATCCAGGCCCTAATTGTGTGTGAACTTCCATAGCAATTCCTATTACTTTGGTGGCAAGGTCATTTTCAAAAGCCAAGTCATAGTTGTCCATCTTTTGAGCGGAATTTTTTTAATTAATTAGTAAAATTCTACTGTTAAATTTAGTTATAATTATTCATTGCGCCCTCAGTGTTAGCCTCTGTGACCATCGTGGTAATAAACCTTTAAAAATTATCTACTAAGCTTTTTACAGTTGCCTCGAGGACTTCGAAAGCGTTTTCAGCCATCAAATTCTCAGAGTCAAGCGTTGGGTTTACTTCCACAATTTCCCAGCAGCAGACACGCTTGTCTTGGATGAGTTTCACGTTTAATTCAATGGCTTCCTGCACAGTCAATCCATCTGCAACCGGAGTACCTGTTCCTACAGAAATGGAACTATCCAGACTATCCACATCAAATGAAATATAAATTTGATCACAGTTTTTAAGCGTTTCTAAAGATTCTGTGGCAATCTGCTCTATTCCCCTTGACCGAACATCCCGGGTGCTAAAGTTTTTGATTCCGTAATTTTTGATCAAATGATCCTCTGGAGCTTCCGTGTCTCTTACAGTGATAAAAACTATATCACTTGGGATAATTTTCGGGAAGTCACCACCTATAGATTTTATCTTTTTCCAAATCACTAAAGTGTCCTCAGATGGCTCATTGACCTGACAATCTAAGTTGTCAAGCTGGGAAACCATCGCCAGTGGCATTCCATGCATATTTCCCGAAGGAGTGGTGAAAGGAGTATGTAAATCTGCATGGGCATCTATCCAGATCACTCCCAATCGCTTGTCTGGATCGGCAGCTTTGATTCCCATAATTGTTCCCGCTGCGGTGCTATGATCTCCTGCCAGGACGATAGGGAATTTTTTCTCCATCCTCAGTGATTCGATGGTAGAATACACATTTTTCAGAACCTGATATACACCATCTATGTACTTGGCATGAGGGAAACTATTTCCTTTCCAAAGGTAATTATTGGCATCAGGTACGTTGATTGGATCAAACTGAGTAAAGAAATCAGACTTCTTATCCAAACTAGCAATCTTCAAAGCATCTATCCCCATACTAGCCCCACGGGTACCGGCGGCAATTTCAGATCGTACTTCTACTAATTTTATATCTCGCATTCTTGGTTGGAGTTTAAAGTTATATTGGGTTGGGTAAAGCGTCGCAAAAGTAGTTAAAAATGGCTAAAATTCATCTGGCGCAAGTCTCCAGACTTGTGCCGATCGTATTGCAGTCTCCTGACTGCTCTAATATCCACATCACAATGTTAGATAAGAGACTGTATTGTCGTGGGGCCAAGTCGGAGAATCAACGATTCACACTATTTCCCGTTGTTCGTGTCACACAAACAGCTAATGTTAAATAAGATTATCGAGCTTTCGACTTCTCACAATGAAAATACAAACCACTTACTTTTCACAACTTACTCTATTTCTTATCCCAAAATCAATAGTTTTGAGTTATGTCTGTTTCATCCAAACTTCCCCATGTAGGGACGACGATTTTCACGGTTATGTCTAAGCTCGCGAGTGATTGTGGGGCAATTAATCTCTCTCAGGGTTTTCCTGGCTTTGATTGTGATCCGGCATTGCTCGATTTAGTGGATAAATATATGAGGACGGGATATAATCAATACGCGCCGATGAGCGGTGTCCCAGTTTTACGTGAGAGAATTGCAGAGAAAACCAAGTTGGTTTATGGTATTGAACTAGATTCAGAAACGGAAGTAACTGTAGTTTCTGGAGCTACGGAGGCACTATATGCTGCAGTGACAGCAGTGGTGAAAGCTGGTGACGAAGTTATCCTATTAGATCCTGCATATGATTCCTATGCGCCTGCTGTGGAATTGAATGGAGGAATACCAGTTTTTGTTCCTCTGGAGTTGCCAAACTTTTCGGTAAACTGGGAAAGAGTAAAGTCTGCTATTTCTGACAAGACGCGATTGATCATGGTAAACACCCCGCACAATCCGAGCGGCTATGTGTGGACGCAAGATGATCTAAATACCCTGGCAGAATTGATTCAGGACAAAGATATTTTTGTCGTCAGCGATGAAGTATATGAGCATATCACCTTTGATGGGAGGGAACACCTTTCTCTTTTGACTCATCCGATCTTAAGAGAAAGAACTTTTATTTGCGGCTCTTTCGGGAAGACCTTTCACGTGACTGGGTGGAAGATCGGATACTGTTTGGCTCCGCCCAAACTCACTGAAGAATTTAGGAAAATCCATCAGTTTTTGACTTTCAGCACGGCTACGCCTTTACAATATGCCTTGGCAGATTACTTATCCGAATCTTCACACTATTTGTCACTTCCTGATTTCTATCAGAAGAAAAGAGATATTTTCTGTGAGGGGCTAAAGAAAACTCCATTTAAATTCATTCCTGCGGAAGGGAGTTTCTTTCAGATGGTGTCCTACGGCCACATTTCCCAGGAATCAGATTATGAACTTGCTATACGGTTAACCAAAGAAATAGGGGTCGCGAGCATTCCAATTTCAGTTTTTTTCTCCGATAAAAGGGATCATAAGATACTTAGATTTTGCTTCGCTAAGAATGATTTAGACTTGGATCAAGCTTTAGAAAAACTTCAAGGTGTAAAACTGTAAGGTGGAAATACATTAATGTAATGTGGAAATACAATACTTTAAAAAAGTAATCAAAATCCATATCTCCATTACCCTATAAAAATTATAGGGAGTATGGGATTATAAGAAAAACTCTTTTACATTTGACACGTAAGTAAATATAAACCTCAAAAAAATGAGCGCATTACCACATACAGATCCTACACCAAATGATCAAGTGAATAGTTTAGCCAAAGGCATTTCTAAAGTTTCCGTTAATCAGCAGGAGATTGTAAAGATCTTCAATCAGAAATCTGATAAGGTCATGCAGGGAATGTGCAAATTTGAGGAGAAGTTTGAATTTCTTTACCCACTTTTCAGAGGACTAAGTGAAGCTGGGAAACCAAAGAGTTTGAAATTGAGGTTTTCTTCCACTGATAAAGAAGCATACTTTCATTACCCAGAATCAAGTCAGTCTGAAGTTTCTTTATTTTTTTCTCAACTGATTTTGCTTTTGCAAAACGAAGTAAAATTCAAACAAGTATTGAAAAAAGTGATCACCAACAGAAAGCATTTCAATTCTGAGCAATTCTTGCTTCAAAATGCTATGTTGGGTTCTGCAGAAAATTAAGAAATCATTACGTTTTTCTAATAATGGGACAGTCCTTTGGGATTTGTCCCTTTTTCGTTTGAATTCCCCTGAGAAAAAGCAATTTTTGCAGGGCTTTAACACCAACTACCTTGCTAATGAATACCTACAAAGATCTGATTGAGCAGACCTTCGATTTTCCTACCAAAGAATTTAAAGTAGAAAACAATGAACTGCATTTCAATGGAGTAAATATGATGGAGATCATAGAAACCTATGGCACTCCGCTAAAGCTTACTTATTTACCCAAAATATCCGAGAGTATTCAGAATGCCAAGACATATTTCAGGAATGCAATGGAGCAGCATGACTATAAGGGCAATTACACCTATTGCTATTGTACCAAGTCATCTCACTTCAGCTTTGTACTCAATGAGGCGCTAAAAAACGATATTCATATCGAGACATCTTCGACTTTTGATATTCCTTTGGTTAGAAGTCTCTATGCCAAGGGCAAAATCACAAAGGATACTTTCATCGTGTGTAATGGCTTTAAGCGGGAGTTGTACAAGCAGTACATTACTGAATTGTTAAATGACGGTTTTGTGAACTGTGTGCCGATTTTGGATAATTTGGCTGAGATCGATTATTACTTGGAACATGTGAAAGTACCCTTCCAAGTAGGGATCCGAATCGCTGCTGATGAAGAACCAAAGTTTGGTTTTTATACCTCTAGACTAGGTGTGAGATACAATGATATCATCAAGCTGTACGAAGATAAAATCAGGGATAATCCAAATGTTAGCCTGAAAATGCTGCATTTCTTCATCAATTCCGGGATCAGAGATACTGCTTATTATTGGTCAGAATTGACTCGATTTATCCAGAAATATGTAGATCTGAAAAAGATCTCACCTACCTTGGACTCTATGGATATTGGCGGTGGCTGGCCGATCAAGACCAATGTCTTTTTCGATTATGACTACCAATACATGGCAGATCAAATCGTGAAGAACATCAAGTGGATGTGTGGCAAAAACAATACAGAAGAGCCGAATATATTCACGGAATTCGGAAGCTATACAGTAGGAGAGAGTGGGGCGGTGCTTTATTCTGTCTTGGAAGAAAAGCTCCAAAATGACAAAGAGCTTTGGTATATGATCGATGGATCATTTATTACGCAATTGCCCGATAGCTGGGGGCTCAACCAGAAATATATCATGCTTGCGGTGAATAATTGGGATGCTGAATATCATAATATCAATCTGGGTGGGCTGACCTGCGACAGTATGGATTATTACAACTCTGAAGCTCACCAGTATAATATTTACCTTCCAAAGCCTGAAACGAAAGTACAGTATCTGGGCTTTTTTCATACAGGAGCATATCAAGAATCACTCGGTGGATATGGTGGAATCCAACATTGCCTAATTCCAGCACCAAAGCACGTGTTGATTGATAAAGATGAAAATGGGAATATTACTCATCGACTCTTTGCGAAAGACCAGACTGAGGAAAGTATGTTAAAAACTCTGGGATATTAAAATTTGAAGCCGCTCCTAAAACGAGTGGTTTTTTTTTTAACCGCCGAGTACGCGAAGGTTTTCGCAGAGCACACAGTATTATTGTCCTGTTTCTCCGGAAGCTGGACTGTTTAGAGGATTTTTTTCGGTAAAACTGGTATCTTAAGAGGCTAAACCCAATTTTAGCCAAATGAATTTATTTTTTCCAAGTATCAGGAATCTGCTAATGATAATTTGTTTGGGTGTAAATTTTTTAGTGAATGCTCAAACAATCTCCGGAACAGTAAAAAATGCAAAAACAGGTGAGGCCATGCCTTTTGCCAATGTTTTTATCAACAACACTACTTTAGGAAGTACTACCGATGATGAAGGCCACTATCGCATAAGTGGAGATCTTCCAAGAAATGTTGAGTTGGTAGCTTCGTTTGTTGGGTATGTGACAGCTACAAAGACATTGAATCTTTCTGGTTCCACCACGGTGAATTTTAAGCTGGAACCTTTGGAATCTGTACTGACTGAGGTAGAATTGAAATCACGTCGGGATAAAAAGTGGGAGCGGGATTTACGTCGCTTCAAGCAGGTATTTCTAGCGCTTCCGGATGATCCTTTTGCTGCGCAACTGGATATTAAGAATCCCTGGGTGTTGGATTTTGAAACGGTTAGACAAAATGGTCCTAATTACGTCCATGCCACAGCACAGGAGCCATTACAGATTGTAAACGATGCCTTGGGGTACGATGTAACCTATTATTTGAAGGATTATCGTTATTATCACAATCGTTCCAGCTATGTGGGATTTGTTTTTTTTGACTCTCAAGAGGTGACAGACAGTGTTGAACTAGCCAAAGTAGAAACCAACAAGGTGAGTAGTTATATGGGGTCAATTAGACATTTGTTAAAATCTGTTTTGTTGGCTAATGTGTATGAAGAAGATTTCCGGATTTTCGAGTTACTTCCTGTTGATCATTTTAGGGTGCGTACAAATGTATTTACCGAGGAAATTGACAAATCCATAAGGCGGGTTTTTGCCGATTCTATTCAAAGAGTACCTCTGGAAAATGGGAATTATCGGATAATTTGGCCTTATGATGCAGAAATTCATTACAGTGGGAAATCATGGGTAAATGACTATTATTCAGATATTTATAGTTCTGTCAGTTGGGTTTCTGCGCCTCTAGGATATTTTGATATTGATCGCAATGGAATTCCGGTAGTTCCTTCGCAGGTAGTTATGTCTGGCTACATGGGGAGGCAGCGGATGGGGAGGTTTTTGCCACATGACTATGTGCCATCAAAGAGTTTGGATAGCTATAGATATCTGACAGAAATTGATAGCCCTCAGATGAGATTTTCCCGCTGGAATAATCTTCGCGAAAAACCTTACGTCAATACCAATAAGCCTTACTATTATCCTAGTGAGACGGTCTGGCTTGGTGGTCAAATGCTATATCAAAATAAGATCATGTCCGATACACTCAGCAGAGTTGTTTATATGGACTTGATGGATAAAGACTCAAAAATCATTCAATCTGAAGCTTTTCCCATCAAAGAAGGAAAGATTGCAGGAGCATTCGTTTTGCCAAATGAACTTAAATCAGGCGATTACTTTCTTCGCGCCTATACCGAATGGATGCGTAACTACCCTGAGAAGGATATTTTTCTGAGAGCACTTCCTATTTTGAAAAAAGAAGAAAATATCCAAACTGTCGCCATTACCAATCCTGATCTTTTTGGAGATCTGACTATCAATTTGACAGACTCATTGTTTTTCAGAGATTCTTATAAAGAAATGGAATTTCAGTTATCACTTCTAGATGAAACGGAGGAGCTGACAGACGCGCAGTTTACAGTTTCCTTAACGGATGCAGATTTGGTATCAACGGTCGCTGATCAGATGATTATTTTAAATGCTATGGAATGGCTTGATGTAAAAGATCCACCTAAGAACCTTACCCTTGGCAATCATCAAATTGAGTTTGGGATTACAATAGATGGGCAATTCACCAGAGATAAGAAACGGGATCCATTGGTGAATCCAATTACCGTTGTCCGGGATGATTTAGCAGATTATGGAATAGTAGAGACAGATTCTTCGGGATATTTCCGTGCTACAGGTTTGTATTTCACAGATACGGCGACGATTTCAATTGCTGCACTGGATTCCAAGCAAAGGCACTATGGATCGATAACTATAAATGAAAATAGCAAGCCGCTTTTCAAAGGTTCCTATCCAAAAATCAATTATGAAACTTACTTGAGAAACCCTGATGATTTAAGGTTTGATGTATCAGGTGATTATGTGTTGCTTGAAGAATTTGTGAAGGAAGACGACAAAATTGAAACACTTGAAGATCGAAATTATGGTTATGGAATGGCTGATCGAGAGCTGAGTGGGGAGAGGCTGACAACTATTTCCCCTGAAGCTTTAGCAGGATATTTAGGATTTAAGCGTGGAGGAAAAAGTATTGGGAATTATAATTTTGGCTTGAAGGCATCAAATCCCTTGTTGATAATTGATGGAGCTCAATATCCTTTTTTGGAAAATGAACAGTTTGACCAAATTATGAGCTCCTTTATTCCAGCTGAATTGGAATCGATTAAAGTTTACACTTTCAATTCAGCTTCCTTTGGTATGGCAGGATTTGGCGGAGTAATTATGATTACCACCAAAAAAGGCAATAGATTTGATGCTACTGAACAAACGGCTTTCAACTCATCCGAATTTCAGCAGTTTAAGATTCGTGGCTTTTCACGAGAAATACCATTTCCTGATAGCTATGAGAGTGATCAAGCAGTAGAAAGTAAACCAACTCTTTATTGGGATGCAAATGCTGAAACCGACAAGGGCCTTTATTCTTTTAAAGTAAAAATCCCCCAAGCTCTAAAACGGATGAATCTGAGAGTTGAGGGATTGACAAAAGACGGTTTGGCTTTTGAAAAGACTTTTGAGGTTGTTGTGAAATAGGATCATGGATTAAAAGGATCAGTTGATCAAGGTTCTCCTACAATAATTTCAAAATTATCAAAATAAACCTCCCCCTGAGTTCCCGGAAGCATTATTGCGAAAGGGATAAGCATTGTGTTTTCTCTGGAATAGCTTGGAATAGAAATTTCCAACATATGGTTTGTCAATTTACCTGTTACAGGTTCTGATTCAGTACCTGTAACATATGTTTCAACTAATTGTGCTCCTAGCGGAAATAACTGCGGTTCATAAACGCGCATCCCTATTGCAGCTCCTGTTCCAACCAGTCCCTCCGAATTTATTTTTGTACGCAAAGTTACTTTAGCGCCTTGGGGTATGTTTGTGACCTTCAATTGTGTATTCCAATAGCCTGTTTCAGTTGAATTTTTACCAGGAACTGAAGATATCCTTAGTGAATAGGGCGGGGATTCAGTAGATCTAGAACCTACAAAATTACCTTGTGCATCATGAAAAGTCCATTGTTCATCTCCACCTTCATGTTTAAAATAAACTGGATTATTGACCCAATCTTGTTTTGGTTCTATACATTTTGTTTCGGCAGCCAACCTATCGAAGAGCTCATCAATGTAATCTTTCCTTAATTCTGGTTTTTCTAAATAATAGGAATAAAGGCGAACATCTGAATGCATCAAAGAAGCAGGACTTCCATCACAAAGGAATGAATCATCATGATAGAGATTTAAGAATGCATGACCTATTTCATGAAAAAAGAACTTCTCTCTGTTTAAATCTGAATCATTTATCCATCCACAAGAACTCTCTTTTGAAATTAAAACAGTTCTTCGTCCTGTTTGTGAATGATTTACATAGCCATATCCACAAAAAGTAGTTCCTTCTTCTGGTATTTTCTCATCTACGTAGCGGACATCCAAACCAGAGAAATCCAGATCATACCCTCTGGCTTTAGCTTCGGCTAAGAATCTGTCTTTGTATGTAGATAAAGATGGAAATGGATCAGGATCGGGAGTTGGATCATCTTTTTTATCGCATGACATCAGTAAATAGAAAACCAAAAACACTAAAAGTTTTGAAGACAAACGTAGGCTCATGATTTTGGGTTAAAAGTTTATTGTTAGCCTTTTAAAGGCCATATTATGTTTAAGTTAATTAAATTTCGGCTATATATTGAGTATGATTTTTTGAAAATGTTTTTGATCCTCTTAATTGGGACAGAACTTACTCAGGTAATCTACTTCTCAGCATATTGATTTGCCCCATATGATTAGCCTAGTGCTCCATCACATGAAACCATGCCCAGTGATTGTCAGTCTGCCCACCTGTTGTTAAAGTAGCAAACCATTTATCATCCTTGGTTTTGAGTGTATCTAATGTCTTTTGACGGACTTCAGCCCAGATATCTAAATAATATTGAATAGGCTTTCCAACAAACTCAGATCTGGCCTCATCACCCAAATTCAAAGCAGTTTCCCATTTCTCTTTTTCCTCCTTATTAAAACTTCTGCCTTCAAATGTATAGGCTTGGTAATAAACTTCAGTTGCAGCCAAATGCATGATCATAGCACCGATTCTATTGGCTTTATCATCCAATAAAAAATCTGTTTGATTCTGATTTAGACTTCGGGTGCTCATGATTATCCTTGTTCTGAGGTTTTCCAGCATGGATACCATAGTTCCAATATCATGATCATAGCCATGAGGGGGAGTCATCGTGTTTTGTCCGTAGGTCAAGGCAGAGCAGGACAAGACTAAGGCAATGAGCAGAGGGAATTTTATGTTGTTTTTCATGTGATTATAAATTAAATCTTTTAGTTATTTGGAAGAAATAGTCAAGTGAGTTTACAGAGGTTTTTAAATATCCTCTTGTGTGAGGCTTGAGTCAAGCTCGTTTTCTTTGTTCTTTTGGCTTGGCCCAAAAGAACCAAAAGGCCAAGACGCCAGCAAAGCTTCCGCGCGCAGACCAGCCGCATGGCTCGCTGCTGCGTCACCCCAGCGCGCCCTAACCACAAACAAATCTGCTGATGCGGTGTTTGCTGGGTTATAATCATCCCGCTGTATGTCGTCCGCTCGTCATGGGTATTTCATAAGTGAGAAAAGTTTGTGGATTAGAAAATTGCTTATAAAATGATAAAGTGCTTAGTCAATCTTTGTTAATTACTCACCAGACTTAAAGATTCTATTCATCAGTACCCACTTTTCACCAGGTTTTGCCCACGGTATGGGCTGCTGATACTTCCACATAAATGCCTCCCATTCTGCAATTTTCGGATTGGAGGCATCGAATTTTGCCTTCTCTTCGAAGTCAAATTCATCTACCGTTTCCAGAAGCATAAACATGCGGTTTCCTGTTCGAAATATCTCAATATTAAGAATTCCAGCATCAATATCATGTTGGGTGACTTCTGGCCAAGCGGCACCCTTAGCATGATGCTGCTCGTATTCTCTGATTGATTCCTCGTTATCAATGAGGTCAAGTGTAAGTGCAAAACGTTTCATTTTTTATGTTTTAGATTTAAGACATTAGACGTTAGACATAAGGTTTTAGAAGCTAGAGCCAAGAGCCTAGAGTCAAGAATCAAGAATTGGGCAACTCCCCCTTGAATCTCTTATTCAATATTGACTCGAAATGCCCGTAAAAGGGGGTAAGGGGGATTTAGATCAAAGGCCTTTGAATTAAGAGATATAACTTAACTAGTTGTAGAAGGAGGTTCAAAAATCTCAAATCTCAAATCTCAAATCTCAAATCTCAAATCTCAAATCCTATCTAAACCATTTCCTAAATTCCTTTATCGTCTGCTCAGCAGCTTCATCTGGACTCGGGTAGGGGAAAGCTTCCGCTGAAGCATAGCCAGTGTAGCCAATTGTTTTAAGCGCATCTGCTATACTTTCCATTTGGGTATGTCCAAAACCCATTGGTCTTCTGTTGCTATCCGCAAAATGTACGTGGCCGATGCTTTTTCCCCAGTTCAAAATGCTTTCTTCCAAATTACCTTCTTCAATATTCATATGAAATAAATCTGCCAACAGCTTCACTGACTTGGTATCTAAAGAATCCAAGAATTTTGATCCAGCTTCAAGTGTGTTTATTAAATTACTTTCGTAGCGGTTAAGTGGTTCGTAGATCAATATTACTCCTTTTGATTCAGCATGCTTTCCCAATTGGTTCAATCCTTCAGCTAGCCAAGACATCGTTTCTTCTCTGTCTTTTCCAGGGAGTACATTTCCCTGCATTGAGCCGATAATTGACGGAGCTCCGAAAGCAGCTCCAAAGTCAATCATGTCTGAGATGAAGGATATAGCTTTTCTCCGAATTTCTGAATCAGGGTCAGTAAGCGTTAGACCATGGATGACCTTGCCAGCACCCGTTCCAACAGCCGCGAGTTTGAGGGAATATTTATCCAATAGTTCTTGGAGTCTTTGGATTTTAATTGCATCAGCGGAAGCTGTGAAAAGCTCAATCGCATCAAAGTCAAGTTTGGAAGCTTTCGCCATTCCAGCTTCTAAGTCTTCCCAAAAAATCCAAGGGCCACTTTTAATTTGAGGAACTAAAGCAATTGTTACGCAGGATTTTATCATTTCGTTAGTTGTCAAAATCAATCATTATTTTAATTATACCCTGCTGATCCATCGCCCAATCTGCAAGTGCCTGTTCGGACTCGTCTAGTGTTACTACTTTGCTGATTACTTCATTCACAGGAAATTTTCCCTGCTCCAGATAGCTGATCACTTCAGGGAATTCGGTAGTGCAGTTTCTTGATCCCAAGATTTCTATTTCCTTCTGCACAAACAGTGATGTATTGAATTCGACGGGTGCTTTTGCATACCCTATGCAAACTACTCTTCCGGTAAAGGCCACTTCTTCTACGGCTTGGCGATAAGTTATGGGACTACCGACCGCTTCAATAATTACATCAGGACCATCGTTGGTTGTCATCTCTTGAAGAGCCTGATGTAGGTCTACTTTCTTTGGATTGATGGTATGCTTAACTCCGATTTTCTTTGCGATCTCAAGTTTGGCGTCA
Organism: Algoriphagus aurantiacus; assembly: GCF_035156405.1. NCBI lineage: Bacteria > Pseudomonadati > Bacteroidota > Cytophagia > Cytophagales > Cyclobacteriaceae > Algoriphagus > Algoriphagus aurantiacus. The sequence goes on along the minus strand of NZ_JAXRUT010000009.1, from coordinate 105,331 downwards.
TCTAGATCAATGGCGATCACTTCTGCACCCTGCTCAACTGCAGCAGCTACAGCTCCCAAGCCGACGATTCCGCAGCCGATCACAGCGACACGATCCTGAGAAGTGACTTTAGCACGGTTCACAGAGTGAAAACCAACAGTGAGAGGCTCTGCCAAAGCTAATTCGCGAAGCGATAATTTCTCCGATGGAAATACATCCTGCCATGGCAAAGCAATGTATCTACACATAGCTCCTGGACGTCGAACTCCCATTGTTTTATTTTCCTTGCAGGCATTACGGGCGCCTTTTCGGCAGGCGATGCATTTTCCACAATTCAGATATGGATAAACAGTCACTTTCATACCAACTTTGATTTCAGCAGGAACATCATCACCCAATTCCTCAATCGTGCCACCAACCTCATGGCCTAGAATATTCGGATATTCTTGCAGTGGAAAAAGACCTCGGTAACTATTCAGATCTCCTCCGCAAAAGCCGACCATTCCAACTTTAAGGAGGGCTTCTCCCGATTTTGGAGTGGGTTTTTCGACTTCTCGGAGTTCTGTTTTACCGATATCAGTTAGAACTAATGCTTTCATAAGGTTTGAGTTATTGTCTTTACTTAATTAAATTTTTGCAGGCTACTGCGGTCAATAGTTGAGGTTCTTTTCTTGGTGATTCCCCCTTTTTCAAAGGGGGGCAAGGGGGATTTAATTATTTGAAATGCTAACTTATTTTTGAGTACTCGTCTTCCGTCTTTTTCTTAAATATTGTTCTCAGACTTGCCTTCATACCACATTTGGTTTTTGACAGGAGCTACCAGCGTTTCGATTTCTTCTAATAAGCCATCTGGAATTCTGAAATCAAGTACACTAATATTTTGTGTGATAGTCGCAAGATCACACATGCCCACTATCGTAGTAGTAATATCGGGATGATCCAGTGCATAGCGGATGGCCACATCACTGAGTTTTACGCCATAGTTCGCGCAAAGCTTAAGTAACTCTGATTGCATTGCTTTCATTGCTGGTGGAGATCGATGCCAATCTGGTAACTCCCCATCTGAAAGTATGCGTTGCATCAAAGGAGCAGCATTCATCAAACCAAAGCCTATTTCTTTAGAAAGTGGCACTAGTTCCCGATTGATTTCATCTTCTAATAAATTATAATGTGCCCATGATAACACCGAATCCACTTCGATATTTCTCGTGATTTCAGCTAGATAGTTTACTGGAAGTCCAGTGATTCCTATGAATCGGGCTTTTCCAGACTCTTTGAGTTTAAGCAGTGTTGGCCATGCTTCATTCAGAATTTGTTCTTTGTCTACAAATTCAATGTCATGAAGCTGAAGTAAGTCTACATAATCTGTTTTCAGTCTTTTAAGTGATTCATCCACACTTTGCAGAATCCGCTTTTCAGAAAAATCAAATTCCTGCAAATCGTAACGTCCACATTTAGTAGCTAAAATCACGTTGTCACGTTTGCCTTGGAGTGCATTTCCCAATCGCTTTTCCGCTAGGGTAATTCCATAAAAAGGAGAAACATCAAAGAAATTCACCCCCTGGTCAATCGCATAATGCACGGCACGATAGCCATCTTTTTCGTCAGAAACATTAAAAACATCACCCATGGGTGACGCGCCAAATCCAAGAATAGACAAATCTATTCCTGTGTTTCCTAACTTTCGGTATTCCATATATTGATTATTGCGGGTTTTTGACTTTGCCAAACCAATATATGGAGATTTTATGAGTAGGGAAATTCAATTGCAATGGACGGGATTAATCTCTCAATTTCCCATAGTTAACTGTGCGATATCTCGGGTCAATTTCGTGGGAGAATTGCAGTCACAATTACTCAAACCGACCACATAAACATCTTCTTCAGGCAAGTATACTCCCATGGATTTGAATCCAAAAATGCTGCCTCCATGCTCAAAAGTTAGGGCATCATTCAAAGTGGTAATATGCCATCCATAGCCGTGGTTGATTTTTTCACCATAATTTAAGCTGTAATTCTCAAATGCTTTTTTCGTGGTTTCTTCCTTAAGCAGGGTGTTGTTTTTTAATGCTTCATTCCATTTGAGCATATCGTCCACGGTGGACATTAGCGATCCGGATGAATAAGGTAAACTCAGACTGATGAAGGTCTTATTTACATATTTATCCTTTTGATGGTAGCCGTATGCACGGTTTTCAATGACTTCGGAGTGGCTGGCATATTGAGAGGAGTTCATTTCGAGTTTGTCGAAAATATTATCTTGAATAAATTCAGCATAAGTTTTCCCTGAAAGAACCTCTATGATATATCCCAGAATCACATAACCTGAATTATTGTATTTAAACTCTTCTCCGGGATCAAAATCCATTGGATTCTCCTTGAAAAAATCGATTAATTCTAAAGGCGTAAGATCTTGCCTTTCGATTGCCCGCAGAGACTTCATGACAGTAAAATTTTGATGCCCGAGGTGTGTGTGAGCAAGTGATGAATAGTGATGCTTTTTCCATAAGTAGGGTAGTTGGGGAAGAATTTAGTGATCTCATTATCGAGTTGAAGCTTACCTTGCTCCATTAGCGTCAAAATAGCTATAGCCGTAAACTGTTTGGTCATTGAGCCAATTTCGAAGACGTTACCGGTATTCATTGGGACATTGAGTTCCAAGTTGGCCTGTCCAAAGGCTTTTCTATAAATGGGTTTACCGGCCTTGGCAACCAAAAAAACAGCTCCTGGGCCTTCTGGAGAAAAAGTAGTTTCGAGCAAAGAATCGATCTTAGCTTCCAAGGTTTGAGAATAGACGAGTTGGGTGATTTGCGAAAAAAGGAAAAAAGTAGCAATCAGCAGTTTGCTTAGCGAGTCAAAGTTTTTCATGTGGGGAGTTTGTTGATTATCCCTTGGATGCTGGAATCTGTTATATGGTTACAAAATCAGGTTTAGTTGAACTGGATTTGATATCATTATTACGAAAATGAAGAGTAAATAATATTGAGTTTGAGCAACCTATCGTGTATTTATACCTGTTTTTTACAGCTAAAAATAGTATCATCGCAACACGAATAAACTTAACCCGAATATGATATGAAGAATAAGTTCTTCCTAACTATGGCGACAGCCTTAGCCACCACCATTTCTGTTTCTCAAGCTCAGGACAAACTTAAAAGCATGCCTGGCTATGAGCAATACCAAAAGATTGCTCCCCAAATTAGATCTGCAGTTAAGTCAGGTAGCCTAAATGTGAATTGGGCCGAGGATGGCAAATCCTTCGAATTTGTAGAAGATGGTAAACTTCAGTCCTTTTCTGTCAAAACCAAAAAGATCACAGAACTGGGGGATCCACCAGCTCAGGAGCGAAGAGCTAATAATAGACCTGCCCGAGGCCGTCAGTTCGATTCAGCTGAGTCTCCTGATGGCAAATACAAGGCATTTACCAAAGATCGCAACATGTACCTCAGTGATGCAGATGGTAGCAATGTAATCCCAATTACTACTGATGGTAATGAGGAAAACCAAGTGAAATACGGTATTGCAACTTGGGTTTATGGAGAGGAATTAGGACAAAATACCGCTATGTGGTGGTCCCCAGATGGTAGCAAGATCGCTTTCTACAGATTTGTTGAGAAGGATGTGAAGAAATACTATGTGCTTTTGAATCAACTGAGTTTATATGATTCGCTTGAGATTGAAGCCTATCCTAAAGTAGGAGAGCCCAACCTTCCTGTAGATCTTATGGTCTATGATGTAGCTACCAAAAAGATGACTGAACTGGATATCAGAGATGGCAAGCCTTACAGCGATGGAGATTTAGGTACATATATTTATGACTTGTCTTGGACTCCTGATGGCAAAGAATTGCTTTTCCACAGCACCAATAGACGTCAGAACATTCTTGAACTTCGCGCAGCAAATCCTGAAACTGGCAAAAGCAGAACGGTGATCCGTGAAGAATGGCTTCCAAGTTTCGTGGAGAATTCCCCGGAGATGGAAGTTCTTGCTGATGGGAAGCACTTCATCTGGGCTTCTGAAAGATCAGGTTTTAACAATTACTACCTGTATAATTTTGACGGTACCCTTGTCAATCCCATAACCACTCATCCTTTCGAAGTATCCAATATCGTGAAAGTAGATGAGGATGATAAAATGCTTTATTACTTGGCTCGCAGCGGTGACAATCACATGCTGATGCAGCTTCACCGCGTAAAACTCGATGGTACAAAAGATACCCGATTGACAGATCCGAAATTCAACCATGCTGTGACGATTTCTCCTGAAGGTAAATATTTTGTAGATGTAGCGCAGACTCATGAAATAGCTCCAATTACAAATTTGATGGATGCAAAAGGGAAAGTAGTTGCCGAATTGGCGAAAAGTGACATGAGTAAGTTTGAAGAATTGGGTTTGAAAAAAGTGGAAGTATTCACTTTCACATCAAAAGACGGTGTAACTGAATTGCATGGTATGATTCACTTTCCATCGGATTTTGACTCTACTAAAAAATACCCGGTTATCCTAAGTAACTACGGTGGGCCGGCTACCAACGCTTTCCGTGAGAATTTTGTACTCCCAGACCCATTGACAGAATATGGATTTTTAGTGCTTAACATCGATGGTCGAAATGTGAGAGGACGAGGTAAGAAATTGCTGGATCAGTTGTACGGAAACCTAGGTTTGGTAGAAATGGATGATTTTGCCGAAGGCATCAAATCTCTTCATGACCGCCCATATTTTGATAAAGATAGAGTGGGGGTTTACGGAACTTCATATGGTGGAACTGTGGCGGCTTCAATGTTGCTTAGATTCCCGGAGCTAGTTCATGCGGCAGTTGCAAATTCATCGGTGACCGACTGGAGATTGTACGATAATATCTACACGGAGCGCTTTATGAGCACGCTAGAGAATAACGAGGAAGGTTATAATAGATTCAGCTTAATGAATATGGCTGATCAGCTTGAGGGTGAATTGTTGGTTTTCTTTGGTACTGCGGATAACAATGTACACCCATCCAATTCATTACAATTGATCAAAGCATTTCAGGATGCAGGAAAAAGCATAGAAGTGCAAGTGGCGCCTGATGGAGGCCACACGGCTTTAAACAGAGACCGAATGATGGAGTTTTTCATCGAACATTTGGTGACAGATTACAAGAAAGAAGTTCGTTAATAATGACTTTATTTTAATGCAAAACTACCTACTGGGTGATCGGTAGGTAGTTTTTTTATTAACCACGGTGGTCGCGGAGTGGGGCGCAGAGGTCGCGACTGTCAGGTTGAGCGAAGTTTGCCTTAATTAATGTTTGGCAGGGCAGTCTGGAGACTGCATTACTTTGGGTCCAAGCCTGCCTACCGGTCAGGCAGGTCGTGAGACTTGAACCAGATATGTTTTTTTGGAGAAATCAACTAGAAGAAGCCAAGGGGAAATGCAGGACTACTTGATATTAGTCACGTCAATTTTGAACAATTCAGCAGCATTTTTCCAGAGGATCAATTCCTTTTTTTCTTGAGGTAAGTCCAGATTCTTCATAAAATTCAAATAAGATTTCATAGAAGAAATAGGCCAGTCTGTTCCGTAAAGCAGATACTTTGGATTGCCAGCATAAGTAATCATTTGCTCCAGCTCATGTTTCATCCACTTCTCAAATTTCTCCGAAAAATCACCAAGCACTAATCCAGAAAAATCAGCATGGACATTCTGGTTTTTATAGGTTACTTCCATGCAGTCTTTGATCCAGGGATTACCCACATGACAGATGACAATTTTTAATTCAGGAAAGTCGACCGCCAGATCATCAAGGTGGATAGGGTGGGAATATTTTACCCTTCCTGTGGGAGAATAAGTGTCTCCAGAATGAAACATCACAGGGACGTCAAATTCAATTGCCATGTCATAGACTACCTTCATACGCATATCATTTGGGTAAAATGGTTCGTACCCTGGATAGAGTTTAAGTCCTTTGATTAGACCTGATTCTAAGTATTCAGCTATCTCGCTGAGATCTCTATGATTATAATTCAAGTAGCTGATACCGGCCACTACTCCTAAGTTTTTCCTATGTGAGATAGCCTCGACCACCTTTTTGGTGCTGGGTCTGTGTTCATTGACCTTGTAGGAAGTGAGTACCAAAGAGTAATCCACTTGATTTTCCTCCATAGTTTCAGTCAATTTATTCAGGCAATCTTCCAGCGAAACGACACGGTCTTCATGGTAATTATTGATGTGGGTATGTACGTCTATGATCATGTTTTAAAAATTAGTTCTGGAATAATGTAGCAATTACTCGTCCAAGTGTCAAAAGAAAGAAACATGACTGGAGATGATCTTGTTAACTATATCTGGGTTAAAGTGCCTAAATTCATTTGTCAAGTAGTATTTAGCCATTTGATAAATTGCCCTGCTTATTCATAATTTTTCTTAAAGAGGACAATTTTCCAGCTTTTATGAACTTGATTACTTGTCACAAAACTATTTAATTCTTTTATTAGAAGGGTATTAAACTTCCTCTGTTATGTTTTTTAGAATTGTAATTACTTTTATCGTTTTCCTATCTTTTCATCCCGTTTTTTCTCAGAACCCAACTTTTGATGAAGTTCAGGGAAAATGGTATGCCTCTGACGGGTCCAACATTCTCAAGCTCTTTGTAGCTGACGAGTATGCCTTATTCAATAGTCAGCTGTGGGATATTGATGGATATGAAGAGGGAATGCTGAGCTTATCCAATCAACTTGAAAAAGTGGATGTCAATTTGAATAAACAAGCTAATCACTTAGTTCTGAAATTTAAGGAAGAAGCTTATCCTATAATTTCTACTAAAGTTGTAGATATATCAGACCGAGCAACTGCCTCTACTAATCTTGATGATGATTATTTCCAACGAGGTCAGGTGGTTTTGCAGGGTGTGTTTATACCTGTGGATTCCATGCCACCTACTATTTCGATTATATATAACTACGCATATGCCGATGATCAGAAGAAATTCGTCGCGGATGTTGATAACAAGGGAAGATTTAAAATTATTTACCCATTGGAGAATCCACAAACAGTAATGCTTCAGATTGGTAATTCATTTTTTAGTTATCTAGCAACTCCAGGTGGAAATCAGGCTTTAATTATTGACGAAAGAACATTTTCAGGTTCATGGACTGAAGTTCAGGGGATTGATTTTATGGGATCATTAGCTGTTGAAAATGAGGAATTACGTTTAGTTCGACCAGAGTACATGAAAGTGAGAAAATACTTTGAAAATGACAGTTTGCAGCGAGCCCTAGAGTCTGACGAATACTTGGAATATAGGCTTGAATTGATGGAGTCACACCGTCAATTTTACCAAGAATATTTTGATTCACTTCCCATAAGTGAGGTAGTTAAAGACATGAGTTTCAGGAATACTCGAATCGATGCGGCTGATGATTTGATGCGCTATTCTTGGCTTCACAATCGTCTCAATAAAGAAGGTGTTAAGGGGCCAGCAGATATCTCTGATAAATATGTTGCAAAAGTAAGAAGTTTAGTCTGGGATGAGAAAGAGGAATTATTGGCTGAAAGTTACGCTGATCTAAATCGGGAATTTGCCAAGTCATCCTTAAAAATGGAAAGAGAAAAAATTCAGATGTCTCAAGCAGAAAAAATGTATGATTTTCTCCTTGAAAATGTTTCCTCAGATTCCGGTCAAGTTGCTGTTAAAGCGTGGCACAGAGAGGTATTGGAAAAGAATAGTCTTTCGGATGTGAAGCTTACTAATGCTGAAGCTCTTGAAGTGATGAAGAACAACACACAGATATTAAATTCAATGTACTATTCGACCGTGTGGGATCATTTGGTGCAAAAAGTTACAGATTTTGGAATTTATCAGCGTTCGAGTATTATCTCCACTTTCTTAGATCAAGCATATTTAAGTCATGGGAATGATGTGCCTAATGAAATTCAGGAAAAATTAGAAGAGCTTGATATTCAGCCTCAGGTTTTGGAAGGGATCTATCGTCAAATCGAAGAATTTGAAGCCACGAAAAACTTAAAATTTATAGAAGGAATTGAGATTGCCGCTGCTTCTGATAATATCCTCAGCCAGTTGAAAGAGAAGTACCAAGGAAAGGTAGTTTACGTGGATGTGTGGGCTACCTGGTGTGGACCATGTATATCTGAATTCGGATACATGAAAGAGATAAAGAAAGAAGAACTCAATGATGTGGTTTTCGTCTATCTCTGCGCTCAGTCACCGGAGAAATCCTATGAGCCTATGGTGAAAAAGCATAATCTCATTGGGGACAACTATTTTTTAGATAACGATAGCTACCAAAAGTTTGACAAAGAAGTAGGAATCTCTGGTTTCCCAACTTACATGGTAATCACCAAGGAAGGGAAACTGGTAAGAGAAGGTATCAATCGGCCGAGTTCAGGGGCAACATTGATTAACCAACTAAAGGAATTTGCATCCAGGGAGTAAATTGTACGGCTTAATTTTGTTACTCCACAACCTTCACCAATAACTTCTCACAGACTTTTTCGGAGAGTGTTTCGCTGGGATGATCAGAGTAGCTGACCACAATGCTTTGATCGTAAGCTTCCTTGGAGCGAATTGTCAGCTCAGTACCTAAACTGAGATTTCTGCCATTAAGAAATTCTAAAAATTCAGTGGATGAATTGGTAAGACCGGCAAGTTTAACGAATTGTCCGGCTTTACAATCCGATAAAGTGAGGTAGTTAATCTCTTGAATGCGGCCTTGCTTGTCGGGAATAGGAGAGCCGTGTGGGTCGATGGTAGGGAAGCCCATCATTTCATCCATTCGTTCAAAGAATTTTGGAGCGTGGATATGCTCCACCTGCTCTGCGATTTCGTGTACTTCTTCCCAGCCAAAACCCATTTTATTTACCAAAAACATTTCCGTAAGTCTATGCTTTCGGATGATCAGCGCAGCTTCTTTTTTGCCTTTGGATGTAAGTGCCACAGGTTTATACTTTTCATAGACCACCCATCCATTTTTTTGAAGAGTCTTAACCATACTGTTGACAGTCGGCATACTGACTTGCATCTGATTCGCTAGCTCTGAGATATTGATCTCATTCTTGTCATTTGCTAAGTTGAAAAGTGATTTCAGATAATTTTCTTCAGTCTGTGATGCCATATCCTATTGCTTTAGTATTCAAATATGGTAAAATATTATTTAAAACAATTTTGTTAGAATGATCTAACAATGTAGATTTGTGCTATCTAATTTAAAAACAGACCGAAAAGCATGAGACAGATTTTTACTTTTTTACTCCTTAATTTCTTAATTACTAACAGTCTTTTCAGCCAGAATATGCTTCTGAAAGGGAAAGTTATTTCGAAGGGTGAACCCGTTGAATTTGCCAATGTCTATGTCAAGGGCATGTCCAAAGGAGCAGTCACAGATAGGGATGGAGGCTTTTCAATAGCTATTTCCGAAACTGGTACTTACACTGTTCAGGCATCCATGGTGGGCTTTCAAACTGCACAGAAAGTGGTGAAAATCCCAAGTGAAAAAATGTCAACTTTGGTTTTTGAACTTCAGGAGATGGATGGAGGATTGGATGAAGTCGTAGTAAGTGGGACGATGCAGGAAGTATCAAAACTGGACAGTCCTGTACCTGTAGAAGTGTACAGTGCCAATTTTTTCAGGGCGAATCCCACTCCCTCGATTTTTGAATCACTCCAAAATGTGAATGGAGTTCGCCCACAGATTAACTGCAATGTCTGCAACACAGGAGATATTCACATCAATGGTTTGGAAGGACCATATACCATGGTGTTGATAGACGGAATGCCAATTGTGAGTGGGTTGGCAACGGTTTATGGTTTGACGGGAATTCCCCAGGCGCTGATAGATCGCGTAGAAGTAGTCAAGGGGCCTGCATCTACACTTTATGGATCAGAGGCAGTTGGAGGCTTGATCAATGTCATAACAAAAAAGCCAGAATCTGCTCCCTTGCTGTCCACAGATTTCTTCGCCACTGGCTGGGGAGAAATGAATCTGGATCTCGGCTTACGTTCGAATTGGGGTTCAACTATTCAATCACTTACTGGTGTGAATGCGTTTTATTACGACAATCCTATTGATAATAATGGCGATGGTTTTACAGATGTGACACTTTCGAAAAGGATTTCTTTCTTTCAGAAAATCAATGTACTAAGGCCAGACAATAGACTGCTTACTATGGCAGGAAGATATGTCTATGAAGATCGCTGGGGCGGAGAAATGAACTGGACCACTGCAGATCGTGGAGGTGATGAGGTGTATGGTGAGAGTATATACACCAGTCGATGGGAAGCTTTTGGCACCTGGCAGTTGCCAACTGAGGAGGCTATGAACTTTCAATTTTCGGCAAATGGACACAACCAAAACTCGGTATATGGAACAACAATTTATAAAGCTGATCAATACATAGGTTTTGGACAATTAACTTGGGCCAAAACAGCCCAGAAGCATGGCTTACTACTTGGTTTGGCTTATCGATATACCTATTATGACGATAACACTTCAGCCACTTCTGACCTAATTTCTGACAATAATGCACCCTCAGTAATTCATTTGCCAGGTGCTTTTTTACAAGATGAAATCAAGCTGACTACCAATCAGAGTTTATTACTTGGAGTACGTTATGATTATAATTCCATCCACGGATCTATATTTTCTCCACGTGTAAATTATAAATTAGCTTCAGCTGACAAGAATACAGTCTTTAGGCTTTCGGCAGGAAATGGTTTTCGGGTCGCTAATGTGTTTACCGAGGATCATGCAGCATTGACTGGTGCAAGAGAAGTGATTTTTAAAGAAGAGTTGAAACCTGAACAAAGCTGGAATGTAAATGCCAATCTGGTGAAGAAAATCTATACTGATCAGGGTGCTTTTTTTGGCTTGGATGGTTCTGCATTCTATACCTATTTCACTAATCGTATCATTCCTGACTATGAGACGAATCCAAATCAAATTATTTATGCCAATCTGGATGGCTCGGCAGTTTCGAAGGGAATCTCTCTAAATATTGACGCTGCTTGGGCAAACGGTTTGAATATCACTGCTGGTGGCACACTCATGGATGTGAGTATTGAGGAGGAGGGAATCAGGACCCGTCAGTTGCTTACGGAGCAGTTTTCCGGAGTTTGGTCTGTTGGATATGAGTTTTTCCGATTAGGCCTGACGGTGGATTATACCGGAAATGTCTATAGTCCGATGCGTTTGCCGCTACTTGGTCCCCTGGATGATCGCCCAGCTTATTCTACTTGGTATAGCCTTCAAAATATTCAGCTGACCAAGACTCTGGGTGAAAAATGGGAGATTTATGGAGGGGTGAAAAACCTCTTGAATTTCACACCCCCCGCAAATAGTATTGCTAGAGCATTTGATCCTTTTGATAAAAATGTGGTTTTCTCCCCTGATGGATCTGTAGCCCCCACCCCTGATAATCCTAATGCATTGACTTTTGATCCTACCTATGTTTTTGCTCCAAACCAAGGCATCAGAGGTTTCTTGGGATTTAGATTTAGGATTTCGGATTGAGTACTTGCCACAGAGAATACGAGGGTTTCGCATAGGGAGAATAGATCAAAGGGACTGTGGGGAATATTCATGCTCATTTTAGGCTATGAGAGCTGTGATTTTATAGAGTCAAAACCCAAATACAAAAAAATAAGATCCAGATTTCCCCAGACCTTATTTTAAACATCCGTTGTGAAGGGTTAGATCTTCTCAGTCACTGAACCGCATTTCAGCATTTTTTCTCCGAAATATGGGTTTTTGATTTCTTCAGATAAACTGATCCAGTTCGCTCCCTTATTGCCATTTGCCATCGGGCAATGTTGTAGGAACAGATTCCCAGTTGCTAATTCGCTGTTTTTTGCAAGCTCAATCATTTGATCAGAAAGACTGTTAAATGTTTCACGTTGAATCTCTGGGTCTTTGCTTTCTGCGATTTTTTGTACGTCTACTTTTATTGACTTATACTTTTCTTCAGTCAAAAGAGTCTTCAATTTTTCTGCCTCTCTACTTACTTTTTCGCCGTTAGATTCCACCAATGCATCCTTCACAGCCAAGTAAGCATTGAATATTTGGGTAATTGATTCTTCTTTGAAAGCAATGGTTGCGGTTGCTGCAGTAGTAGGCTGGTTGGATTCTGCTTCGTGCATTTCATGAGTATTCGAATCTTCTGTTAGCGACTGATTTTCAGTTGATTTGCTTGTACAAGCAAGAGAAAGAGCGATTAATAGGATAAAGGTTAAAGGTGTTTTTGAATTTTTCATGATGGTAAATATTTATTTTTTTGGTTTGAATTTTTTCTTTTTAGTCATATAAAACAAGGTGAAGCCTGAACCTACTGCAGCCAACCCTGCTAGGGAAAATATTCGCAGTAAAAGGTTGTTGAAATTATCCCTTCCAGCATAATCCATGGTGTGAAACATCCAGAGGAAGTCAAACCAGCGCCAAGCTCTGTGTCTGACTTTGGTGAATTGTCCACTTTTGGCATCCACATAAGCCACTAGGTTTTCAGGATGTTCAAAGTGAATAGCCCAGACGGGTAGGGCAGACTCTCGGTATTCATGATGAGCTCCTGTCTCTGTCAGATATTCCATTTTCTTGATTTGTAGATCCTCTTTGACATAGATCTGCGCTATTTCTTTAGCCTCTGCTTCGGAAATCCCATGATGAAGACTTCCGGTTTCAGCATCAAATAATATACTTTCATTCACCCAGTAGTAAGGTTTGTGATTTACAAACCTTAGTTCAAGCGTAGCTATCATTAGTGTAGAGTCTAGCTTGTTTATATCGATCAGGTCTTTGGCATATTCATGCATTATATGTTCCGTACGGAAATGATCGCCATGGATTTCATCAATATCTGTCCAGCTAAAATAGAGTCCGGAAATAGTCCAGAAGATGAATTGAACTCCTATAAACACACCTAGAAATCTATGGATTCTGCGTGCGTAGTATTGCTTATTTTTCAGCATTTAGTCTAGATATTTCAAGCTTTCAATTTAGTAGATAGTTTTGGTGACTTCACCACAAGTAAGCATTGCCTGACCAAAGTATGGGTTGACAACTTTTTCCTCCAAACTCAGCCAATCCGCCCCTCTATTGCTATCTGCCATAGGACAATGCTGCACGTGTATTTTGGATGATAATGGTTTGAAGTTTTCTGCTATTCCAAGCATTTCATCAGATATAGAAAGGAAGGATTTTCTGATTTCCCCTAAATCTTTTTGGGACTTAATATGAGCCAGAGCAGCTTTGATTTTTGTCTCATATTTCATCCAATCCGTGTGTGCATTACCTTGGAATTCAGACATGTTTACTTGTCCCAAAGAGGCTAGCATATCATTCGCGCTGGATTTAGATTCTGCCAAATCATCATTAGTCAATGCATCTTTCAGCTTGAAATAAGTATCAAAAACTGGCTTCAGTGCATCCTTGGCTTTGTCAGAAACTCCTACATTTCCAGCAGAAGTCTGACTGGTTGTTTCCTGGTTTTTTCCCGTCATGCCCCCATGGTTATGGCCTGTCATCCCAGCACTGCCATCTGGAGACATCATGCTAGGCTTTCCAGCCAGTTGGGCAGCAGCATCGATGCTAAAAGTGCCATTTATAGCGATTTCTTCCCCAGATTCTAAACCTGAAGTAATGATATATTCTGATCCCAATGATGCGCCAAGCGTCACTTCACGAAGTTGAAAAGTCACAGCTTGATTAGTCACATTTTTCACATAAGCCACCGAGCGAGTTCCGGTCCACATCACAGCCGTTTTTGGCACCACAATGCTATCGTCTTTTGATGACCCTTTACTTACTACTTCTCCGGATACAAACATTTCAGGTTTGAATTTTAGATTAGGATTGCCTAGTTCTAACCGGGCTTTTGCCACTCGGGTGCTGGGATCAATGACTGGGTCTATGTAGGTTAATTTGCCTGTGAATGTCTCTCCGGGAAGTGATTTTACTGTGAATTGGATTACATCACCTTTTTTAATCCATTGCAACTCGGATTCATAAATGTCAAACAATACCCAAACATTACTGAGGTCTGCTATCTGGTAAATGGGTTCTCCACGTTGCACATAATCTCCCAAATTGACCATTTTGTCAGTGACATATCCAGAAACATTGGCAAGGATGGGAATCTGTTCGGTTACCTTTCCAGTAGTTAAAATCTCTTCAATTTGAGCATCAGTTAACTTCCAATTTCTGAGTTTATCTTTGGCTGCATTAAAAAGTGCCGGCTGAGTTTCCTTGATTTTTTGAGTCTGTAACAATTCTTCTTGAGCAGTGGCAAGTTCAGGAGAATAAATCTGTCCGAGAACTTGTCCTTTATTGACGTATTCTCCTGTGAAATTGACTGCTAGCTTCTCTATCCTACCTGGAATATGGGCAGACTGGGTGTAGTTGTAACGTTCGTCTGCCTGTATTTTACCACTTAGTCGAATGGATTTATCAGCAGAGGAATTCCCGACAATCATCGTTTGAACCCCTGCCAATTGCATCGCAGTAGGAGACATCGCAATGGACATAGGATCCGTAGTTTCTGATTCACTTTCTAAGGGAATTAAATCCATTCCACATATTGGACAGTCACCAGGTTCGTTTTGTCGAATCTGAGGGTGCATGGAGCAGGTGTAAGTGACCGGGATTCCAGCAATAGACTCCACATGGTTATGTTCTTCAGTTTCCTCTGATAACTCCGAAGAAGGCTTAATCAGCCAACCGATTGTAAGTCCTACTACCAAAGCGATAGCAATCAGGACGAATTTGTTTTTGAGTATATTTTTCATCTAGGATTTTATTTGTCTTTTTAATAGCTGAGCATTTAGGGCTACAATGACCGTACTCAGGCTCATTAGCGCTGCACCAATGGCCGGGCTAAGGATTATTCCTGCTCCTGCCAGTACACCGGCAGCCAGTGGAACGGCCACAATATTGTAGCCTGCTGCCCACCAGATGTTCTGCATCATCTTTTTATAAGTAGCCGTACCGAATAGAATGAGATTAGCTATGTCTTTTGGATTGCTATTGACCAAAATGATGTCTGCCGTTTCCGCAGCCACATCGGTACCGGAGCCCACTGCTATTCCTACATTTGCCTGTGCCAGAGCAGGGGCGTCATTGACACCATCTCCTGTCATGGCCACGAATTCACCTTTTTCTTGAAGATCCTTGATGATCTTCTGCTTGTCTTCTGGCAATACTTCAGCGAAGTAGCCATCCAATTCAAGTGCTTCACTTACAGCTTTTCCTACTCTTTCATTGTCACCAGTAGCCATTAGGACTTTAATTCCCTGCTTTTTCAAGGTTTGAATTGCTTCTAATGATTCCTCTCTGATTTCGTCGGCAAGGGCTATATATCCAATTAGATTTCCTTCGGAAAGTACAAAGACGACCGTCTCATCTTCTGACTTAAAGGCTCCTTTTGGTTGTTCAATTCCTTCTTTTTTCAAGCTGCCGGGACTGACTATGGAAAATTCCTTGCCTTCAAGTTTTGCCTGTATGCCTCTTCCTGTGATGTTTTTAAAATCTTCAGGGTCGCTTAGTTTTAAATCCAATTCTTTGGCTTTTCTGACAATTCCCGCAGCAATCGGATGTTCAGAGACATTTTCCAGTGAAGCAGCTAAACGAAGCAATTCATTTGCATCGATTGTATCAACAATAGATTCATATCTGGTCACTCCAAATTCTCCTTTGGTAAGAGTTCCTGTTTTGTCAAATATGATTGTGGTTAATTTTCTCGAATTTTCAAATGCGGTGCGATTCCGAATCAATAGGCCATGCTTTGCTGAAACTGAAGTGGAAATTGCAACGACCAAAGGCACAGCCAATCCTAAGGCATGTGGACATGAAATAATCATCACCGTCACCATTCGTTCCAAGGCATAATTAAATTCTTTGCCCAGGCTTAACCATACAATTAAGGTAATTATACCTGCGGCCAGAGCAATGTAAAAAAGCCAACCTGCAGCACGGTCTGCAAGATTTTGGGATTTGGATTTGGTCTGTTGTGCCGCTGTGACCAATCCAATTACTTTAGATAAATAGGAGTCGTCGCCAGTATGCCTAACTTGGATTTTAAGTGCTCCATTATCATTAATAGAACCACCTATCACTTCATAGTCTTTATGTTTTTCCACAGGCTTGGATTCTCCTGTAAGCATGGATTCATTCACATGGCTGCTTCCCTCTACTATTACTCCGTCAGCAGGTATTTTCTCTCCAGGCCTAACCTGAATCGTATCCCCTTCTTGAAGATCTGTGATAGGCACATCTTCAGTTTCACCGTTTGATTTCACTCTTCTGGCCTCCGACGGCATCATTTGGGCGAGTTCCTGTAAAGCATTGCTGGCACCCATTACTGATTTCATTTCTATCCAGTGTCCCAACAGCATGATGTCGATCAGACTGACCAACTCCCAGAAAAATATCTTACCTGATAGTCCAAAGACCACAGCCGAACTATAGAAATAAGCTACTGAAATCGCTAGGGCAATGAGTGTCATCATTCCCGGTGATTTTTTCTTAAGCTCATCTACTAATCCCTTAAGAAATGGCCAACCTCCATAAAAGAAAACTAGGGTGGATAGCCCAAACTGAACATAACGGTCCCCATTGTAGCTGAATTCATAACCAACTAATTCCTGAATCATCGGGGCCATTACGAGTATAGGCAAGGTAATAACCATCGAGACCCAAAATCTTTTTTTGAAATCGGCAATCATGTGCTTATGGTGCATTGTATGGTCATGATGACCATTTTTATCCTTGCTGTCCATTTTGGACATATCATGGGATTTATGTTTGTCGTGCTGATTTGAGTGCTCCATAATTAAAGAGGTTATTAAAGGTTTCTTATTCTGAATCTTGAAGTCTTTTGATCATTCCCTGCATCTGCGCTATCTCTTTCTTTTGAGCTTCAATGATATCTTTTGCCAGTTGTTGAGCTTCTGGGTCATTTAGATGAGCCGATTGACTGACCATTATCGCTGAAGAGTGGTGTGGGATCATTGCTTTCATCCATTGAATATCAGAGATTAAAGTTTGATTTCTGAGCATGGTCAAGGTGCCTAAAAATAGAATTACTGCAGTCCCGAGAATAAGATAATTTGCTTTCTTGTTTTCATACATCCCCCACATGAAAAGTATCATAGAGATAGCCATCGGAGCAATCATCAATAAAGTCATGTAGGTTCGGGTAGTACTCAGCATGACATGCTCGAATAGGTCTGCGTTTAAAAACATTACTGCATACATGATGACGAAAGAAATAGCCATCATTGCGGAGAATTTTAGATAATTGTTATTTTTCATAGTAGTATTCTTTAGCGGTTAAGTAATTAAGTTGTGCCTCTGCGGTATAGAATGCCACTGCTGCTTTGGCCTTCATTTTTTTATACTCCAACAATTGTTGTTGCAGTCGTAATACTTCTTCAAAGTCCTTTCCTGAATTCGAGTAAGCCTGATACAATAATTCCAGCGTTTGTTCGCTTGTTTGTATCTGCCGATCATAGGAGGCAATTAAGTCAAGCTGAATTTCCATTTCTACTTTGAATCTGTAGAAAGAGCCATAGAGCTGATTTGAGATGTTTTGTTTTTCGGCTTGATAGGATTCAGCAAGTAGTTCGGCCTCTTTTTTAGCTCCATCGTATTTGCCCCGGAAAATAGGAATGCTCATTGTGACCATTGGCATAAAGACATTTTTACCATTATCTGGTAGTGTCATGTCTTTTCTTTCATCCACAATGACATAATCTACTCCTGCACCTAGCTTAGGCAATCCCTGCTTAGTTGCCAGTTCTTTGCTGAGTTCACTGGCTTTGATTTTTAGATTTATATTTTCCAGGAGAGGATTGTTCTGAATGGAGTCAAGTGAAACTTGCGTAGGGGAGTTTGGTATAACAAGTCTTTCTGCAAATTCAATCGGTGAATCATAGGCTCTTCCAAGTAACGAGTTAAGCCAGGCACTTGAAGATTGAATTTTCTGATTTAGCACCTCCAAATTGGTTCCAGAGCTGGTTTTCATGATTTCCACTCGAAGTGCATCCGCTAATGATCCAATTCCATTTTCAAATTTTGAAGTTGCAATGGATTTGTAGGTAGTAAGAATTTGGAGATTCTCTTCTTCGATTTCAATCAGTTCATTCGTTTCCAAAAGGGGATAATACACTGCTGAAATTTGACTATAAAGCATGTTTCGTGCGTCCAAAAATTCTTGGTATTTAGCCTCTGCTAGCACAGTGGACATATCGCCCTGAGTGCGGAGTGTCCCAAACCAGGGAAACATCTGCGTGAGAGAGAATCGCATGCGTTGTGGACCAACTCTGGTTTCTACCGGAGAGATAAAATATCCAAATGACAGGTTTGGATCGGCTAGCGCATTCGCTTGCGGAATCTTTTGCATAGCAGCTTCAAAAGCTTTGTATTTTGCTTTCAGCCCTGGATTACTTTCGGCGGCGATCTGGAAATAGTTTTCCAAAGTTTGCGCTGATCCATAGAAGTTCAGTAGCAATCCTAGCATTATAGAGAATACGATGACTTTCATGCTGTTTGATTTTTAAGTTTTCGCTCTTCCCGTATTGAATACAACACAGGGACAATAAAGTAGGTGATAGCTGCAACGATCATCCCTCCGAAGGCAGGAATAGCCATTGGAATCATGATGTCAGATCCTCGACCGGAGGAAGTGAGAATTGGAAGCAAAGCGATGATTGTAGTCGCTGAGGTCATAATAGCAGGCTTGATCCTACGCTGACCAGCTTCGACAATTGCCAGTCTAATACCTTTTAGATTATCAGTCTTATTGCGCTTAAAACTCTGGTCCAAATAAGTAGCCATGAGTACTCCATCATCGGTCGCTATACCAAACAAAGCGATGAATCCTACCCAGACCGCAACACTCAAATTAATGGTATGTATTTGGAAGAGGTCTCTGAAATTTGTTCCAAAAAGACTGAAATCTCCAAACCATCCTTGTCCATAAAGCCAGAGTGTAATAAATCCACCGCTGAAAGCCATGGCGATTCCGGTAAAGACCATCAACGATGTAGTTACCGATCGGAATTGGAAATAGAGGATCAGGAATATGATAAACAATACCAAAGGAACAATTACACCCAGCCGTTTTTCAGCGCGGACTTGATTTTCATAACTTCCAGAAAACTTAAAAGTGACACCTGCTGGCACTTCCAGTTCTCCGGCATCAATTTTACTTTGGATTAGGTTTCTAGCATCTTCGACAACTGTAACTTCTGAGAAACCATCTTTTTTATCAAAAAGCACATAGCCCACCAAAAATGTTTCTTCACTTTTGATAGCTTGAGGCCCCTTTAAATATTCAAAATCTACGATTTGGCTAAGTTGGATTTGGGTGCCAGTAGGAGTTGGGATCAATATTTTTCCCATAGATTCCGGATCGTCACGTAGCTCCCTCGGGTAGCGGACACGAACAGGGAACCGCTCCCTTCCTTCCACAGTGGTAGTGATTTTCATCCCTCCGATTGCAGTTTCAATTACAGCTTGCACGTCTTCAATGCTTAGACCATATCGTGCTATTTGCTCCCGATTTATATTTAGATGTAAGTATGGCTTACCCACGATTCGATCAGCAAAGACAGCTTCGGTTTTTACCGAGGGCACCTGTTTGAGTATGTTTTCTACCTGAATGCCAAAATCCTCAATAGTTTGTAAGTTTGGGCCGTATACTTTCATGCCCATGGGAGCCCGCATGCCAGTCTGTAGCATGACCAGTCGAGTTTCTATTGGTTGTAATTTTGGAGCCGAAGTGATTCCTGGGATTTTGGTGACAGCAACAATTTCATTCCAAATATCATCAGGAGATTTAATATGCTCCCGCCAGTTTCTATAGTACATGCCACCTTCATCTGCAATAAGTTGAGATAGCGGAATTTGCTGTATAAGCGCATTAGTATTGGAGATCGTGTCACCAGTAGTAAGAATGAATCTGTTGTCCTTATTTACTTTGAACCGCTGTCTATGCCCTTTTTCATTTAGTAAGTATTCAGGCTTATAGTTGATCACATTCTCATACATTGAAATGGGAGCAGGATCCAGTGCCGTTTCAGCTCTGCCAAGTTTACCCACGCTTAGATCAACTTCCGGTATATTGGTCAATAGCATGTCTAGTTGGCCAATGACTTTTCGGTTGTAAGCTATTCCCGAATGCGGCATGGCTGTAGGCATTAGCAAAAAGCTTCCCTCATTCAGAGAAGGCATGAATTCCTTTTGCATTCCAGGAAAAGTATGAGCCAATCCGGACCAAGCCTTCGTGTCCTGAATATTCCAACCAACGGTATTTGTAGCCTTACGGATCACGCTAAAGGTACTGTTGAAGCCAATCCAAATCATTGTCCCAAACAGAATGATGATTGCTGGAATAGTCAAAAAAGCTCCTTTGTGATCAAGACACCAGGTCAGCACTTTCTTATAGTTGTATTCCAACAGAATAAATGCACCAAGAATAAGACTGACCAACAATGCAACAAATACAAAGTTGAGCAAGGTGGATTTACTAGCGCCAAGAGGTAGCCAGTAGCCTGCCAGTAACCAAAGCACACCAGCGATGACTACGATAATTTCCAGATTTGCATAAATGGATTTAAATCTACCAGGAATGCTGATTTTCCTGTACGCTACATATTCTCGCATCAATGCTATTCCTGCAAGGAAAATCAGTAAGCTACCTGCCCAAATAAAACCGAAGAAAAGTGAAACAATTCCACAAAGGATGAGCAAGCTATTTCCAGCTCTTCTGTATTTAGGATTACTAATCTTAAAACCAAAAAATGTATGTGCAATGCTCGGAAGTATAAGAAGAGACACGATTAAAGCTGCGATTAATGCAAAGGATTTGGTATAAGCCAAAGGCCCGAACAGCTTTCCCTCAGCAGCTTCCATGGTGAATACCGGTACAAAACTTACAATTGTGGTGGAAACTGCAGTAAGAATTGCACTAGACACTTCAGATGATCCATTATAGATGGTAGTGATCAGTTTCTGCCCAGGTGGTGCTTCGTCAATATGCTTAATGATGTTTTCGGAAAGTATAATTCCCAAATCCACCATCGTACCAATGGCAATGGCTATTCCTGAAAGTGCCACAATATTGGCGTCTACACCAAAATATCGCATTGCAATGAATACCATCAGAATAGCAATAGGCAATAGGCTTGAAATAAGGATGGAGGCTCTTAGATTATAAACCATTACGATCACCACTAGAATAGTTATCAATATTTCCAAGGACAGCGCTTCTTCCAATGTTCCTAGGGTTTCTTGAATCAGAGTTGATCGGTCATAGAATGGAACAATCGTCAGTTGACTGACTCTGCCATCTGCTAGTGTTTTTTTAGGTAGTCCAGGTGCGATTTCAGCTATTTTCTCTTTTACCTGATTGATAACTTTCAATGGGTTCGAGCCATATCTGGCCACAACTACTCCGCCTACTACTTCGGCACCATCCTTATCCAAGAGTCCTCTTCTGGTTGCCGGGCCTAAGCTGACTACTGCTATGTCTTTGATACGAATAGGGACATTATCTTGCACGGCTACTACCGCAAGTTCCAGATCTTCTATGGATTTGACATAGCCCAATCCACGAACTAAATATTCGGCTTGATTGATTTCAATTGTCTTGGCACCCACGTCACGGTTGGATTGCTTTACAGCCATCATTACTTTAGTCAGGGGGATATCATAGGCCTTTAAGGCGTCTGGATTTACATCTACCTGATATTCCTGCACAAAACCTCCAATAGAAGCTACCTCGGAAACACCTTCAACGGCGTTCAATCCATATTTTACAAAGAAATCTTGCACAGTTCTTATTTCATGCAGATCCCATCCGCCAGTTGGATTGCCTGTTTGATCTCGTCCTTCCAGCGTATACCAATAAACTTGACCAAGAGCAGTGGCATCAGGTCCTAATCCAGGTTGAACTTCATCAGGAAGTAGACCGGCAGGAAGTGAATTGAGTTTCTCAAGAATTCGGGATCGAGACCAATAGAACTCTGTCTCCTCGTTGAAGATGATGTAGATACTTGAAAATCCGAAAATAGACGAGCTACGTATTGATTTAACACCGGGAACTCCCAATAAATAAGTAGTGAGCGGATATGAGATCTGATCTTCTATGTCTTGAGGCGATCTCCCAGGCCATTGGGTAAATACGATTTGTTGGTTTTCACCGATATCAGGGATGGCATCCACAGGGACTGGATCGGAAGGCAGAGCCCCAACTTTCCATCCAAATGGAGCTGTCACTATTCCCCACATTACTATTAGTAAAATGAGTAAAACTGTAACAAGTTTGTTTTCAAGAAAAAACTTGATGATTGAGTTTAGCATGATTTAATCCTGGAAAAAAGAAACACTAAATGATTGTACTAACTAATTGAAAATCATTAGCTAAAAAGAGGTCGTATGACCTGTAACCAGGAAATATTAAATCAAAAACGATTGGAAGAGGACACTAAAGTCCTTATCAATCAAGGGGGGAGTTAAGTAGGGTTTCGGCTGCTCAGCAACGATAAATGGAGCAAGCTCGAAAATAAATGAGTGAGTAAATGCAGCGATAAAAATAAGTTGGGTAGCATCAACCTTAAGAACTTTGACGGTTTGGTCAATATCGTTATGAACCAACTCGAATTGATTTTGACAGCAATCATCTGGGATTATGCTTTGATGTGCATCTGAGGATTTATGAGGATTTTGTGAGGCCATTCCGCAATCCAAATGTTTGATTGCCAATCCAAATTCTGACACCATTTCCATACCCATACAAAAATGGGAACTCTTTGCTATACCGATGCTAGAAAACATCAGCAAGAAAGCGAGCGCTATGGAAATCTGCTTTTTCAATTGCTTAAAATTACGTAATTATTGGGATAGTGTTTGCTTTTATATTTAAGAGTTCAGTAAAGTAAGGTGTTAATCCACATCACCTTATCTGATGTTGGCTTTTGGTTGTGGATTAATAGTACTCCGTTTATATTAATTACTCTTTGGTTATTTCGGTCATCGGTCTTCCAGCTTTTTTTCCGTCTCAAAGTACAAATGATAATGCTTGCTACAACCGGGATTGAAAGCAGCAGTGCACTTAGGACAGGTGTTTCCACTTTCCTGATATTCCGAGATTGTCAGTTCCGTACCACATACTCCACAGAGAATCGCTTTGGTGTCAAACTCAGTTTTTGGCCAAACTTCCGGCTTGTGATCAGCTTCTTCCTCATGGCATGAATAGCATGGATAGTACTTTTCGCAGCACTTGAATTTGATAGCAATAACATCCAGATCCGAATGCCAGTGCTGACATCGGGTCTGGTTATCGACGGTTTTTCCGTAGATATTTATTCCTTTTATTTCTGATTTTACAATTGGAAGCAAAACAGCTTGTTGGGCTAGAATATTGTTGGAAAAAAGTATAAGTAAGGTAATTAGTAGGGTTTTCATTGATGTTCTTGGGGACTGTTTCATCATTTGCAAAGTGAAGGTAGTTAACCTTTGGGGTTTCTAAAACCTCGAAGGTTTTTCTCTGTACCTATTAAAACCTTATCACATATTCCATACAGCTACAAATACCTTAAGAAAGCCTCAGGATTATTGAGGAAGTTTTTCAAGATCGTAAAGTGCTCTGTCTCCTGATAATTAACTTTCTCGATTTTATCTCCAAACTGAAATATCGTCGCATTAGGAAGCGTCATTAAGATAGGGGAGTGAGTGGCGATGATAAACTGACAACCATGATTTTCTGCCAGATTTTTGATCAGGGAGAAAAGTGCCAATTGCCGCTGAGGAGAAAGTGCAGCCTCAGGTTCGTCAATCATGTAAATTCCTTCTGCTTGCAATCTACCCTCTAAAACCTTCAGAAATCCCTCTCCATGTGATACTTCTGTAAGATTTCCATATTTCCGAAGTAGCGCTTCTTTTTGACCATGAACAGCTCCCACAGCCAATTTTAATCCAGTCCCACTCAATCTTTTTTCGAAATCTACGATATCACCTTTGAGTTCATCATCCAAATTCCTAAGGCGCTTCACAAAGCCAAAGTAATCTTCAGCCCTAAAGAAAAAGCCACGATAAGCTTTATTATTCCATCGGGTGACTATACTTTCTCCATAGGATTTGACTCCATCAAGTGTGTCGTCTTGTTCCAAATCTGTACTGCCAATCGCAGGCAAATTCAACTTGATAGCCAACGCTTTTAAAAGGGTTGACTTTCCAGATCCATTTTCCCCAACAAAAATCGTTATCGGATTTTCGAAAGTCATAGTGCCCAATTCAGCCAAAGACTTTATAGAAAAGGGAAACTGAGAGTTTCTCCCTGTGGGAAGATGGATCTGATGGAGGAAGTACATAGAGATTTGGTGGTTAGAATTGGATAAAAGCCGGGTAGCACACAAATTCGGGGATAATAGCTCAGCTCGGGATTACAAATCCCGAGCTGCAGTCCAGCATCGGGCAGCAATTAATTTATTCCGGTTTTGCGATAAATCCTGCTTTCAAGACAGTTTTGAATACTTCATCTGCCGTGATGTCATCAGAATCTACTGTGAGGATTCTGTCCTCACTTTGCAAATCCACCTCCCATGAATTTATTTTGGGCTCGGCATTTAGGACTGGAGTTACTTTTGCAAGACAGTTGCTGCAGGCGATATTAGTTTTGAATTTTTGAGTTTTCATTTTATTTGAATTTTAAAGTTGTAAAGTTTTTATGTTTTAGCTGTCACCCTGAGCGCCTACCTGGCTCGGTAGGCAGGAAGTCGAAGGGTTATATCCGGTTTAGATTCTTCATACTAGCTACTTGATACTTCTTTTTCTTGGTTCTAAACTCTTGAATCTAATGTCTCGATACTTGCTACTAGACTAGATACGTTTACTTTTCAGTCTAAGACTGTTCAATACTACTGACACAGAGCTAAAGGCCATAGCCGCACCCGCGATCATGGGATCGAGCAGGAATCCATTGATTGGATAAAGAACGCCTGCGGCAATTGGTATACCGATCACATTGTAAATAAATGCCCAGAATAGGTTTTCCTTTATTCCCCGAACAGTTTGATCGGATAAATTCAATGCTTTGGGAATGACTTCCAAGTCTGAGGAAATGATGGTCATTTTGGCCACATCCATCGCAATGTCCGAACCGTGCCCCATTGCTATGCTGACATCAGCTTGTGCCAACGCTTCCGAATCATTGATTCCATCCCCGACCATGGCTACAATTTTTCCTTTAGCCTGAAGTCCTTTCACGAACTCAGATTTATCAGAAGGCATCACTTCTGCTTTGAAATCAGTCAAACCGACTTGCTTTGCAACTGCACTGGCTGTCTGCGGATTATCGCCAGTAAGCATGTACACATCAATTCCCTTTTCTTTTAGCTTTTGAATAGCTGATTTAGAGCTAGGTTTGATTTCATCGGAAATTGCTAATACAGCAAGCACAGATTTTTCATTAGCAAAGAAAACAACTGTTTTTGCTTCTTTACTCCATGTATTAGCAAGCGTGTCCAATTCAGAATTCATCGAGATTCCATGTGACTGGATCAGTTTGGAATTTCCAATATAGAAGGATTCTCCAGCTCGATTTTTCGCTTGTACTCCTTTTCCTGTTAAGCTTTGAAAATCTTCGATTGCTTCAGATTTAACTCCTTCTTCGATAAGTTTTTTGCTTACCGCTTCTGCCAAAGGATGTTCTGACTTGGATTCAATTGCGAGTAGGACAGGAGCAAATTGCCTTTGTATCTCCTCGCTTTCCCAGTTGATGTTGGAAACAGTTGGTTTTCCGGCAGTAATTGTCCCTGTTTTATCCAGAATAATTGCATTGACTTTGTGGGCTATTTCTAGGCTTTCAGCGTCTTTGATCAGAATATTGTTTTCAGCGCCTTTCCCGATTCCAACCATAATAGCAGTAGGTGTAGCCAAACCCAGTGCACAGGGACATGCGATTACCAGTACGGCAACTGCGTTGAGGAATGCATGGGATAACGCATCTTCGCCACCGACAATCATCCAAACTGCAAAGGTCAAAATTGATATCCCGATGACTACAGGAACAAAGATAGAGGCAATTTTATCCACCAATTTCTGAACTGGAGCCTTGCTGCCCTGTGCTTCCTGCACACGCTTGATGATTTGGGCTAGAAGGGTTTCACTCCCGACTTTCTCGGCTTTGAAGTGAAAACTCCCCTTTTGATTGATAGTACCTGCGAACACTTTATCATTTTCTGATTTCTCCACTGCCAGGGGTTCACCACTGATCATGCTTTCATCCACAAAGGAATTTCCTGAGAGCACTTTACCATCCACTGGTATTTTTTCTCCCGGACGTACGATGATTTCATAGCCTTTCTGAACTTCGGATATCGGGATTTCTTTTTCCTCACCAGCGACAATTGCTTTCAAGGTTTTTGGCTGAAGTCCCATTAGATTTTTGAGTGCTGAGGAAGTTTTTGACTTCGCTTTTTCTTCCAGCATCTTCCCAAATAGGATAAAGGTGATGATCACTGTGGCCGCTTCGTAATAGACATGCGGTTCAAAACCCCTGCTCACCCAAAACTCTGGAAATAAAGTGTTGAAAAGACTGAAAATAAAAGCTATTCCTGTACTCAGTGCCACCAGTGTGTCCATGTTTACACTTTTATGTGTAGCCTGTTTCCACGCACTGATGAAGAATCTTCTTCCAAAAACCGAAAGTACTGGTATTGCTAAAGCAAGAGAAATCCACGTTCCTGGATTCCAATGCATGAAAAACATTCCTATAATGAAAATAGGAAGGGTTAAAATAGCTGCTCCGATTGTATGTCTTTTTAGTTTTTGGTAATGTTCAGCTTGGTTTGTTGAGACAGTTTCATCCGCATTTTCTGTTTCCGTGATAAGACCATACCCAATTGCTGAAAGCGCTTCGTTCAGGCCTTCAGGATTTATTTCATCCGAGTATTCTACCAAAACAGTACTTGAAGCGAAATTGACTTGGGCGGATTTCACTCCATCTGTATGTGCTAGAATTGTTTCCACACTGGACGCACAAGCTGCGCATGTCATGCCGGTGACTGGGAAAGTCTCTTTATGTAATGTTTGAGTTGCTTCTTCCATGAGTTGTCTGTCTTTATTCGACATTACAAACTTAGGAAGAGTCGGGGAGGGTAGTGTTATGGAATTTTGTGGAAAAGTTATAAGATTTTGGGAGGTCGGGGGTATTCACCACAGTGACCACAGAGGATTACGCAGAGGTCGCAGAGAAAAAATATTGATGTTGTCCTGCTTCTCCAGAAGCTGGACTTTGAATTTAGGTAGAAAATGCGAAATAGATTGGATTTAGCGTTCCATCAGAACGCCTTGTGAAATTTGTCGAAAACCAATTTCGAATGAAACCGAAAAAAGGCCTAGCGAAATAAATCACTAAGCCTTTTCAATAATCTATGGGCTGAACTGGTTTTTATCTCAATGAATTAATCCATTTTGCGATTTTCATTGCATCTTCTTTGGATACTTGAGCCATTGGAGGCATTTCAGTAGGATAATCAGGCCAGTTTTGAGGCTGAGGATTATAGATCAATTCAACGATCTTTTCATCCGTATATCTTCTTTTAGCTACCTCAGTGTACGCTGGACCAATTACCTTTTTGTCCTTCATGTGGCAGGCCGAGCAGGTATTTTTTGCTAGAATCGTTTTGATCTCTGCATCTGTTGGAATAGCAGAGTCCACTGTTTTTGCCGGAGCGGGCTTAGCTGCTTCTGGTTTTACAGCCACTTCTTTTACTGGCTCTGGAGCAGGAGTTTTGATCACCATCTTTGCTCCGGCAGGAATACTATTTAATGTATAATAAGCATCTGGGTGTACCAAAGAGAAGCTTCCATCCACAGCTCTTACACCAGGTAAGCTAATCTTATGTACAAAATATGATCTTAAACCTTCCACTGCAATTCTTGCGGACATACCATCTGCAGCTACTTCCACGCCTAGTACTTTTAGTGTTTTGTTGTCTACAGGAGGGCTACCGTACACGGGGTAGTATTTGTAAGTGAAGCTTTCCACTGTATAAGAAGTCAAGTCTTCTGCTGTAGCTTTGTCTACTGGCTTGGTAAATTCGATTAGGAATCCATCAGGCTGAGCCTTAACCGTTCTCATTTCAAATGGAACATTATAATTCCAAACCAAGCGCTGCAAACCTTCATTTGCTTCACCGGCAGAACCCCATCCACGGTTGGTTTCTCCGATAAACAGGGACTTGTCAGGAGCCCAAGCCATTCTCAAGATACCTGACTGAAAGCCAGATCTGAAATCGATGGAAGCACCTTGCATCACACCATTTATTTCCTCTAACGTGAGACGCATGATTTTACTTTGTCCCTGATCACCTACCAAAACCTGACCTGCAAAAGGGCCAAAATGACCTTCAGGAATAAGAACTGGCTCTGAATTCGAAATACCTTGGATACCATGAGGCAACCAAACTGCAGGAAGCTTCAAATCAGGAAGTTCTTCCTTGGCCTGAGCCATGGTGATATAAGGTGCGTCCATTACATTCTCTGGTTTTTCAAATCCACCAGTTCCATTAGGTACTTTTTGCGGATCAACGACCTTGTTGAATTCTTCAGTAGTCAATTTCAATGGAGAATCAGGAAGGCCAGTCCAGGCCAAACCTGCTGGGTGACCGGTGAAATCACCTTTGTCGATGAACCATAGTCCACCCGAACCAATGTAATCACCTTGATTTTCGGTATAGACTAACTTATCGCCGAGCATGCCCAATCCGGCAGGAGATCTCATCCCGGTCGCATATGGCTCCATACTTCCATCACGGTTGATCTTCATGATCCAGCCTCTATATGGCACACGGCTTTCGCCTCTCCACCATTCCTGATCACCAAAAGCTACGTTTGCAGACACGAAGAACGAGCCATCAGGACCTACCTTTGGGCCGAAGCTGTACTCGTGATAGTGAGCAGAAATAGGCCAGGCGTACACGGTTTCATACAAGTCAGCTGTACCATCCTGGTCTGTGTCTACCAATTTGGTTAGCTCGCCTCTTTGAGCCAAATAGAATGCTCCATCTTCATAATGAAGTCCTAGAATCTCATGGAGTCCAGAAGCAAACTTTCTGAAGAAAGGTTTAGGACTGGTAGGGTTTTCTACAATAAATACATCTCCTCTACGAGTAGCTACGCCAAGGTCGCCATTTGGCAAAATGGTCAAACCACCAACTTCCAAAAGTGTTCCTTCAGGGGCTGTTACCCGCATGATTTTAAAGAAATCCTCCTCTTTTGGAGATTCCTGTGCTTCGACTTGCCCCGCCATGAGCTGAATTACAGCTGCTAGTCCAAAGGCAATTTTTGTGAATTTATTCTTTAGTAATGTTTTCATCTTTGCGCTGTCCTTGGATTAAAAGAGAAGATTGTAAACGATGTTTCCCTTTGCAGGCAAGAAAATACCCTCGCCGCTAGCAGTGGCATGAGTCACAGGAGCACCATAAGTTGCTTCATCGTATTCCAGGTACAAACCTGTGTCAGGAAGCAGGTAAAATCCTTTTTTGACCTTTTGTATTTCTGTGCCTGCTGCTACTCGGTAGTATCCATTGGCTATGCCAGATACTGATCTTTGCAGACCTTTGCCAGAATCCAATACTTTGATTTCATCTTGTACAGATTGACCGCCAAGTTGATAGGTAAATACAATATCTTCCGGACCGTTTATTAATTGGTAGCCTTTAGTTCTGAATTCTTCGGAAGCACTGTATTCGTTGTTTACAGCATTTACTTCAGGAGAACCTAAGTTGATCAAAGCTCCACGTGGTACCGAAACACCATTTCCACGGCTATTCCACATAGGAGTTGCATTCAAAAACTCACCTCTCCATACTTGGATCAGTGTTCCTGTTTCCATGTCATACGCATAATTCACCTGCTCTTTGCCGGCTACTGATACGACATGACTTAATCTTTTGAAATTAGGAATATCCCGGAAGCTGCGCAAAACTGGAGTCTCATCAGCATCCACCAAAATTGGGTCTGTTTCTTGATAAGCACCTGCTTCTGAAACTAAAAGATCTATATTTCTTAGACCAGGACCAGAGATAGAAAGGTTGAATCCATCTACAGACCAGTTTCTGTTTTTAGAAGCAATGATCTGGATTGGATTGTCACCAGCTGATAATTGCTTTTTGACTCTCACACCTCTATTAGAAAGATTTGAAATGCTTTCACTCCCAACTGCAAAGCCTGCCATTCCACCTGGAACCTGAAGCGTGATTTCAAATTCGCCAGCTTCAGCAACGTTTAGATTTGCTGTGTATTTGGTCAAGTTGACATCAGAAACGGAGGTAGGGACTTCTTTCAGTGAAGCAACACTTCCTTTTGCAGCAACAGTCTTTCCTGCTAACTCTTCCAAACTGTTGAATGAACCTTGGTAAGTTTCATAGCTCACATTAGATACGGTAGGAACTGTAGCATCGAATGGAGTGATTTCAATATTTCTAAAAGCTACAGCACCGTGATCTCCTTGGATTCTTAGTGGACCTTCAGCCACATCTTCAGCGGTCATTGATCCACGGGTAGGACCGAAGACCTCTAGATTTTCGTGAATGGTTACACCATTAAGTTTCACAGAAAGGAAACGTGCATTTTTGATTTTTTTGCCTGAGGCATCAAATTTTGCTGCTTGGAATGAAACTTCCAGCTTTTGCCATACACCCGGAGCTTTGGAAACATTTTGACGTGGGGCATATCCTTGATAGCCTTTTTGGCCTTCAGGCTTACTTTCGTCCCAGCGCTGATAGATTCCGCCGTTATCTCCAGGTTTGGTGGTGGTAGAATTCCAACTATCAAGGATTTGAAGTTCGTAGTTCCCTTGAAGGTAAACGCCTGAGTTGGATCCTGGAGCGACCAAGTACTCTAAAGAAAGGTCTACATCACCAAATTTCTCTGTGGAAATAATGTCAACTCCTTGATTTTTCTTCGAAGGTAGATTCACCAAAACTCCAGATCCATCCGAGGATTGAAGTTCATTAGGAACAGTTGGGTCTGCCCAGACTTTTCCTACTTCTGACCAGCTGCCTTTATTTCCTTCGAAGGAACTAAGATCTAGCTTGACAGGATTTTGCTGTGCTTGCACGATACTTAGCTGGAGAGCTAATGCAGCGGTGAGCAAGCCTACATGTTTGTTCAAAATCATGTGAATTTGAGGGTTAATTGATAGAATGAGGTTTATTAGAAAAATGCAGAATATTAAAAACTCACTATATTTTACATTTTGGGAAATAAAGTGATTTAAAATTTCTGATAATGATTTTAATAAGTCTGACTATTGAATTTTTCTTTCTGACTCAAAGATAAACGCTCGAGATCTTTCTGCAAGTAAATTTCATTTGATACAGCGTAAGCTTAAGTGATTCTTTGAATCTGTCTCAATACTTTAAAAAATAACTAAGAATGTACACTTTCTGATAAAATCTTAGATCTGGTCCAAGCTTTTTCGTTGTGGCTGAGCTTGATTTTTAAAAGCTGATGGAGTCATTCCAGTCTCTTTTTTGAATTGTGAAGATAGATAAGCTACGCTGCTGTAGCCAAGTTGATCGGCGATTTCGGAAAGGTTTATATTATTGTAAAAAATCAATTCTTTCACACGCTCAATTTTCAATTTGGTGATAAACTTCTCAATAGTTATGCCTTCAACTTGAGAAAAAAGTCTACTCAGATACGTGTATTCATGATTGAGTTTTACAGAGATAAAGGTCGAATAGTTTTCAGACAAAGGTTTATCAGAATGCTGAATTTGTTCGATTAATGTGCTTTTGATCTGAGAGATTAAAGTGGATTTTCCTTCTTCCAAGAGTTCAAAACCACGATCCTCCAGCATCTTTGCCAATTGTTTTTTCTGAGAAATGCTCGGTGAAGAGTCAAGTGTTATTTTTCCCAACTCTAGAGTAGAGTAGGAGAGTTGCAGCTGATTCAACGCTTCCTTCACCGAAGTGATGCATCTTGGACAGACCATGTTTTTGACGTATATCAGAGGCATACTACTAGGATTGCTACTAGTACAAAGGTATTCAACCATGCGAAAGTTCTAGGCAGAAGTGGTTGGAATTATATAAAAGCAAAAAAGCATCCTAAAATTACTTCTAGAATGCTTTTCTGATTAAGAGTTTTCTTAACCGATTTTTGAAAGAAATACCCTGGAAGTGGCAAGCATAGCCAAAGCCACCAAAGGCATAACCATTGAAGAAGCGGGATCGGCATTAGCTGCATGGGCAATAAATGCCGAGATAAATGTGATTCCAAACCCAGCATAAGCCCATTCTTTGATAAGCTGAGGAGCAGCAGGGATTAACAACACAAATGCACCCAGAATCTTAGCAACTCCAAGTTCAATTCTGAAGAAATCCTTAAACCCCATTGCAGTAAATCCCGCAGATACATTTGGGTCAGTGAAATATGCATATGCGCTGAAAAGCATCATTAGCGACACAAGTCCTGTCGCTACCCAATAGATAATTTTGTTTTTCATCTGTTTATTTTTTTTAATGGTCATATGGAATCTCGCAATACGGATAATCATTCCTCTGTGTGTCGTTCTTCGACATGCTCGATTTCATAGTTGTAATATTTCTTGCAAACTTACCGTAATATGCTATACATTTGTAAGCACTATACTGATGTATAGTGCTATACTTTGGTATAGTATAAGTCAAATCAAGATTTGAGATTGATATGAATAAAAAGGGAAACTTAAGTCCTACCAAGTGTAAGCTGATTATCCGTCCTGTTCAGGATGCGTTGGACGTACTTAGTGGAAAATGGAAACTTCCAATTATCATTGCACTGCTCCATGGTGTGAAGCGTTTTTCAGAGATTTCGAGGGAAGTACCAGGGATTACTGACCGAATGCTTTCAAAAGAACTTCGGGATCTTGAGCTGAATCATCTTGTGAAAAGAACTGTATATGATACATTCCCCGTGACAGTTGAATACACCATGACTGAATACGGTGAGACACTCAAAGATGTAATCGGTGCACTTCATGTTTGGGGAGAGAATCACAGGCGAAAAATCTTTGGAGACGACTTATTGAGAGAGCCAGTGAATAAGGATCATTTGGCGTAAGCTACAGCAAGATTTCGACTATATAGTACAGGAGTGAAGGGCAAAGCAAACAGCCCAAACCTGTATAAAAGGTGGCAGTTACAGCTCCATAAGGGACGAGTTTGGGGTCGGTAGCTGCCAATCCAGCTGCGACTCCGCTTGATGTCCCCATGATCCCTCCGAAAGCCATTGCTGATCCGGGGTCATTTAAGCTGATTTTTTCTGCTAAGATAGGAGTGAAAATAGTCACAGCTATAGTTTTTACCACTCCAGCGGCTATGCTAAGAGCAATCACCTCCGAACTTGCGCCCAATGCAGCTCCTGTGACAGGACCTACAATATATGTGCATGCTCCTGCACCGATTGTAGCTAAGCTTACTGCATCTCGATACCCCCATAGCCAAGCCATGGCTACCCCTGATATGAAAAATAACAGAATTCCAAAAACGAGAGAGATAAGTCCTAACAAACCAGACTTCTTGATGAGCAAAAAACTTGCACCCATTGCCGTAGCTACGATTGCAAAATCCCGGAACATAGAACCTCCCAATATACCAACTCCACGGAAAATTCGAATGTCAGACAATCCCTGTTCCCCACCTGTAAAAACTCCTCCCACATATCCCAAAACCAATCCCAAAAAGATGGCAATAGCAGATCCTGGAATTCTGCCATTCAATACTTTTTTAGAAAATAAATCCGAAAGATAGGCGAGCAATCCAATGGCAAGAAAGCCTACTATCAATGCATTTTTATCAAACACCTTTAGCAATTCATCCATTTCAGTTTTGCTTAAATGCTTTCATGAGAAATGGGAAAAATACAAAGGCGAGAATTACTGGAATTATTCCAACAACAATGGCCAAGTTTCCACTGGAGATAGCTGCCTTTACATTTAAACTGGCAGCCATGGCAATCACGACAGGGATGTACAATTTATTCCAAAAATCAATTCCGGAGATCATTTCATGCTTCCACCAGCCTTTTCTCTCAAATAATTCTTTGAGAAGCATCAGAATGATCATGGCAAAACCAACTCCACCGACATTGGAATTAATGCCGATGAGTTTACCAAGAAGCTCTCCAAGCCACTGACCGATGAGGTAGGAAAAGGATAGAAGTGCAACGCCATATATGAGCATGATCAGAAAAGTTTTTTCAAGTCATTCTTGGTCACTTTTCCCATCGCATTTCGTGGTAAATCTTCTATAAATATATAGTTACGGGGAGTTTTATAGGAAGGCATTCTTTCTCGCATCCACTGATTAAGTTCCTCAAGATCGGGGTGATCTTTACATACCAAAGCAGCTACGACAAGTTCTCCCCATTCTTCATTTGGGATTCCTACTACGCCACAGTCTTGGATTTGAGTATGCTTACGCAAAACTTCCTCGATCTCTAAAGCTGAGATTTTATACCCACCAGATTTAATAATGTCAATAGAATCACGACCGAGAATTCGATAATAACCATCTTCCATTATGGCAATATCTCCAGTCATGAACCACCCGTCTTCTGTAAAGCTTTTTGCTGTTGCCTCGGCCTTGCCCCAATATTCTTTAAATACGCACGGACCTTTTACTTGTATCTCTCCGGGTTCGCCATCTGGGACAAGATTATTATCCTCATCCACAGTTCTTATTTCTACATTGGGCAGGGGTTGACCAATGTGACCAGCTCTCCGTTCTCCAGTATATGGGTTGCTGATTGCCATGCCTATTTCTGTCATTCCGTAGCGTTCCAGTAAATAATGCCCAGAGATTTCTTTCCATTTTTCCATAACAGAAACCGGTAAAGCAGCAGATCCGGAGACCATGAGTCTAAATCTTGCCATTGCCGCAGATAGTTCTTTTTGCTCATTGGTTGGAAGACTTTCGAATTCAGAAATCAATTTGAAATAGATTGTAGGCACTGCCATGAAAACATTGAGTTTGCCCTCTTCGAAAATCCTGAAAACCTCTTTAGCATTGAAAGGGTTAAGAAATTGCACTGTGGCACCAGACCATAGCGCACAGCAAAGCACATTGATAATTCCGTGGACATGATGAAGCGGGAGTATTTCTAGGATATGATCATCCGAAGACCAATTCCAAGCTTTCACAAGCGTACTGATCTGAGATTCTACAATTGCATGAGTCGTTAGGACTCCTTTTGGAAGGGAGGTAGTGCCCGAAGTGTAAAGAATCATAGCGCCCCGGTCTTTGCTGATCTCTGGCAAGGCGATTTTTCCGGTCTGTAAAACCGTATCTATTTCAATAAAATGTATGTCTGAATCGGTTTTATATTTCTCCAGAATGGAAACATATTCAGGGCTTACGATCAAATATTCTGCTTGAGTATCTTCGATGACATAAGCCAATGAAGGCAGGGGATAAGTAATACAAAGTGGAACTGCAATGCCTCCAGCTCTCCAGATGCCCCATTGCGCAGCTACATAATCTATTCCAGGAGAAACCATAAAAGCCACTCGTGATTCATTTAGATCAGGTTGATCACCCAGTAAAACATCACTGATGCCATGGCTTCTATCAAGTAAATCTTGGTAGGAATAGCTATTGTTAGAATCAATTACCGCTGCTTTGGACGGGAACCGTTTGGCGTTGTCTAAAAGTTGGAGCATGAAAGAATCTTATTTCGGGTTTATTTTTTTGGTAAGTTAAATGCTATTGTTTACAAAGGAAATAATAGTTGTATGATTTCCTCTGTAATATGTGTTTGTGCTCATTTCTTCATCATGCAAAACCCGGAACAACTATTTTAAATAATATTTGTTCTGTATTTGCAGAACTAACTGAACTTTCTATATCTTTGTCCCGTTATCAGCGCATAACCCAAATTAATTGAAGATGATATTGACCGAAAGACATAAGGAACTGATCGAGCGAATTGGTGTATTCCATGAGCATAAGGGAATGCAGCCTTTAGTAGGGAGAATAATCGGATTGCTTTTGGTTCACGAAGAAGGTGAAGTTTCTTTCGATGAAATCGTAGAGCAACTTGGAGTAAGTAAAAGCGCGGTAAGTAATGCATTGACTTTCCTTCAGGCCAAAGGCAGATGTGTATATTCTACCCGACCAGGAGACAGAAAACGATACTTTGCTCTTAAAGTAAGTGACTGGAGAGAGGACTTTGAACAAGAGCTCGAAAACATCGCTGAGATTCAGAAATTTATAGATGAAGTGTTGGAAGTGAGAACAGACAAAAACCCTGAATTCAATTGTAAAATGAAAGACTTCTCTAATTTCTTGGGCTTTTTCAAAAAAGAAATTCCAGCCCTGTTTGAACGATTTAAAAAACAACAAGCATAAAAAAATTTGAATAGAAAGTTCATTAAAAACAGAACCAACTATATATTTTATAACCAACTATTTATCAACGACATGCTAAAGAAGTATTTAACGTATGCATTTTTCTTATGGGCTCCGACGGTGGCTATCGGACAAGAAGCTATGCAGGAATTCAATCTCCCCGATACGCTCACTTTGAAAGAGAGTATTCAGATCGGTTTGGAAAATAACAGAACACTGAAAAAAGCCATTCTGGATGAAGAAAAGGCTAAGTATCAGAGAAATGAAATCAGAGGTGCCGGTCTCCCGCAGTTCTCTGCTTATGGTCAATACAACAACTTCCTGGATGTATTTCCTCAGGCAGTACCAGGAGGGATTTTTGGTGGTGACCCGAGTGAGATTCAGGTAATTTCTCTAGGGGTGCCACAGTCACTAAAAGCTGGTTTCGAATTGAACCAGTTGATTTTTAGTAACTCATATCTGATCGGTTTGAAAGCCGCAAAGACTGGTGAAGAATTTTATCGAATTCTCGCTGAGCAATCTGAGGAGGATGTAATACATGAAATATCTATGAATTTCTTAGGAGTGATTCAATTGGAACTTCAGAAAGAAAATTTACAAGCTAATATTGACCAGTTAGAAAGCCTTCAGAAGATCCTTCAGTCACAGTATGATAACGATCTGGCGCGTAAAGTCGATCTGAACCGGGTGAAAGTAAACTTGACTTCTATTAAAAGTGAACTTGAAAACCTGGAAATTTCTAGCTATCAACAAGAAGGTTACTTGAAGCTATTGATGGGTATTCCAGTGGATACAGAGATCAATCTAGATCAGTCCATTGCCGATACAGATCAGTTGATACAGGACTTTCAGATCCAAGACCTAAGTATTGCAGACAGAAAAGATATTCAGGTATTGGGAGTTCAGAAGCAGTTGTATGAATATGAATACAAAAACATCAAGGCGGCACACCAACCTCAATTGGTAGGATTTGCTGATTTCAACAAGAATGCTTTCTCAGAGGACTTTGACTTTATGAGCCAAAATAAAGTGTGGTATCAAGGCTTTTTAATAGGGTTGAAACTTCAAATCCCAATTTTTGACGGAATGCAAACTAAATACAAAGCGGCACAATCAAGGGTGACTGCCCAGCAACTGGATCTGGATCGCCTACAAGCAGAAGATGCTGCTGAATTGGAGTACAAAAATGCACTTAATAAGTATTACAACTCCATAAGTACACTTAAGTCACTGGATGGTAATCTGGATCTCGCCAATGATGTATTAAAAGAAACCACATTGCTCTACAAGGAAGGACTAAGTCCACTGACTGACTTGCTGGATGCGGAGACTACACAAAGAGCCGCACAGGCAAATTTCAACAATCAAATTATTCAGGTTCGTATCGCACAACTGGAGATACTGAACTCAACCGGAAAAATCACTAATCTTTTACTGTAATAAAACTCATACCAACGATGAAATCGAGCATGTAGCAGGAGATACACACTGTGATGATTATCTCAACCATGCGAGATTCCATCCCGATTTTCGGGACAAGTAATGGCCATTCAAAACAATTATAAACACATGAAAAAATTAATAATCATAGCGCTTCTTTTGGTCAGTGTAGGGGCAGTA
The DNA here is from genome assembly GCF_035156405.1 of Algoriphagus aurantiacus. Taxonomy (NCBI): domain Bacteria; kingdom Pseudomonadati; phylum Bacteroidota; class Cytophagia; order Cytophagales; family Cyclobacteriaceae; genus Algoriphagus; species Algoriphagus aurantiacus. Next base: position 67,350 of record NZ_JAXRUT010000009.1, on the reverse strand, counting down.
GCTTTCACCCTTTACAATAACAAGCAGGAAATGAACGAGGCTGCCACCCTGGCCATGAAGTCCAGCGAGTATATCTCTGTGACGGTGGAGAAAGTGGAAGAGAAAACTGTTAACCGCAACTTTGAATCAAACGGAATATTTGAACCTTCCCAGGAATTAAAACTGATGGCGGAGACTTCTGGAGCTATCGTCAAAATACAGCGAAGAAAAGGGGATTACGTACGTAAAGGCGATCTTCTTGTGCAGATTGATGATCGCTTGATTAGTTCTGAATACACAATTGCAAAGCTAACCAGAGATCAAGCTGAGAAAGACTTGAAGCGTTTTGAAAATCTTGCTGCAACTGACGCAATTACCAAAAAGCAGTTGGAAGAAAATGAAAATGCCTTCAAAATTGCCGATGCACAGTTGGCAGCCTTGAAGAAGCGTTTGGATGACACCAAAGTAACTGCACCGATATCAGGCTTCATCAATGAAGATTATTACGAGATGGGAACATTGGTGAGTCCAGGTATGCCTTTGGCAGATATCATCAATAAGAATCCACTCAAACTAGCAGTGAATGTCACTGAAACGGAAATATCCAAAGTGAAAATTGGTGACGAAATAACGATAAGAGTAAATGCTATGTCCAATCAGGAATTTACCGGGAAAGTGCATTTCATCTCTGACAAAGCTGATGCTTCCTTCAAATATGAAGTGGAACTGATCATGAATAGTAAGAATCAGGATCAGATCAAGCCAGGTATGTTTGGAACAGCTCAGTTCCAGTTTTCCCAGGAAGAAAAAGTGCTGAAGATTGACAGAAAGTCGATTGCAGGAAGTCTAAAAGATCCAGGAGTTTACTTGATCAAAGATGGCGCGGCCGTATATCAGCCAGTGAAAATCAATCCTCTTACTGATGGATCTGTGGAGATTCTTGAAGGCTTGAAAGTGGGTGACGAAGTAATTGCTTCCGGGCTGATCAACGTGCAAGAGGGAACAAAAGTCAAAGTTCAGTAAACTATGCAAATCACTAAAATATCGATACAACGGTCGACCATGGTGGTCGTATTGTTCACCGTACTGACTTTGTTGGGGGTTTTTTCCTACACGCAACTGTCATACGAGCTTTTGCCAAAAATGGAAACCAATGTGGTAACCATCTCTACTATCTATCCCGGCGCAGCGCCATCGGAAGTGGAAACTTCAGTTACTAAAAAGATCGAGGATGCGGTAGCTTCCTTAGAAGGAATCAAATCGATGAATTCCATTTCTCAGGAGAGTATCTCCATCATCACTATCGAATTGGAGGCAGGAGAAGACGTGGATTATTCCATGCAGGATGCACAGCGAAAAATCAATGCGATCTTGGGGGATCTTCCTGATGATGCAGATCCACCGAGCCTGGGTAAGTTTGATTTGGATGATTTGCCGATCATGCAATTGGCAGTTTATTCCAACCTGAATCCATCTGATTTTTATGATTTGATCAAAAACAAGATTCAACCATCATTGGCTCAGATCAAAGGTGTAGCCCAAGTGAATATGCTAGGTGGTACCGAGCGTGAGATCAAAGTCAACCTAGATAGAAACAAATTGGATGGATACGGTATTTCGCCGATTACAGTTGCTCAGACAATCAATGCGAGTAACCTGGATTTTCCTACGGGTCGACTGAAAGATAACGAAGGACAGGTTTTGATCCGCCTTGCGGGTAAATTCCAAAACATCCAGGACATAGAAAATCTGGTGATTGCTTACCGTGAAGATGAATCTCCAATTCAACTGAAGGAAGTGGCTGAAATAGCCGATTCATATAAAGATGAAGACATTCTCACAAGACTTAATGGTAAATCTGCAATCGGTCTGACAGTGCAGAAGCAATCTGATGCCAATGCAGTGGAGGTGTCGGAGATTTTGGAGCATGAGCTGCATGTAATCGAACAGACCTATACTAAAGAAGGTATTTCTTTCCAGATTTCACAGAACACGTCTGAGTTTACATTGGAAGCAGCGAATCACGTAATCACGGATTTGATAATTGCAATTGTGTTGGTGGCCTTAATTATGCTGTTGTTCCTACATAGTATCAGAAATGCGGTCATTGTAATGGTGGCGGTGCCAGCTTCCATCATTGCGACATTTACAGTGATGTTCTTGGCTGGCTTTACGCTAAATCTGATGTCATTGCTAGCTCTATCACTTGTAGTGGGTATTCTGGTGGATGATGCCATTGTAGTGATTGAGAATATTTACCGTCACTTGGAAATGGGTAAAACAATTGCTCAGGCTTCTTACGATGGTATCAGAGAAATCGGATCGACTGTGGTTTCCATTACCTTGGTAATTATAGTTGTTTTCGTACCGCTAGCAATGACAGGCGGGTTGATTGGAGGTATTTTAGCTCAATTCAGTATCACAGTTGCTACAGCTACCATAATAAGTTTGCTAGTGGCATTTACACTAATACCGCTGCTCACCTCTAGGTTTTCGAAGCTGGAGCATTTGGATAAGAATTCCTTCTTTGGAAAAATTGTTTATGGCTTTGAAGCTGGGTTGGATGCTTTTGTGGATTGGTTGATAGGAATTTTGAGATGGGGATTTGCGCATAAGTTTGCTTTGCTCACAATTACTTTCCTGCTTTTCATATCTTCTTTCTTTTTGGTAATCAAAGGGTTTATAGGATCTGAGTTTGTCTCCGAAGGAGATAGAGGGGAATTCTTGCTTAGGCTGGAGCTTCCAAAAGATGCAACACTTGAACAAACTAACTTCAAAACGCGAGAAGTAGAAGATTACCTAAGAACTCTCCCTGAAGTCACTGAGGTTTTTACTACAGTAGGTGTGGCCAGTGGCCAGTTTACAGGTTCTCAATCTTCTCCGTTTACTTCTGAGATTTTGGTGAAACTGGTAGAACCTGAATTTAGATCAATGACAGGTCCTGATTATGCAAGAAACCTAGAAAATTACCTGGAAGAGCATATCACTGGGGCTGAATACACTGGCGTTCCAATCTCAATTATGGGTACTGCGAATGATGCACCTATTCAAGTGATTGTTTCCGGACCTGACAAGGATTCAATTCGTGTCGTGTCTGAGAAGATAGAAGCTATTCTCGCAGGATTGAAAGGTACCCGTAAAATTGAAAGCTCTCTAGAGGATGGGAACCCTGAAATCCGTGTAGAAGTGGATCGCTATAAAATGAATGAGCTGGGTCTTTCCATGGATATGGTAGGTGGGGCACTTCAGGTAGCATTCAACGGAAACGATGATTCCAAATATACAGATGGTGATTATGAGTATGATATTCTGGTGAAACTGAATGAGTTTGACCGAAAGTCGATTTCAGATGTTCAAAATTTAACTTTCCTGAATAGAAATGGAGACCTGGTGAAGCTAGAGCAGTTTGCAACAGTCAATCAGTCAGAAGGACCTACCAAATTGGAAAGAAGAGACCGTGTTTCCTCCGTTAAAATCACTTCACAAGTAGCCGGTGTTCCTTCAGGTACTGTCGGTGCTGAGTTGACTTCGGCGATTGATCAGATGGATCTTCCACAGCAGGTGCAGATCAATTACGACGGTGACATGAAGAACCAATCGGAAGGTTTTGGTTCATTGGGAATCGCGCTTTTGGCCTCAATCATTTTGATCTACTTGATCATGGTAGCATTGTATGACTCTTACATATACCCACTGGTGGTGATGTTCTCACTTCCTATGGCGTTGATCGGTTCCCTGCTTGCCTTGGCACTTACCAAAGGCACGCTAAGTATCTTCTCTATCATGGGTCTAATCATGCTCATGGGTCTGGTAGCTAAGAATGCGATCTTATTGGTTGATTTCACCAACCAGCTGAAAGAGGCTGGAGTTGAGGTGAAAGAAGCATTAGAGAAAGCTGTGAAGATCCGTTTCCGTCCGATTTTGATGACTACAATCGCGATGGTGATTGGTATGATGCCGATTGCTTTGGCCACTGGTGCAGGTGCTGAATGGAAAAACAGCTTAGCATGGGTAATCATCGGTGGTTTGCTTTCCTCCATGTTCCTGACCTTGGTTGTCGTTCCGGTGATTTACTATCTGTTTGACAGATTTATGGTGAAAATAGGCAGAGCGGAGAAGAAGCATATCGAACTCGAAGAGACGAATGTGGAGGAATTTGAATCCGAAGCAGCTGCTTACGTGTAAGCCAACTATGACTAATCATCCCCTTGCTAGTCGCTTAGATTGGCAAAGGGTAACTAAAATACCCAATGAAAAATTATACTGATTTACGCAAAATCTCAAAGGTCTTCCAACAATATGGAATAGACTTGACGGGAAAAAGAAAGTACGCCTCATTTGAAAGCGACTTAAGAATGGATAAGGTATTTGTCTCTGGTTTGATCTTCGAACTAGAATACGAATTAAGGAAACAAATAGCTGATGACAAGGTTGAAGGTGTGAAAGCACCAGCCCAAATTATAGAATTGTTGATGAGTTAAATTTTTGAAAAAGAGTCCGAAACTTTCGGACTCTTTTTTTTTATTTTTACCGCAGTGGACACAGAGTTTATCGCAGGAGCGCGCAATATGTTTATTCACTTTGCTCAAACCGAAGAGTATGACTAGCATTGTGCATTTTAGATAGTTATTTCCATTTGCATGGAATGTGGTTTTGAACTTAGATTGAGAATGATTTATGTGTGAAATTGAGTTGAATTAATATAGAGCATCAAAGTTGAAATGACTATAGAATCCTTAGTTTGGTTTTCCCTTGATAAAAATAATGGCTGATCCTATGACTAGCCATTTTGCTTTTTTGAAATCGAGCATGTCGAAGATCGACACAAAGAGGTATGATTATAAATCCTGCGAGATTCCATATGACCGCTAAAAGCAATTATAAACATATGAAACCAAATGCTACTCCTCCAAAAGTGTTTCATTAAACAACTTCAAAATCCTTTTGTATTCATCCGTCCATGAACTAGGTTCTACAAATCCATGATCTTCCACAGGATAAATAGCCATTTCCCAATTGTCTTTTCCCAACTCAATAAATCGCTGTGAAAGTCTTACCACATCCTGGAAATGCACATTCACATCCACCATACCATGTGCCATCAGCAAGTTGCCTTTCAGACCTTCTGCAAAGTAAATAGGAGAGGAACGACGATAAGCAATCGGATCTTCTTCTGGAGTGTTGAGAATGTTGGCAGTGTAGCCATGATTGTAATGTGCCCAGTCAGTGACAGAACGAAGTGCAGCACCTGATTTGAATGTTTCAGAAGCATTGAAAAGTGCCATCAAGGTGATAAAACCACCATAACTACCACCATATAAGCCAACTCTGTCAGGATCTATTCCATGAGAAGATATTAGGTATTTCACTCCGTCAACTTGATCGGATAGGTCTTTTCCTCCCATGTGACGATAGATTCCCGTTCTCCAATCACGGCCATATCCGGCAGATCCTCTGTAGTCAATATCCAAAACCGTGTATCCTAAATCAGTCAACAGATTATGAAACATGTATTCTCTGAAGTAGCTGCTCCACCATTTATGGACGTTCTGCAAGTAGCCTGCACCATGAACGAACACTACAGCTGCACCATTCTTTTTGGCCGGATCCGGTAAGTATAGTCTTGCCGGTACCTGTGCTCCATCTTCTGCAGTGAATCTTACAATTTGTGGTTCTCTCCAATTGTAAGCTTTAAACTCTTCGCTTTGACCGGAGGTTAGTTGCTTAGCTTTTGCACCTACTTTATTGTTTTGGAGGTAAAGCTCAGCTGGTTTATTGCTGTAGGAATAAATGATGGCGAGTTTTTTCTCATCTGGAGAAAGAACCACATCATTATTCCCAGTCATGGAAGTAAGTTTTTCCATTTTTCCACCCATCAATGGCATCCTGTAAAAATGACGCTCTCCTGGATCTACTTCAGAAGTAGTGAAATACCAGAATTTTTTATCCTTCGAGAGAAAAGGATTGAATACCTCATAGTTGCCAGAGGTAAGTGCTTTCTTTTCACCTGAAGTTATATCCAGCAAATAGAGATGAGAATAACCACTTTCCTCAGACTGGAAGTAGATGTGTTTGTTATCAGGTAACCATCCCATCGTACCTCCAGAGAAAGAATACCCAATACCCGGACCTGATATCCAAGCTTCATCCCGTTGTCTATCTAGTGTGTTTAATTTTCCTGTTTCCAAGTCTATGGAAGCAATCCAGCGATCTTTATTGTCAGTGGATCTAATGTTCAGGATAGCTTTTTTGCCATTAGAAGAAAAATATGGGCTTGAGAAAATGACGTCTCTTTCCTTTTCTTCCCAAGTTTTATCAGGATAGTCTATTATATAATCCGGTAAATCTTTGATTCCAGGCAGTTCGGAAGAACTTATGAAATACACCGTATCACGCTGTAAATCGTAGATTCCCACATCCGTTTTAGTAGGAGTAGAGCCGACTTTAGCTCGGGCATTGAGATCTACGGTATATCCTGAAGCATCTACATAGTCAGGAACTTTGGTGTTTATATTCTCAGAAGAATTGTAGATGGTGAATGTAGCATAGTTGCCGTCAGCTGATAACTGTAGGTTTACAGGGCTTTTTCCATCTGTATAATAAATAAACTCATCCTCTTCCGAATCACGAAATGATTCCCGGTAATCTCTGCGCCTCTTAGCTTTCTCCTTTCTGTCTCGGACCACACCCAGTAGCTCCAAGTTTTCCGATTCTAGCCAATCTGTTTTTTCATCCTCATTTTCGGATTTGTCTTTTAGCTTCGATTCAGTGGAAATATTGGTAACCTTTCTAACTGTTTTGGTAGATCTATTGAAGACAAAAATATTGCTCTTCGAAATAAATGAGATCTCCATTTCATTTGACATGAATTTTGGATCAGAAAAGTTTTCAGGCCATTCCATGAGCAAACTGGAAGTACTTGAAGCCATATCTTCAAGCATCAATTTCTTGTCGATCTGATATATACGGAATGATTTGTCTGCATTAAAGTCCTCCTCACTTCGCTCGTTTGCCTTCATTTCTTTCCAATTCACCTTTGAGATTGATGCTTGATCTGTTAGGTTTAATTTATACAATGAATCAGCAGGATCATTAGCTAAATTATATTGGAAGTAGATGGTTTGTGAATCATCACTCCAAGAAGCTGAAGATGGGAAAGTTCCCATCCACATAGGATCTCGCATGATGTGTTCTACACTTAAAGTCGACTGCGCATGAGCTTGCAATAGGGCAATGCAAAGCAAAGGCAGAAACAGTAGTTTTCGCTGCATATTCGTAGGGGTTTGTTTATTCTGAAATCAAATAAGAGTGTCAAGAAACTGATTAAGCTCAGTTTCTATTGCGATTAGATGGGCTTGAAGGCTTTCGTTTAGCCTATGATAATCATTAGGTTTGTTTTCAATTTCTTCTAATAATTTTCGTGTTTTTTGAGCTCCTATGTAACTCATGCTAGGTTTAGCTTTATGACATCGATTTTTAACTGTGGTAAAGTCATTTTGATCGTAAAAGACATTCAGTTCCTTTAAATCCTTGATGTTAGTATCCAAAATTATTTGGACCATCTCTCTAATCATATCTGGCTCGTCTTCGCCAAAATAATGATAAATCGATTGCTCACTTATGAGTTGATACATGATTGGATTAAAAAGGGTCTTACTGTAAAAAGTTTATTTATGCGGATCTTCATAAAATTAATCACAATTTTGAAAAAGTTTAATTTTCGACCAAGGTCTTTCAATAATTCATGAACATTGGTCAGAGATTTCTTATGATTAGTTAATTTTGTACTCCATCAAGTCAGAAATTAAATTACGGAATGCAGAGGAATAAGAAAATATTTTTGATCCTGTTTTTGATATTCATGTTGATTATGTGCTTTATCGGATATGATATTTCCCAAAGAACAACCTTTCCAGGGTCCAAAGGGAATTTGGAGCAACGAATTGGAGATGGCCTGGAGAAGGACGAAAAATAGACTACTATTTTTCATATTCACTAAATGGATTACACGAACTCAGTAGCCTTACTGAGATAAAACCAACTCAATGGATAACTTAATGACTCGCCAGCTTGACCTTATTTTGCGTGAGGGAAAAGTGGATTTTGAGCGGGATTTTGAATTAGAATTAGAACCAAAATATTTAGATCAAAAAGGCCACAATTGGCTTGCAGAAATCTACACGGATTTGGGAGGAGTTGGGGATTTACCCATACTTAAAAAACTGAATTTCGACTTTAAAATCAATCGGAATTTATTCGTGTATGATGATGAAATGCACTTCAATAGATACCGTCTAATTACTTTTAGGTCAGATCTTTATTCAGAGCAAAATTTCTCTTTTACAGAAACTCAAAAAAGACTCTGTAGAAGCTATGAGAAAGAATGTCTGAAAGTCGGAATGCAGCAAAGAATCTGGAACGGATCACCTATAGCCAAGCATTGTTTTGGCGAAGCCAGTGAGCCAGGAGACTTCTCGGAAAATGGGGCAATAGGATGGAAGCTTACCGCATACAATGATGTTCAGTTTGATCTCCAAACAAGAATCCATGGGTATAGACTTTTCCGAATCACTCCCTTCGAAACGCTGATGACTGGCGGTTCATTGAAGAGATTAGACCAACTGCTTATAAATCCCAAAGAGGAGCAGCGCGCAATGCTTCTAGCCTGGTTTAATCGAAAGTACGAATCCTAAAAGTCAAAAGGGGCAGTATTTTCTCTACCCCTTTGATTGTATTGCTTCTTTTACGTTAGGAGAATAATCCAAAAATCTCCCGTTCAACTTTTTCTACCACCAAAGAGAAATCTGCTGGATTCTCTACAAAATCAAGATTGTTGACATCTATGATTAATAGTTTTCCCTCGGAATAGCTAGCGATCCACTCTTCGTAGTGGGTATTTAAATTTTTCAAATAATCTATTCGCATGGTCGTTTCATAGCTTCTGCCACGCTTTTCTATTTGCCCAACCAACTTAGGAATGTCAGCTTTTAGGTAAATCAAAAGATCGGGAGCTTTCACATGAGCAATCATGCTTGAGAATAAGCTCTGATAATTTTCATAATCCCGCTCTGTTAAGAATTGACTTTTATACAGATTGGCAGCGAAAATATAAGCGTCTTCGTAGATAGTCCTATCCTGAATAGTTGGAGTCTCACTATCTTGAATCTTCTTGATTTGGTTGAATCGGGAGTTGAGAAAGTAAACCTGGAGATGAAAAGCCCATCTTTTCATATCTTCGTAAAAGTCAGGAAGATATGGGTTGTTATCTACAGCTTCGAATTCAGCCTTCCAGCCGTAATGTTTTGCTAGTTTTTCGGTAAGTGTTGTCTTACCACTACCAATATTGCCCGATACAGCGATGTGCATAATTTCTTATTTGCTAAAGCGAGGAGATATTACAGAATCTTTGCTTCCCGCCGTGTATTTGTAAAAACCCTCACCGGATTTAACCCCTTTGTAACCCGCTTCAACCATATTTACCAATAGCGGACATGGGGCATACTTTGGGTTTCCAAAGCCATCATGAAGTACTTTGAGAATCGAAAGACAAACATCCAGTCCAATGAAATCCGCCAATTGCAAAGGTCCCATCGGATGTGCCATGCCTAGTTTCATCACTGTATCAATTTCATGGACACCAGCAACTCCTTCAAAAAGGCTATAAATTGCTTCATTGATCATTGGCATCAGAATTCTATTTGCTACAAAGCCAGGATAGTCATTCACTTCCACCGGATCTTTCGAAAGATCTGTAGTAAGGTTCATGATCTTCGCTGTCACTTCATCGGAAGTGGCATAGCCGCGAATCACTTCTACTAGCTTCATCACTGGAACCGGATTCATGAAGTGCATACCAATTACCTGATCAGGTCTATTAGTTACTGCGGCTATTTTGGTGATAGAAATAGAGGACGTATTACTGGCCAGAATCGCTTCTTCTGGACTGTATTGATCTATTTGACGAAAGAGATCAAGCTTAATATCCATATTCTCAGTGGCTGCTTCTACCACTAATTCAGCAGATTTGACTCCAGCTTCCAACGCTGTGAACGTTTGGATTCTAGCCAAAGAAGCCTTTTTTTCATCTTCTGAAATCAATCCTTTTCCAACTTGTCTGTCTAGATTTTTGGTAATGGTGGCCAGTGCTTTATCCAAGAATTCCTGTTTGATATCGATCAGGCTGACTTTATAGCCATGCTGCGCAAATACATGGGCAATGCCATTTCCCATTGTCCCAGAACCAATAACGGAGATGTTTTTCATAAGGAGGTGATTAAAATTAAAGTTAGAATTTGGGTTTATTTCAACGGATTTAATCTATTGAAGAGTTCAAAGCTAATCCTGACTATGAGCAAATCCAATTTTAACTTTCGATTCCCCACTTTGTTTGTCACAAAAGTTCAGTTTCAAACTCCGATTAATAGCTACCTTTGGTGCATGAAATCGAGCAGGGCGAAGAACGTCATAAAGAAAGATGATTATTCCCCGTGCGAGATTCCATGTGACCTTTAAAAAAACAAACATTATCACATGAATGAACTTGGTCTAATTTCAAAATTACCCATCAATAGATTTACAGATTTCGGTGCTTACCTGGCTTTGAGCTCTGGAGAAGAGCTTTTACTTCCCAAAGGATACTTAATTGGGGAAGAGAAGGAAGGCGATGAGATCGAAGTATTTGTTTATACGGATAGTGAGGATCGCCCTGTTGCCGTGACCCAAAAACCTCTGGCATTGCTTGATGAGTTTGCTGTATTAGAGGCCAAAGAAGTTACTTCTTTCGGTGCATTTGTGGATTGGGGATTGCCAAAGGATCTATTTGTGCCAAAATCTGAAATGGGTAAAAACATGGAGGTAGGTGAGAAGTACCTAGTCAAAGTCTGTGTGGATTATAAAACCAATAGATTAATAGGAGTCAATAAGTACCGGGATTTCTTGCGTTTAGCTCCTGTCGACTGGGAAGAGGGGAAAGAACTAACAGGGATGATCTTTGAAGAAACAGAACTTGGGTTCAAAGTTTTAATAGATAGTGAATATGAAGGCTTACTCTTCAAAAATGAGGTTTTTCAGCCTCTGAAGCTGGGTGAAATCCGAAAAGTATATGTGAAAAAAAATCGTGAAGATGGAAAGTTGGATTTGCAGTTACTACCTCCAGGCCGTGTGAAATATGACGAGGGATCAGAAAAAATCCTTTCTATCTTAGAATCCAAAGGCTTTTTGCCTTTGCATGATAAATCAGCTCCTGAGGAGATTCAGGAGCAATTGAGTATGAGCAAGAAGCATTTCAAGCAATGCATCGGGCAACTGTACAAGGCCAGAATGATCCAAATCGAACCGGATGGGATCAGACTAAATGCATCGAATTAAGTTTTAAGATATCTGTAGGGGTGATGCAAAGAACTGCTCTGTTGCGAAGACTGGCAATTGGAGCCTTAATTAAATTTGGAGAATTGATCAGAATATTCAGCCAGCTTTCATCATCCCAATTTTTACCAGCAATTAATCGCTGGTAGTCTGGATGCGCTCTATTAAGTAAATCCTTAGCTCGGAGATTTAGCTTGAGCAAAAGGCTGTACCATTGTGTAGGGGTAAGCTTTTCTTTGCTAAGATCAATTGTGTTAACGAACTGTGTAATTGATTTGGCATAAGCAAGTGTCTGCTTATCTACCACCTGAGAAGGTGAATGATAGAAATACAGTTCTGAAGGATGAGTTTTCATAGCTAGTAGGGTTTAAGTTAATCATAAGATACTGAAAATCTACATTTTATAAAAGAAGTTATTTTCTCAAAAAGCAAAAAAACATTATTTAACTTTTAGAGATTTTGGAAATCGATCTTGATAATTTTAATAAAGAGAGTAAATCAGAATATTCTTCTAATCAAAAATTGAAGACTAGGCTAAGAAAAATTAAGCCTAAAATTTTGGATGAAAGATTTGGGGAATTACACGAGGAGGCTTTCAGCGAAATAAACTGTCTGGATTGTGCGAATTGCTGTAAAACGACTAGTCCAATTTTTCTGAACACTGATATTGACAGATTGGCAAAAGTATTTCGAATGAAAAGTAGTGTGTTCATTGATGAATATTTGCATCGGGATGATGATGGTGATTTTGTTTTGAATTCTTCTCCCTGTAAATTTCTTGGCGGAGACAATAAATGTCTGGTCTATGAAGACCGGCCGAAGGCATGTCGGGAGTATCCACACACCAATCGTAAAAAAATGCATGGTATTTTGGAGATTTCGCTTAAAAATACCCTCGTTTGTCCTGCAGTTTTCAAAATTTTCCAGCAGATTGGGAAGGATTATAGGAAGTAATACTTTTCTTTTGCTTTTTTGAAATCGTAAACCTATTAATAATACTATGCAAAATCAGGAAGCACATTTCCTTGGAGTGGATGTGGGGGGAACTCACTTGAAAATCGGCCTTGTAAGCAGAGAAGGCAATATTTTAGACTTTGTTAAAGAAGATACCACTTCTTATCGTGACCATCCTGAAGGTTTTGGTCCTGCATTTATAGCAGGTTTGGAGAAATACCTTACCAAATACCCGGAAGTAAAAAATGTAGGAATCGGCCTTCCTGGCATGATTTCCAAAGATAGAACAACAGCTCTGGAAATTCCTGCAATCCCTACTTTGAACGGATTTAATCTAAAAGGAAGCCTGGAAGCAAAATACCCTAAACATGATTTTGCCTTAGAAAATGACGCGGCTGCAGCTGCCATTGGTGAGTTTTATTTTGGGAAGGATGATCCTGCCCAAAACTTCCTTTTTATCACAATGGGTACTGGTATTGGCAGTGCATTGGTATTAGATGGACAGGTATTCAAAGGATCCAGAGGAAACGCCATGGAAATGGGCCATATGCTTTCTAAAGGAGCTGCTAGACTTGAGACGCTGATAGGAAGAAAAGGGATTCTAAATATAATGTCCAGACTTATAGATGCTTATCCTGAGAAGGCTGGAGTTTTAGTAGGAGCGGAGTTAGGAACACACTTGCTTGTAGATACAGCCCAAGCAGGCAATCCAGTTTCTTTGATGGTTTTTGAAGAAGTAGGGAGGATTTTGGGAGAAGCTATTGTATCGGCTATCAGGATTCTAGATGTGACTGACGTGTATTTTGGGGGTGGAATTTCGGCAGGTCTGGAATTTATGATGCCTACACTTGATCGCACGATCAAACAGTATCTAACGCAGTATTATAGTAAGGATTTGGTTTTGAAGAAAGCCACGCTTGAAAATAACGCAGGAACGCTAGGCGCTGCGGCGCTGTGTTTTATGGGTTCTGGGTTGTAATCGTCACTTCAGACACTTTACTTATAGCATTTAGTCGAAAAAGAACTCTAAGGGGTTCTTTTTCTATTTCTACTCCATCACAGCTACTGCTGGGCTCCAGGAAGTAGAAGAAGAAAGTCTGGCTTTTATCCATCAATTCTACTCGGTCAGGACGTCCAAATGTTTTGATCAAAGCTTGGTTGTCTACTCCTAAATAAGAATGCTTTAGCCGCTCAAGCTCTTCCAGATCTTGGATTCTCAATCCTTTGCAGCCGTATCTATCAGATTTCCAGTTTTCCATGTTTATGGTTCCCGTGTCTCTTTTTGAGCTACAGGAAATAGCAAAGCAAAGAAATAGGGCTGAAAAAAGCAGAAAGGTTCTATTCATAATCTAAAGGGAAATGGAAGGAATTTGGGATTTGAGCTGCTGATTTTTCCAGAGCCAAAAGAAGGAGAAAAGGCAATAAACACTTAATACTCCTGCAAGAACCGGCAAAGGTAGAAGAGATTGAATCAGGAAAAAGACAACAGCTGCAAAAGCTACGATTCTTATCAGCTCCTGAGGTAGATACCAATTTCTTTTTTCAAATACTCCTGAAAAACTTATCGTAGTCCATACGATTATTGCACTTACGAGCACTTTGGGCAGCCATGTGAAAGTATCGACTTTAAAGAGGAAGTATCCTGTCAGTAGTAAAACGAAGATATACTGGGTGAATACATACCAATTTAGAGGAGTAGGGACTACCGTATCAAATTTCTGGTAATCAGCTTCCACTTCCTTCGGGGCTCGATAGCCGCCTAAGTAGTCTGGCAACCATCCCGGTTTGTTGAATAAGTACTTCACACGATCTGCCCAGTTGGGGATCATCTTAATTTCTTCTTTCATATTGGCATAATGAGCCAAATTCACCCAGACAGGATTCCAGCTATTGACCGGAGTGGTGATACCATAAGTAGGTTTTTCCTCTTCTTCCTGAAATGTTCCAAACCACTTATCGAAAATGATGAAAGTACCTGCATGGTTTTTATCAATGTATTTGGGATTTCTACCATGGTGCACCCGATGATGGGATGGGGTATTCATGAATTTCTCAAAAAACCCCATTCTATCTATTGCTTCGGTATGAATCCAAAACTGGTATAGTAAGTTGATACCTGAAGCCAGAATCAGCATGACAGGATCGAAGCCTAAAAGCGCAAGCGGGAAATAGAAGAAGAAAGTCCAAATGGTCTGAGTGCTACTTTGTCTAAGTGCCACAGACAGATTATACTCTTCGCTGGAGTGGTGTACTACATGGCCTCCCCAGAATAGATTAATCTCGTGACTCATCCGATGAGCCCAATAGTAACAAAAGTCATAAAGGAAGAATAAGAGGAAAAATGTCCAGACGTTATTAGGGACATGAAAGAATGCGAGCTTCTGATAGATCAAGGTGTAAATCCCAATCGAGAGAATTTTGATGAAGACTCCTGTGACTTGGGAAATCACCCCACAATTGATGTTTGTAATTGCGTCATTGAGTCTATAACCGGGATGTTTTTGAAATCTTAGCGCAATCATTTCAATTGCCATCAAGATGAAATACATCGGGATTGCGATTACTACTGGGCTGAGGTTCATTATTTTGGGCGTTTTTGCGAAGCTACTTGTCAAAGATAATGATAAAAGGAACATCGCGTAGTCGGATTCTGTTTGACCAAATCCTTTATATTAGCACATTCAATTCCCCTCAATTATGTATTACCGATTCGGAAAAGCCTTTTATTTCCTCAGTGTTGCCCTCTTCATTTTCTTCCTGCTTTATTTCTATTCTGCTTTACCAGAGAATGTTAGTTACAATTTTAATGAAAATGGATTATCCACCGAAAAACTAAGTAAGGGTACCCTTTTCTATGGAATGATTGCCATTTTTATAATAATGAATGTGATCGTTTTGCTGCCTCCCAAGTTGCTTGAAACCAAAAACCACAAAGGATTGATCCGTGTTTTTCCCATTGGAGACAAGTTTCGGGATTACTATTTGGGTTGGTTCTATTCCTTTGGTGGCATACTAAATATGAGTTTAGGCATGTTGGTATTTTATACCCACTCCATTAATAATCAGGAGGTAATCGCGGCGAGTCAATTCAATTTCTTTTTCTATCTCATTCCAGGTCTTTTCGTTGTGTGGGTAATCGGATTGTTTGCGATCCTAGTGGGAAAATTCAATCAGGTAAAAAATAAATCTTGAGCATAATTAGCGTCAATTAGAATATGGCTGAAGAAGTAAAATATACAGAAGACAGTATCAAATCCCTTGATTGGAGGGAGCATATCCGACTCAGGCCGGGTATGTATATCGGTAAATTAGGTGATGGAAGCGCGCAGGATGATGGTATCTATGTACTTGTAAAAGAGGTGCTAGATAACTCCATAGATGAGCATATGATGGGCTATGGAAGAACCATAGACGTCAAAATCTCCGAACACAAAGTAGAAGTTCGAGATTACGGCCGAGGCATTCCGTTGGGAAAAGTGATAGACTGTGTCTCCAAAATCAATACTGGTGGTAAATACGATTCAGGTGCTTTTCAGAAGTCTGTAGGTCTAAACGGTGTCGGTACCAAAGCAGTGAATGCGTTGTCTGATTTTTTCAAAGTACAAGCATATCGTGATGGTGAAACCAAAGTAGCGGAGTTCGAAAAAGGTATTTTAGTCAATGATCAGCCAGTTACCAAGTCCTCTGATCGTAATGGTACAAAGGTCGTGTTTTCGCCAGATGGCGGGATTTTCAAAAACTACCATTTTATTCCAGAATACTTGGAAAACCAGATCTGGAACTATGCATACTTGAATGCCGGTCTCACGATCAATTATAATGGCAAGAAATATTTTTCTGATAGAGGGCTTTATGATCTCTTATCCAATAAAATAGATGAAGAAAGCTCTCGATATCCTATCATTCATTTGAAAGGAAATGATATCGAAATGGCTCTTACTCACTCTAATCAATACGGTGAGGAGTATTACTCCTTTGTCAATGGGCAATATACTACCCAAGGAGGTACGCATTTGGCGGCATTCCGGGAGGCAGTTGTCAAGACTATTCGGGACTTTTTCAAGAAGGATTACGATGCTTCTGACATTCGTCAAAGTGTAGTTGCAGCTATTTCTATTCGTGTTCAGGAACCAGTCTTTGAATCTCAAACAAAAACTAAGCTTGGCTCTCAGTCTATTGGTCCAGATGGACCGACTGTCCGTACGTTTATCAATGACTTTTTAAAAACTGATCTGGATAATTATCTGCATAAGAATCCCGCAGTTGCAGATGCTCTTTTAAAACGAATCCTACAATCTGAGCGTGAACGAAAGGAGATTTCCGGTATTAAGAAACTGGCTAACGAGCGGGCTAAAAAAGCCAATCTTCACAATAAGAAGCTAAGGGATTGTAGAGTACATTATGATGATCCTAAAGCAAATGAAGAGGTAAAGAATAACACCATGCTGTTTTTAACAGAAGGTGATTCAGCTTCCGGATCTATTACCAAATCCCGTGATGTGCAGACTCAGGCGGTATTTTCTCTCCGGGGAAAGCCATTGAACTGCTTTGGGATGACAAAGAAAGTGGTCTATGAGAATGAAGAATTCAATCTTCTACAGCATGCCTTGAATATTGAGGATGGAATTGAAAATCTTCGCTATAGAAAAATTGTAATCGCCACAGATGCCGATGTCGATGGCATGCACATTCGCTTGCTGATCATGACCTATTTTCTTCAGTTTTTCCCTGATTTGGTTAAGAATGGTCATTTGTTTATCCTTGATACTCCGCTTTTCCGCGTACGAAATAAGAAAGAAACTATCTATTGCTATACAGACGAAGAAAGGCAGAGAGCTATTCATAAACTTGGAAACAAACCTGAAATCACCCGATTCAAAGGTTTGGGAGAGATTTCTCCAGAGGAGTTTGGAGGCTTTATCGGTGAAGATATTCGTTTGGAGCCTATCATACTGAATAAGGAAACTAAGATTGTTGACTTGCTTACTTTCTACATGGGGAAGAATACGCCTAATCGTCAGAATTTTATTATTAAGAATCTGAAGATAGAGAAGGATCTAGCCTTAGAAGATCCAAAGGTTTCTGCGGAAACGGAAGAAGAAAGTGAAGCAGCTTAATTTTGCATCAAAAATATGAGTGACGAAAACAACTTACCTCAGGACGAAGACGAATCGCTACACACATCTGTCCCAGTGACAGGAATGTACAAGGAATGGTTTCTAGATTATGCTTCTTATGTAATTCTAGAACGGGCTGTTCCGGCTATCGAAGATGGACTGAAACCGGTGCAAAGGAGAATTATGCACGCGATGAAGGAAATGGACGATGGCAGATTCAACAAGGTTGCTAACATCATTGGTCAATCCATGCAGTTTCATCCGCACGGGGATGCTTCTATTGGTGATGCTATTGTGAATCTGGGTCAAAAGGAACTTCTGATAGAAACTCAAGGTAATTGGGGTGATGTACGGACAGGTGACCGAGCTGCTGCTGCCCGATATATTGAGGCGAGACTTTCCAAGTTCGCACTGGAGGTATTGTTTAATGCCCAGACTACCGAGTGGCAACTTTCCTATGATGGAAGAAAACGGGAGCCCGTCACGCTTCCTGTTAAATTCCCACTTTTGCTAGCACAGGGAGTAGAGGGGATCGCTGTAGGTCTTTCTACCAAAATCCTACCTCATAACTTCTGCGAACTGATCCTAGCTTCCATTGAAATCCTTAAAGGAAACAAAACCAATGTGCTACCGGATTTCATCACAGGGGGATTTGCGGATTTTTCTGAGTACAATGAAGGCCTTAGAGGTGGCAAAGTAAAAGTTCGAGCAAGGATTGAAGAAGAAGATAGTAAAACTCTGTTGATTAAGGATATACCTTTCGGAATAACAACCGATACATTGATTGATTCTATCCTGAAAGCAAATGACAAAGGAAAGATTAAGATCAAGAAAGTAGTAGACAACACAGCCAAAGATGTAGAGATTGCTATACAGTTGGCCCCTGGAGTTTCCCCAGATGTCACTATTGATGCGCTCTACGCTTTCACGGATTGTGAAGTGTCCATCTCACCAAATGCTTGTGTGATTATCAAGGATACGCCGGTATTCCTTACAGTTAATGACATACTAGAATACAACACCAAACAAACCAGAGCACTTCTCAAACGTGAGTTAGAAATCCGCAAAGGTGAATTGATGGAGAAGCTACTTTTCTCCTCCTTGGAAAAAATATTCATCGAGAATAGAATCTACCGGGACATCGAAGAGTGTACTACTTGGGATGATGTTTTGAAGGCAATTGATGATGGTTTGGATCCTTACAAGCCAGATTTTTATAGGGAAATCACCACAGACGATCTGGTTCGTCTTACTGAGATTAAGATCAAGCGTATTTCCAAATTTGATACGTTTAAGGCTGATGAATTGATGAAACGCCTTCAGGATGAGTTGAAGGAAGTAAATCATCACTTGAGACACCTGACTGATTATGCGATCAATTACTATGAAAACCTTTTGACGAAGTATGGTAAAGGACGTGAGCGTAAGACTGAAATCAGAGCTTTCGATGCCATTCAGGCCAATGTAGTAGCTGCAAACAATGCTAAACTATATGTGAATCGAACAGATGGTTTTGTGGGTTATGGACTCAAAAAGGATGAGTTTGTGTGCGATTGCTCTGATCTGGATGATATTATAGTGATTCGCAAGGATGGGGTATGCATGGTTTCTAAAATCCAGGAAAAGAATTTCATGGGTAAGGATATTTTGCATGTTGCTGTATTCCGCAAAGGAGATGAGCGAATGGTCTATAATCTAATCTACTTAGATGGGAGCACTGGTCGTGCAATGGTGAAGCGTTTTCAAGTACTTGCTGTCACAAGAGATAAAGAATATATGCTTACTAAAGGTAGTAAGGGGAGTAAGACGCTGTATCTCACTGCAAATGCAAATGGTGAAGCCGAAATTATCACCGTGTATTTGACTCAGGGAGCAAAAGCCCGAGTGAAGGTTTTTGATTTCGATTTTGCTTCACTTGAGATCAAAGGAAGGGGAGCAGGTGGTAATATTCTCACTAGACATCCAATTCGTAAAATACAGTTGAAAATGGAAGGTGTTTCCACGCTGGGAGGATTGAATATCTACTATGACTCAATAGTAGGTAGATTAAATACGGATGAGCGTGGAAAATTGATTGGCAATTTCCTTGGTGATGATAGAATCTTGGTTTGTTACAAAAGTGGTGACTATGAGTTGACCAGCTTTGAAACGACCAATAGATATGATGCACCTAATGTAGTGTTGATAGAGAAATTTGATCCTGATAAAGTACTGTCAGCCATTTACTTTGATGGTGGTAGTAAAACTTATTATATAAAGCGTTTCCAAATAGAAACAACTACACTGAATAAGAATTTCAATTTTATCTCAGACAATAAACAGTCTTATCTGAAGCTAGTTTCAACAGAGAAGCAGCCTCAGGTTCGAGTTACTTTGATCAAAGGAAAAGAAGAAGAAGTGATGGAGTACGATTTGGATATGCTGATTGATATCAAAGGCTGGAAAGCGTTAGGAAATAGATTGAGTACATATCAAGTGAGGGATCTGAGCTTAATAGAATCTAAAAAAGCTGAAGCATCCCAAGAAACTGAATCAGAAGAAGATGATAAGGAATCAGATTCAGATGATGATATTGAAGTTGGATCTACAATAGATCTGTCAGTGAAAAAAGACGATGAAGAACAATTGGGGCTATTTTAAATAGCCTCATTTTTTGAATGGAGAAAAAAAATAACTTAGGATCTATTGACCAAGGCTGGCTGGATTATTTAAGCCAATACATCACTGAGCATAAAAAATCAGTAATGGAGAAAGTGCTGGCACAAAGGACCCGATTCATTACAGTGGTTTTGGAGGATATTTTTAAGCCTCATAATGCCAGTGCAGTCTTACGAACCTGCGATTGTTTTGGTATTCAGGATGTCCACGTTATCGAAAAAGTGAATATGTATAAGATTAATCCCTTTGTGACCCGTGGTGCGTCTCAATGGATTGATTTGCATAAGTATCACAATAAAGAAGGCTCAGCTGTCCGTGATTGCTTTTCTAATCTTAAAGAAAAAGGATACAAGATCTATGGAACTAGTCCTGTGCCCGGTTCAATCTCGATCCATGATTTGGAACCTGATGAAAAGATCGCGCTCGTATTTGGTAATGAGCATGAAGGCATAAGTGAAGAAGTACAGAATAATGTGGATGGCCTTGTTCATATACCTATGTTAGGTTTCACAGAAAGTTTCAATATTTCTGTAGCAGCTTCCATTTCCTTATATGAGTTAGTAAAGAAGGTCGAAAAGTACGATCAATCCGATTTCTATTTAACGGAGCAAGAGAAGCAAATACTTAGAATGAAGTGGTTCAGATCAGTGGTTACTAGAGCTGATTTGCACGAAAAAGCCTATTTGAAGTCTAAGAATTCTTAATTCTTTTTCTGGAAAATAGTATTGATCTTCTCGTTAAGAGGCACTTTTTGAGATTTGTTTTTAGCTCTTTGCTTCTGTCTTTTCTTTTTCTTTTGCTCTTTACTTTTCACCAGAACCATGCGTGCAGATATTCCGACCTGACCTCTATAAAACTCCTCTCTTCCAACTAGATTGATATTTGGCTTATAATCGACAGAAATCACAGTATTCAACATCGTCAGTTCCAAGCCTCCAATCAAATCCAATCCTGCTGTGGTATTTCCATAAGTTCGTATGATTTGCTTATTCTCTTGGTCTTTGACAAGGCTTTCTTCAACACCGAATGAAGGACCGAAACCATAGTAATAATTAAATCGCTTGGAAATAATAGGATGGTGCTTTTCTATCAGTGCTGAAAAAGTAGTATTAAGCTTAAAATCTGATTGAAGAATTGCCTCAATTGAAATCCGCTTGGTAATTCGTTGCTGAGCAGTCAACCCCACAGTTCTATAAAGGTTGTTATTTCCAAACCTTAGCCCAACCGCTGTGCCATAACGCTGTGCTTGAGCTATAGAGATTGATGAGAAGATAATGAGAGTAAGAAGGGCAAGGCGTGCTTTCATCTGTTTATAATTGATTTTCAATGGTCATTACCTGTCCCGAAAATCGGGATGGAATCTCGCACTGTGAATAATCATCCCTCTGTGTGTCGCTTTCGTCATGCTCGATTTCATAGACTATATCCAAAAGGAATGACCCTTGTTCAATAACTATTCCAACCTTTAATTTTCAAATAATTAGCAATAGAAAATGCCCTCAAAAGTCAAATTGCTAATGAGGGCATTTCAATGTTGGAAGGTGTCGTTTAAGACTCAGATACTACAATCTTTTCGATTTTGTCTCCTGCTCTTATCTCATCGATCACATCCAAACCTTCAACTACTTTACCGAAGCAGGTATGATTTCTGTCCAAATGGGCAGTATTGGCTCTGCTATGGCAAATGAAGAATTGAGATCCGCCTGTA
Source organism: Algoriphagus aurantiacus (assembly GCF_035156405.1). Classification (NCBI taxonomy): domain Bacteria; kingdom Pseudomonadati; phylum Bacteroidota; class Cytophagia; order Cytophagales; family Cyclobacteriaceae; genus Algoriphagus; species Algoriphagus aurantiacus. Next base: position 45,570 of record NZ_JAXRUT010000009.1, on the reverse strand, counting down.
TTTCTACCAGCATGTGCCATAGAAAGTACTCCACGGTCATGATACTGATTTTCGCCGTCTAGTTCACATTTGATGTGGTAGCCAGGACCACCAGTTCCATTTCCCTTTGGACAACCACCTTGGATCATAAAATTCGGAATAACTCTATGGAAAGTCAATCCATCGTAAAATCCTTTATTAGCAAGGTCAATGAAATTTTGAACTGCAATAGGCGCGTCCTTCTCGTAAAACTCCACTTTCATTGTTCCTTTTTCTGTAATAAATTCTGCTGTCTTCATATTTTCAGGCTTTCGTTATGTTCCAATCAGGAGTTTTTAATTTTTAGCTGCGCAAAAATATAATAATTTATATAATATGTGGAACATAAATTATACAATGAAGGATTATAAGATGCCATAGTCGGTTTACTATCAATTTTTCTAAAGTGTTGGAATAGGCAAATAAAGATTTTTATTAATTCAAAGACCTCATAAATATTGTCTAGAATGTTTTTGTGAAGGACCATTTACCTATAAGCAATAATTTCAGTTAAAAAGTGGAGCGCCATCTAAAATATCATTAGATGAAGATTCCTTGAATTTCTCAAAATTAGACCTGAATGCATCTGCAAGTGCCTTTGCTTGTTTATCATACCCTGCAGGATCTTTCCATGTGCTTCTTGGATTGAGTACCTCAGAAGGTACATTTGGACATTCTTGAGGAATTTCAAATCCAAAAACTTGATGTTTCCTATATACGACTTGATCTAGTTTTCCTTCTAATGCAGCCGTAATCATTGCCCTTGTATATGCTAACTTCATTCTAGAACCTACTCCATAGGGTCCACCGGTCCAGCCAGTGTTGATCAACCATACACTGGTGTCATATTTTTCCATTTTTTCACCAAATAAAGAAGCATATTTCGCTGGGTGAAGGGGAAGAAATGCAGCTCCAAAACATGCGGAAAAGGTCAATTTAGGCTCTGTTACACCCATTTCTGTGCCTGCGACTTTTGCAGTGTAGCCGGAAATGAAATGATACATGGCCTGACTTTTATTCAACTTAGAAATAGGAGGGATCACTCCAAAAGCATCTGCAGTTAGGAAAAATATATTCTTGGGAACTCCTGCTTTTGATGGTTCTAACGCATTGGGTATAAAATTAATTGGGTAGGCTGTTCTGGTATTTTCAGTTACAGACTTATTCGCAAAATCCACTTCTCTTGAATTTGCTTTAAATCTGGTGTTTTCGACGATTGAACCGAATCTAATTGCATCCCAGATTTCGGGTTCTTTCTCTCTGCTTAAGTCAATGACTTTTGCATAACAACCGCCTTCGAAGTTGAAAACTCCATTTTCTGTCCAGCCATGCTCATCGTCTCCAATCAGGTTTCTATTAGGATCAGCAGATAGCGTTGTTTTGCCCGTACCTGAAAGCCCAAAGAAAATTGCTGTATCGCCATCTACACCCACATTTGCTGAGCAATGCATAGAAAGTACATTTTTTTCATGAGGTAAAATGAAATTTAATACAGAGAAAATCCCTTTTTTCATCTCGCCTGCATAGCCAGTACCTCCGATCAAAATGATCCGATCTGTGAGATTGATAATTACAAAGTTTGGACTTTTAGTACTGTCTGTTTCAGGATTAGCTTCGAATTCTGGTGCACATATAATTGTGAAATCTTGCTGAAAATCAGCCATTTCATCTTCTGATGGCCTTAGAAACATGTTGTAGCAGAAGAGGTTGTGCCATGCTTTGGTGTTAATCACCTTTAATTTGAGCCTGTAATTCTCATCTGCTCCAGCATAGGCATCTCTGACAAAAAGTTCTTTGTCTGCCAGAAATGCTTTCATTTTGTCCAAAAGAAAATTGAACTTATCCGAATCAAAAGGAAGGTTGATATCACCCCACCAGACCGAGTCTTTGGTCTTATCGTCTAAGACGATGTACCTGTCTTTGGGAGACCTTCCGGTGAATTTACCAGTGTCGGACATAAGAGCGCCAGTGGACGTGAGTTTTCCTTCCTTTCGCGCTAAAGCAATTTCCACCAGTTCTGCTGGTGGAAGATTGATGTGAACTTTTCTATTGGTTGTTGAACGAAGAAAAGCCAGGGGAGAAGTCTGAGTTGCCAGATCTAGTTCCTGCATAAATATTGGGTTTACAATCTGAAAATTGTCTTCACAAAACTACTGAAATACCGCCTATAAAAACCAATAAAATATGCTTTATTTTCAAATTCAATCGATTGCATTGATAAAACAGATGTTTATTTGGGCTAATATTTTAGGGTGTATTGAAATAGTGTGATCATACTTTCCCAATGGTGTAATAATTAGTCACGAGCCTATAATTCAGCGGCTTTAACTTTGGAAACAAGCCCTAAAAAGGTTTATCATTGCAAAACTGATTTCACCCAAATAAAACTATCCTTGGAAAAACAACTTACTCCTGAATTTGAAGGGCCTACTATTTTTGGCCATCCCAAAGGCCTGATGCCGCTCTTTTTTACAGAAATGTGGGAAAGATTCAGCTATTACGGAATGCGGGCATTGCTCATACTATTTATGACTATGTCTATTGCAGAAGGCGGCTTGGGTTTTGATGACCAGACCTCCGGAGCTATCTATGGTCTTTATACTATGGGAGTTTATTTATTGGCTCTTCCTGGAGGCTGGCTTGCTGATAGACTTTTCGGATTGAAAAAATCCGTCTGGTATGGCGGGATTATCATTGCGTTAGGTCACTTTACGATGGCTCTTCCGGGAGTAATGGCTTTATTTTCGGGTAATCATTCGGCTAAGCCTGAACTGAGTACGCTTGATACTTCTTCCTTTTTCTTGGGTTTAATATTAATTGTATTGGGCACAGGACTCTTAAAGCCAAATATCAGCTCTATTGTAGGACAGCTTTATCCCAAAGGAAGTTCAAAGCGAGATGCAGGTTTTTCTATTTTCTACATGGGGATCAACCTTGGTGGTTTTATAGCACCGATTGCCTGTGGTACTCTGGCAACATATGATATGCACTTAGGGTTTGGGCTTGCAGGATTAGGGATGGTTTTTGGACTTATTCAGTACAAACTATCTGGGGGATTATTGGAAGGATACGGAGAGCCACCATTGGTGGTAAGCGAAGGTGAAGTCTTAGCCCAAAATAAGCTGAGAAGACTGGTTACTTATTTAGGGTTAGGAATAGTGGCTATAGTCGGGGTTCTTTTCATGGGAGTAATACCTATCAACGTTTCCGCTATTGCAGGAGCCTCTGGGACAATTATTGCCTTAGTAGCTTTCGGATATTTAGGATATGTCATAGTTTTCGGGGGGCTCAATAAGGAGGATAGAAACAAAGTAGGAGTAATTGCCATTTTATTCCTTTTCTCAGCAATGTTCTGGTCTGGTTTTGAGCAGGCAGGATCAACTTTGAATTTGTTTGCTGAGCGTTTTACTGATCGTACTATTTTAGGCTGGGAGATTCCTACCAGTTATTTTCAGTCTGTAAATTCTCTTTTTATTATCATTTTCGCTCCTGTATTCGGAGCACTTTGGGTGTGGCTGGGCAGAAGAAATCTTGAACCAAGCTCCCCTTTGAAATTCACATTTGGGCTTTTATTTCTGGGACTTGGTTTTTTTGTGATGTATTTCGCTACTAAAATCGCAGCATCAGGTGAACTTGCTGCACCTACCTGGCTGCTGGTGACATTTATGTTTCACACATTCGGCGAATTGAGCTTATCACCTGTAGGACTTAGCTTGGTGACCAAACTGGCTCCACAAGGCTATGCTGGGCAAATGATGGGGATATGGTTCTTGTCCATTGCTTTAGGAAATCTTTTTGCAGGGTTAATAGCTGGTGAAGCTAGCGGTGGTACAGATGAGGCATTGGCCCAAATGCCAGACCAATATATGTTGATCGTTTATACTGTCTTTGGTTCAGCCGCATTACTTTTCCTCCTCAGGCCTATGATAAAGAAAATGATGGGAGATGTAAATTGATAAACGAATTAAATTTAATCTCTTAAGCATATAACAAAGGCTGCCGATGGGGAAAATCGGCAGCCTTTAATTTTGGTTATACCTAATGCTTTCTTTAGTTCTATTAAAATAAACTACCCTGTACTGTGGTTTTCTTAGTTGCCTGGATGGTTCCTTTTAGCATTTCCTGCATAAGGCGAAGAAACCCAGGTTCCCAATTTTCAGAGTGAATTTTCAGATCTTTGCCTTCATAGTCTATCGGTCCAAGCATTTTTTCATAACCTATGATCATGCTCCAGATGGTATAAAAGGTGATTTCCGGTTGTAGTTCAGTACGAATACTTCCGTCTTTGATTCCTTGACTCACCATCATTATTCCTATTTTGGCAGGTTCATGATGGATTTCCAGTAGCTTCTGAAAATGGGTAGATTCCAGTGTTTTCGGATCTATTAACTTGCGGGTTTCCGGGTTGTTGTACTTCTTGAGAAGATCTAGGAAATTAAGAATGGAATCATAGTAGACTTGATTTGATTTCGCAAAAGCAACGATTCTCACCAATAGGTCCGAGAGCATTTCCAAGCCGGATTTTCCTTTGGATCTATACACATCTCTAAATTCATCTTTAAATTGATCGAAGGCTTTTTTTGTCAAAGCCATAAAAAGGTCTTCTTTATTTTTATAATAGAAATAGGTGAGGCCTTTACTTATTCCTGCTGCTTTGGCCACGTCTTCCATTCGGGTGGCTAAATAGCCTTTGGAAGTAAAAAGTGTAACAGCTGAATCTAAAATGAGTTTTTCCTTGTTTTTCTCTACTGCCATTAGTTTTATTCTTTTTCTAAAAATCCAATTCAAAGGTATTAAACTTGGGTCAAAAACTGAGTTTTACGTCCACTTTATTTGGCTGAATTTCAAATAAAAAAGGCTTTAAGAATTTCCTAAAGCCTTTTTTGGGTGAGTATCATGGACTTACTTTACTTCCACGATGTAGTAATTTTTCTTTCCTTTTTGAACAAGCAGATATTTGTTTTGAAGAAGAGTCAAGTTTAATTCAGCGTTCGGGTTGGAAAGCTTTTCTTTGTTGATGCTCACGCCACCTCCTTGGATCATTTTTCTTGCTTCGCCTTTAGATGGAAATACAACTCCTTGAGTGATTTCGCCGAAGAGATCCAAAGTAGAGTTTAAAGATTCGTATTCATTCTTATCAATTTGAACCTGAGGAACTCCTTCGAAAACCTGTAAGAAAGTACGCTCATCCAATGCGGCCAAATCTTCGTTGGAAGACTTACCAAATAGAATTTCTGAAGCTTTTACTGCCATCTCAAAATCAGATTCTCCATGCACCATGATGGTGATTTGTTTAGCTATCTCCTTTTGCAATACACGTAGGTGAGGCGCTTCTGCATGTTCGGCTTCAAGTTTCTCGATGGTTGACTGATCTAAAACCGTGAAAATCCGGATGTATTTTGACGCGTCTTCATCAGACACATTCAGCCAAAACTGGTAGAATGCATAAGGAGAAGTTTTCTCTGGATCCAGCCATACTGAGCCGCCTTCGGTTTTTCCGAATTTGGTGCCGTCAGCTTTGGTGATCAATGGTACAGTCAATGCATAAGCACTTCCTCCGCCCATTCTTCTAATCAACTCGGTACCTGTGACGATATTTCCCCACTGATCTGATCCTCCCAGTTGAATGGAGCAGTTTTTATTTTTCCACAAATGATAAAAATCGTAGCCTTGGATTAACTGGTAAGTAAATTCTGTGAAAGAAAGGCCATTCCCATCCTCTAGACGTCTTTTAACAGAGTCTTTTGACATCATATAATTCACAGTGATGTGCTTTCCAATATCCCGAATGAAATCCAAAAAGCAGAATTCAGACATCCAGTCGTAATTATTTACAAGCTCGGCTTTATTTGAAGTAGATCCAGAAAAATCCAAAAACTTCGCAAGCTGACCTTGAATGCAATCCACATTATGATCTAAAGTAGCTTTATCCAAGAGATTTCTCTCGGCGGATTTGAAGGAAGGATCTCCGATCATCCCAGTAGCCCCGCCCACCAAAGCAAATGGCTTGTGGCCAGCACGCTGGAAGTGAAGTAAGGTCATTACTCCAACCAAGTGGCCAATATGTAAGGAATCTGCTGTAGGGTCAAAGCCTAGATATGCCGAAGCCATACCTTTAGTAAGGTGTTCTTCGATTTCTGGGGTCATATCCTGAAGCATGCCTCTCCAGCGTAATTCTTCTATAAATGAGTTCATTCGATGTGTTGGATTTTTCGAGGTGCAAATATAGCCTTGTCTCCGTAAGGAATAAAGTAATCCTTGAATCCATTAATTGATTTTAATTCTATTTACTGCGAATAATTCTACATACAGCAGCACTCGAAGTAGGATATGAACGTACGGCCCGATGGACAACAATAGCACTTGCAATGTTCAAAGAAGCAAATTACTCCGACGGACATTGCTTTGCATGTGGCTGTACAGATCTGAATATTGGTAAAACAGTAGGAATGCCTAGGCCAAGAAATTATCTATTTCCTGGCTGGGAGGGTTTGCCAGATGGTTTGCAATGGAGAATTGTACTAATATCAGCTTAAAATAATGCCGGAGAATGGCTAGAAAACAATGAGACTAGACCTGTATTTGAAGTAAAAAATATGCCTTGAAAAGTAGATCAGGATATAGACCAACAGCTAGAGAAAGCTATTGAAGAATTACTTAAAGAGGTAGATTGAGAAATTTAATCAAAAAAACCTGATAGGGTACCAGGTTTTTTTTGATTAATACTCTTGCTCAAAAATGATTACTGATACGATTTGGTATTCAGCGTTTCGTCATTTTTGAAAAAATCAGTGAGTTTTCCGAAGGAATTTTCGAAATAACCATCCAACATTTTTTTAATAATGAAAGAACGATATTCGTCTTTCGATACTATCGGAAAGTACTCATGACTTTTACCGTAGGACTTGTGGCTTACAAATCCTTTGCGTTCCAATATTCTAACAATCGTTGAAACAGTGTTGTATGCAGGCTTTGGCTCGGTCATAGGGGTAAGGATGTCTTTGACGAATCCTCGCTCGATTTCCCAGAGGATCTGCATGATCTCCTCTTCGGCTCTTGTTAATGGTTTCATAAGTAAGGCGTTAAGTTTTAATTGCAAGAAAATTATTCGTTTAGTTTCACAATTGCAAAAAAAACTACCTTTACTTTTAATATTTTTTAACTAAAGAGATGTGGTGTTTGTATATCCATTTATCAATTTCAAAAAAAATGGCCTCGTATGAGGCCAAAAAACTAAGCAGGTCTTAACTTAATTATCCGTGTCATGTGAAGCAATTTGACGATTGGATAAGTAGGGTCAAACTCATACCACTTCACTGCAAAGTTGGGCCTGTTAGGAAGCCTGTGGTGATTGTTTTGGAATAGCTCTCCCAACATCAATACATCCAACAATAGACTGTTTTTAGAATGATCGTTGTTGTCGAAGTTTGCATATCCATACTTATGTCCACTCCAGTTTACTATAGCTCCATGCACAGGGCCCATAAGGAAGTGGATAGGAAGTAGAAAGTACATCCACCAATGAGTACCTGGCATATCAAACACAGAAATACAGAGTACATAGATGGCAACATACAATAATCCCCAACTTACTCTGACGAGCATGGTATCTGCAAATTTGTCAAACTTGTTCCAATCTGGAATGTCTTTGGAGAATCTTTCCTCTGGTTTTAAGCGAAAAGAAAAGTACTCATTGTAGATGTTTTTTGTCTTCCACATCATAGTAAATAAATTCTCTGTATGATGCGGGCTATGTGGATCCTTTGGAGTATCACTATAGGCATGATGCATTCTATGCAGAATAGCATATGCTCTCGGTGATAGGTATGAACTACCCTGCCACATCCATGTGAAGAAGTAGAAGAATTTTTCCCAATACTTGTTCATGTAGAACATCTGATGGGCCGCGTATCTATGCAAGAAGAAGCTTTGGCAAAACAAAGAGAAATACCAATGCATCAGGAAGAAAATAATAATTATCACTCGGTGTAGGATTTAAGTTAAGGCTGGCTGCAAATATAATGTACCGTATTTTAAGTAACGAATTTCAAGTCTGTTCCATTCCATTTTATGAGATGATTTTATGAGATGATATTTGATGATATTTATCAGGTTTTGAGAAATGTTAACCTAAATCTGTATTTTTATTTTTATGGAAAAGACAAACAAACCCTTTAACTTTTTAGTCAAAATTCTTTTATGCGGGATTGCGGTGCTTATAGCTGAATTCTTTTTGTCAGGTATTCATATTGATACCTTTGTGACTGGATTCATATTGGCAGCCGTAATCATATTGATCAATATTACACTAAAACCTTTATTGATAATATTGACTTTTCCGATCACAGTGTTGACTCTCGGACTATTTTTACTTGTAATAAATGCATTGATGATCATGCTGGCTGATAGAATTATTCCGGGATTTCAGGTTGATGGTTTTTGGTGGGCAATTTTGTTTGCGATTGTACTGAGTGTTATCAATTCACTTTTCGGAAATAATTTAAATCCTTCTGGTTGATAGAAAAATATCTAAATACTTGATAATCAATTATAAAAATCAGTATTCATTGAAGGATTCGAATACTGGAACAAATAGATTTTCACTAAAATGACTTTTATTAATCCTTATATCACTTAAAGTGATTCTGGTTTGTTAAATCTGAACAAGTTAAAAAAATGCCTTTCATTGGGCTAATTCATGGGATTATTACAACTTTCCAGTTCAATTTCAGATTCAAAATTTTAAACTCCTTAGAATTACTCAATTTTATAGCAATTTCTTTATCAGACTTTGTTCATTTAATTAAATTCGATTAGATTTTGATGTTATATTACTATTCGATTTAGTATTATTGGATTGCTAATCACTTAAAAGTTATTGTTCTTTAAATATTTGACCCATGTCAATTTCAAATCCAGGTTTTGATCAAACGCGCATTGAAGAGCTGAAGGAAGAGCTAAGAATGCTTAATAAAACGTTTAAAATCATTCCCGACGAAGAAAACTCTGAGGAGTTTGTGAATTTCTATTTTATTGGAATGTATCAAGGTAAAGAAGTCATTTACGATGCAGCATTATACACACTCAGATTACATCATGCTAGTGAAGTGTACGAACTAGCTGAGCACAAGGCAGCTCAGAAATTTCCAAACTTCAAAGGCATCTCATATGAAGAAGATGAAAATGGTAATTTAAAGCCGTTGACTAGCGAAGAGGAAGAGATTGGTTGGTTTATTACCGAGATTATTATGGAGATAGAGGAAGAAGAAAGTGTTAAAGTGCAGGAATTCGTTGATGTAGATACTCATCATGACTTTGGAATCGGTGTTGATGCCGCTTTGAATATAGATCGTATTGAGGAGGCTGTCATATCAAGCTTTGTTAAGGAGTTTAATGACGATACTCTAGAGCTTGATGATACCATGTATGCTTTTCAGTCTGAGGAAGAAGATTTCGAAGATTGAACTTATTGAATTGGAACAAAACTATTACGCTTGCTAACCACAAGCGTTTTTTATGCTAAAAATTGCCTTTTCACCTATTTACAAACACCCTTTGCCCAAAGGTCATAGATTTCCAATGGAAAAATATGAGTTGCTCCCAGGTCAATTGCTGCACGAAGGGATAGTAAAAGAAGAGAATTTATTTGAACCAAAACCCTTAGACGAAAAGTGGATTCTGAACACGCACACAGAGGAGTATTATGGTAGGCTCAAAAACTTAGCTTTATCAAAATCTGAAGTTCGAGCTACTGGTTTTCCATTATCCATGGACCTTGTGGAAAGGGAAATCACAATTTTAAATGGCTCAGTTCAAGCGGCAGAATATGCTTTGGAGCATGGAATAGCAATGAATATAGCAGGTGGTACACATCATGCATATGCGGATAGGGGTGAAGGGTTTTGCTTGCTAAATGATATTGCAGTAGCGGCAAATTATTTGATTGATAATCAAAGTACTAAGAAGGTTCTTGTAATAGATCTAGACGTACATCAAGGAAATGGAACAGCAAGCATATTTTCTAATAACCCTGATGTTTTCACGTTCAGCATGCATGGAGAAAAGAATTATCCTATGCGTAAAGAAGTCTCTGATTTGGATTGCGCTATACCTGATGGCACAAAAGATGACGTATATCTTAGGATTCTTCAATCTCAACTTGAAATTATTTTAAATGATTTTTCACCTGATTTTATAATATATCAAGCTGGAGTAGATGTATTAGAAAGTGATAAATTAGGGAGATTGGCGATGAGTATTGAAGGAGTGAAAAATAGAGATGCAATCGTTTTGAATCTTGCTAAATCACTCAATTTGCCTATTATGTGCTGTATGGGCGGAGGATATTCTTCCAAAGTATCCAAAATTGTAGAAGCTCATACCCAAGTTTACAGGTTGGCTCAAGATCTATATTTCTAAACTGTAATTGTCAAATTTACCCATAGATCGCAAGTCAATTCTTGTAAAATCAATACTTTCTTTATATTTGCGCCCTTGTAATCAATAACATGAACAAAGTGAAAAGAGGACTAAAACTAATCGGTGCATTGAGCCTTGCTGCAGTGCTTTTATACGGCTGCGATACAGCTGGAACTTCTACAGCAACTGAAGAAAACACTTCAAAAGAAGTTAAACAAGGTGATTTGAATATTGCTTTTGTTTATACAGATAGCGTAATCAACAAGTATGATTACTTCAAAACTAAATCAGAAGAGCTAACGGAAAAAGGGAAGAGATTTGAAGGAGATCTTCAAGGTAGAGCTAGTGGTTTTCAGCAGGAAGTTCAAAATTTCCAACAAACTGGCGGAAATATGACTCAGAACCAAGCTAGAGCTAAGCAAGAGGAATTGGCAAAAAAAGAGCAAAACCTAATGACTTATCGTGATAATCTGATGCAAGAATTATCAGCTGACGAAGCTGCACTTTATAGTGAAGTGTACGATAGAGTTCAGAAGTACCTTAAATCATATGCTGAAAGCAATGACCTTACGATGATTTTGAGCTACACTAGAGGTGGAGCCGTATGGTATGGAAATGATGCTCTTGACCTTACTGAGTCTGTAATAGAAGGATTAAACAAGGAGTATACTGCAGCTCCTGCAGACACAGCAAAATAAGCTTAGATACTTCTTCCAATAATGAAACCCGGCTTAGGCTGGGTTTTTTTGTGGGAAAAAATTGGGTATTTTTGGGCCTCTAACGAAAAATTATAGAATGAAAATCACTGAATTTTTAAAGCACAATTATAGACACTTCAATGCAGCTGCCTTGATCGATGCAGCTGAAGGTTATAAAAGCCATTTGGACAATGGTGGCAAGATGATGGTCACTCTTGCGGGCGCTATGTCCACTGCAGAGTTGGGTATTTCTCTCGCGGAAATGATCCGTCAGGACAAGATTCAAATAATCACTTGTACTGGGGCTAATTTGGAAGAGGATGTGTTCAATTTGGTTGCACATGATTATTATGAACGAATTCCAAATTACCGAGAACTTACGCCAGCTCAAGAGCAGGATTTGGTAGAGCGACATATGAATCGGGTGACTGATACCTGTATTCCAGAAATGGAAGCAATGCGAAGAATTGAGCATGTGATTTTAGAAGAATGGGTGAAGGCCGATCAAGCTGGAGAAGCATTTTTCCCACATGAGTTTTTCTATAAAATATTGCTTTCGGGCAAGCTGGAAGACTCTTATCAAATAGATCCAAAGGATAGTTGGTTACTAGAAGCTGCCAAAAAGAACATTCCCATCATTGTACCGGGATGGGAAGATTCTACTTTGGGAAATATGTTTGCAGGTCACGTGATTTCGGGTGATGTGAAGAATGTGCACACTGTTCGTACCGGAATTGAGTACATGATGTATCTCGCAGAATGGTACACAAATACAGCAACAGATGAAAGTACTATAGGATTTTTCCAAATTGGCGGGGGAATTGCAGGAGACTTCCCTATATGTGTGGTGCCGATGTTGCATCAGGATTTACAACGGGAAAATGTGCCTCTTTGGGGCTATTTCTGCCAAATCTCTGATTCGACCACTTCTTATGGTTCGTATTCTGGAGCTGTGCCAAATGAAAAAATCACTTGGGGCAAACTAGGAATCGATACACCGAAATTTATTATCGAGTCTGATGCAACGATCGTAGCACCTTTGGTATTTGCCATTGTGCTAGATCAATAAATTATGAGAAAATTCAAAAACGTATTTAAAAGAGCAAGTAGCGTAATGCTGCTTGCTTTTTGCTTTTCATTCAATCTTCAAGCTCAAAAAGTGGTGTCACTTTCTGGCGCAAATAGTCCCCAGGACGATATGAATCCTGTTTGGATAGGAGATAATACATTACTGTTTACTCGTGCTTTTCACCCAAATAATGTCGGAGGAGTCACAGATCCTGGTGATATATGGATGACAAAAAAGTCTGATTCTGGAGAATGGCAAGACGCAGTCCATCGAACAGATCTCAGCACGGATGGATATGATTTTTCTCTAGGACTTGAGGATTTTCTTACACTCTTAGTATATCACACCGGTGGTCAGAGATTCGGGATTTATCAGTACTCCAAATTTGGTACTGATTGGAATTTTCTTCGTCAGGTATCAATGGATGGATTGGCTGGACTTACTGGCCAAGTTAGCGGACGTGTAGCATCTGGAGGTAAAGTGATTTTTCTTTCAGGAGAAGGAAAAGATTCCAAAGGAAACGAAGATATCTATGTCAGTGAGAAAATTGGTCCGATTGAGTGGTCCAAACCTGTAAATATCGGTTCGGCAGTCAATACAATGGGGCAAGAGATGAGTCCTTTTTATGATACCAAGTCTGGACAATTGTATTTCTCATCCAATATGCATGAAGGTGCAGAAGGAAAAGATATTTTTATAGCTAAGCGAATGGGTGAAGGTTGGAATAACTGGAGTAAGCCGGTGATTTGGGAACAAGTGAGTTCCCCTGGATCCGAAGTTTCAGTCACTTTTATCAATGAGGAGGAAGTAGTATGGACAAGTACTCAGAATAGTGATGGGTTTGCAGATTTATTGACTTTCGAAACTGTAGTTCCATTGGAGATTCCTGAGGAATTTACTGCAGCATTAGCTAGTGTGGAGCCAGAGGAAGCTAAAGCTATGTCAATTGTGCCGATTTATCCTTCATCAGCGGTTGGCTTTCCTGAAGTAAAAGTTACAGAGGAAACTGCTGAAAAGGAAGAAAGTCCTATTTCTTGGTTTGTAGTAGATGCTAAAAATAGGACATTGGTTCCTTTCTCTATAAGTTGGAAAGCTGGTGAAAATACAATTTCAAACATGTCAACTGATTCACTTAAATTATCTGATTTGGTAAACTCACAGGTGAAAGAAGTAAAAGTAAATGCTGAAGGCTATTTTCCAAAGTCAGTTTTACTAAGTGAGGTAAAAACTGGTGAACCGACAGTAGTGCTGATGACAAAGGCAGAGTCTGGAAGCATAGTATTATTGGATAATGTAAGCTTCAAACGAGGAACAGCAGAATTGGAAGGAGAGCAGACCAAAGAGTCTTTGGCAGAATTGGCAGATTTCCTTTTGGAAAATCCTGAAATGAAACTTAGAATTCATGGTCACACCGACAGTGCGGGTGATCCTGGACTGAATAAGGCACTATCTCTAGAAAGAGCGGGAAGCGTAAGAGATTTCTTAATCGAGCAAGGAGTTCCTTTTGAAAGCTTGAGAATCTCAGGTTGGGGTGGCACGCGACCATTTGCTTCCAACGCAACAGAAGTTGGTAGATCAAAAAACAGAAGGGTAGAACTAGAAGTAGAACGATAAATAAATAAAACGGCTTTGAATTTTTTTTCAAAGCCGTTTTATACTTGTTAAAGAGAGAAGTCTCCTCTATAATCCCGCTTCACAAATTGATTGGCCGGCTCGAAATTGGTGACCTTCATATTTGGTCCATCCCATAAGAGTTGGATTCCTCTTCCTGGGTAATCAAACTGATTCGCATTATTAGATTTAGTATTCCTATAATCATAGCTTCTGATAGCTAGATTACCCATCAACACGGATTCTGTTAGAGGGCCGGCGATTGAGAATGGAGAACTCAAATTTCTATACGCTTCAGAACCATGCCCTGCAATACAAGCTTCTACCCAGTTATTATAGTGACCGGAATCTCCGCCTGGCACTCTATATAGTGTCTCCGGCACCTTTATATCTTTTGTCTTTGAAGTAGGAAGAAGCTGTGGGTTTATTCCATAAGTAGAGCACATCATTTTACCCTTGGTTCCCTCGATGATCACGCCGTTTCCACCGTCACCCATTTGCTCATTAGGAGCCAATTCCTCAGGTCTGTTTGGCTGAATCCCGCCATCCATCCAGTGGAATTCAAGATCTTCTTTACCTGGTCTATCAAATCGCAACGTAATGTGAGAAGAGGGAGGGCAACTTTCAGGGAAATAGCCTCTTTGAAATTCTCCTACATAAACAGATCCTACTGAGCATTCGGCAGATTTTGGATAGCCAAGCCCAAGTACTCGGAAGGGAGGTTCCATGATGTGACATGCCATATCACCCAGTGCTCCTGTTCCATAATCCCACCAACCCCTCCAATTGAATGGAACAAGGTTACCAACATAGTCTTTATAGGGAGCTGTACCTAACCACAGATTCCAGTCCAAATCAGCCGGAGGAGTAACAGGCTCAGTTGGCCACTGGATTCCTTGAGGCCAGACTGGTCGATCTGTCCAGGAATAAACCTTGGTAGCTTCACCAATTAGCCCAGCTTCATACCATTCTACCATTTTGCGAACTCCATCACCCGAAGAGCCTTGGTTACCCATTTGGGTGACTACTTTATATTTTTCTGCTGCTTCCGTTAGCATTCTTGCCTCATAGATATCGTGGGCAAGTGGTTTTTGCACATACACATGCTTACCCATCTTCATTGCCGCCATAGCTGCAACTGCATGCGTGTGATCGGGGGTTGATACCGTAACTGCGTCAATGTTGTTTTCCTCCTTTTCCAACATCTCTCTGTAATCCGTGTAGTATTTTGCCTTTGGGTGCAATTCTCTACTTGCCTTAGCTCTGGTATCGTCTACATCGCAAAGTGCGATGAAATCCACCTTTTTTGTTCGGGTTATACCTCGTACGTCACTTCCGCCCATTCCTCCGACGCCAATACTTGCTACACGGAGTTTATCACTTGGGGCTATAAAGCCTGGTCCACCTAAGACATTTCTTGGAACAATGTAAAATCCTGCAGCAGCTAATGCTGAACCTTTAAGGAATTTTCTCCGGGAACTCCCAGAACCTGAGCCATTACTTTTCATTAGATTAATAGTTATGTTAAAGAGGGTTTTTGGTATTTTCTTGAGTCAGACTATTTTTAGACTCTATGAAAATTGAAATTATCAAAAACAAGTCACAATCTTGAGTCCATCCATATAAATACTTTAAGGTGATGCTGTGATTAGTTGAGTTGAGGGTTAGGTTATTTGTTTTTCTATAAAATCAATTAGTATAAGAGGTCTTATTAAAAAAAATAAATTAAGTTTACTCAAACCTTTATTTTATGAAACATTCCTTATGGATTTTTGCTGCACTTGCAGTATTTTCTATTAGTTCCTGCCAAGCACCAGATTCAGTTAAACTTGAAGATACTGGGATCATCCCAATTCCGAGCTCAATTTCACCCCAATCTGGCGTGTATGAACTAACCTCAAGTTCTTCAATCAAGTTGATTGGCAATAGTGAGGATTTATCAAGAGTTGGTGGTTTTCTAGCGGATAAATTACGACCAGCTACAGGATATGATATACCTGTATCCACCGAAAGTGGAGATTTGATTTTGGAATTGACCAGTGGGGAAGCTTCCGAAAAATATAGTATTGAAATTACAAGTGATCAGGTGAAAATCTCATCAACTTCTGAAGCAGGACTTTACTATGGTATGCAGACACTGATCAAGACATTACCTGTGGAAATTGAAAATACTACTAAAGTAGATAGGGATTGGATAATTGGGAATGGTAAGATAGAAGATGAGCCTGAGTTTGCTTATCGAGGAGCTATGCTGGATGTAGCTAGACATTTCATCAGTGTAGAAGATGTGAAACATTACATCGATCAGATGGGAAGTCTGAAATTCAACTATTTACACTTGCATTTATCGGATGATCAAGGTTGGAGAATTGAAATCAAATCGTGGCCAAAACTGACTGAAATTGGTGGGAAAACTGAAGTAGGAGGTACTGAAGGTGGTTTTTTTACCCAAGAAGATTATACTGAAATCGTCAAACATGCAGCAGATCGGTTTATCACAGTCGTACCTGAAATAGATATGCCAGGTCATACAAATGCTGCTTTGGCTTCCTACGGAGAATTGAATCCAGGTGTGAATTTGCCAGATGGTGACTTTGCTACCATGACTGAAGGTAAAATTGATTTTGACATTCTTGACAGCAACCCAAAGCCAGCAGAGCTTTACACAGGTATTGAGGTAGGTTTTAGCACATTCGCTACCAACAAAGAAATCACCTATACTTTCGTGGAAGATGTTATTAGAGAGCTTGTTGAGCTAACACCAGGCCCATATATTCATATTGGAGGGGATGAGTCTCATGTGACAGAAAAGGATGATTACATCTATTTTGTGGAACGGGTTCAGGACATTGTCACCAAGTATGGCAAAAAGAGCATTGGTTGGGATGAAATAGCAACTGCTAAATTATCACCTGGTACAGTAGCTCAATTTTGGGCTTTGGAAGAAAATGCAACTTTGGCAAAGGAGCAAGGTAACCAGATTCTTATGTCACCAGCTAAACGTGCCTATCTCGACATGCAATATGACTCTACTTCTAGACTTGGCCTTCATTGGGCAGCTTATATAGAACTTGATGACTCCTACAATTGGGATCCAGCAACCTATGCAGACGGAATTAATAAATCTGATATTTTAGGCGTTGAAGCACCGCTGTGGACTGAAACAATTGCCAATCGTGCTGATATTGAATACATGGCTTTCCCTAGATTAGCAGCACTCGCTGAAGTTTCTTGGTCATCCAATGAGAGACGAAATTGGGAGGATTTCCAAAAGAGAATAGCTCAGCAAGGTAAACGATGGGATATCAATGGAATAGGATTCTATAGATCTCCAAAAGTCAATTGGTAAACGATACAGAAGAATTGAAAGACCCGGCATCAACCGGGTTTTTTGCTGCTTAGGAAATGATATTCTTTGAATTTCATTAAAATGAACCTAATATGGTTGTTTATTTAAAATCATCCGATCAAGTAATTTGATTTCTATAACAAGAAAACTTTAATGGGCGAATATATTATTTCCTTTGCTAACTGGATTTGGGGAACACCAATGCTTGTCATTTTAATGGGAGGTGGATTGGTCCTGTTGGTGCATTCAGGTTTTGTCCCATTTCGTAAAATTGGCCATGCAATTGGACTACTTAGGGGGGAATATGATGATAGCCTAGCGCCAGGTCAGATCACTTCATTCCAGGCCTTGTCCTCAGCAATTGCTGCGACGGTAGGCTTAGGGAATATAAGCGGTGTGGCCATTGCTATAAATATGGGTGGCCCAGGTGCCATTTTTTGGATGTGGGTTTCGGCCTTTGTAGGAATGGCTACCAAGTTTTATACCTGTAGCCTAGCCATAATGTATCGCGGAAAAGATTCTGAGGGTCAAATACAAGGAGGTCCGATGTATGTCATTGAAGAGGGTATGGGAAAGAAATGGAAATTTCTCTCTGTGATTTTTTGTGGAGCAGGTATTTTAGGTTTATTGGCCATTTTTCAAGCAAATCAATTAACCGCTGTACTTAGGACTGTGATTTTAGAACCAGCTGGTTTGGATGAAGGTGATAAGACTAGATGGATTATAGGAGTCACGATGATGGTCCTTGTGGCTATTGTAATTCTTGGAGGCATCAAAAGAATAGCTGGAGTAGCCTCTAAAATGGTGCCTTTTATGGTCGGTCTCTATTTTATAACAGTGATTATAATAGTTTTCAAATACATAGGAGATGTGCCTGATATGCTTTTGAAGATCATAACTGATGCATTCACAGGGGAAGCAATGGCTGGCGGTGCAGTAGGGGCAGTGATAATTATAGGAGCGAGAAGAGCAGCATTTTCTAACGAAGCAGGCATCGGAACAGCCCCAATGGTCCACGGAGCTTCCAAAAATAATGAGCCAATTAGAGAGGGTTTGATAGCCATGCTTGGTCCTTTTATCGACACAATAGTGGTTTGCACACTTACTGCCTTAGTGATCATGCTGACGGGAGTATGGGAATCAACAGAGAAGGATGGGGTACGGTTGACTCTAGCTGCTTTTGATATGGCACTTCCTTATGTTGGTAGATATCTATTAATGATTGCAGTACTTGTTTTTGCTTTGTCTACGATGTTCACCTATTCTTACTATGGCCATAAGTGTTTCGGCTATCTGTTTGGAGCAAAAAGAGCTGATTATTACAATTACTTTTATTTGATCACCATTGTGGCAGGTGCTGTGGCGTCTCTAGACGTGGTAATTAGCTTAGTAGACGGTATGTACGCGATTATGGCTGTACCTACTATGATCTCCACCTTTTACTTAGCTCCTAAAGTACGGGTAGCAATGAAGGATTATTTTCATAGAATGAAAAATGCCTAAATAATGAACATCCTGATTTCTCCCAATGCTTTTAAAGGCACTATGAGTGCTCGTGAATCAGGAGAAATTATTCAAGTGTTTATCGAAAGCAAATTCCCTCAGTTCAATACTGAGTTACTTCCAATTGCTGATGGAGGGGATGGAACATGTGAGCTTTTGACTAATATATTAGGCTTGGAGAAAAAAATGACGTGGTCGCTTGATCCATTTGGCAGGCCTATTCTTTGTTCCTATGGCTGGGATAATGATGGTAAAAAAGCTTACATAGACGTTTCTGCGGCTTCTGGAATTGCTTTGTTGGGAAATGAGACATTGAACCCTTTTGTTGCTTCAAGCTTTGGTACAGGACTGCTAGTGAGGAAAGCAATTGATCTTGGGGCTACTGAAATAGTATTAGGACTTGGAGGTAGTGCTACAGTAGATTTAGGTGTTGGAATACTGGCTGCTTTAGGTATTGATTTTTTGGATGAATATGGAAGAGAGTTAACACAATTTAGTCCCGATTTCATATCTAAAATCAGACATATTCAGAAATCCCCCAAGATTTCCAAAGTTAGGTTTTCATGCATCTGTGATGTTAAAAATACTTTTTTAGGGGGTAGGGGAGCTATTCCAGTATTCGGGCCACAGAAAGGGATTTTACCAAGTCAGTTTGAAATGTACCAAGCAGTATGTGAAAAAGTCGTTAAGCAGCTTTACAGAAAACAGATGAAAACTTTCGTAGATGAACCAGGCTTTGGAGCAGCGGGGGGAATAGCATTAGGATTATCAGCTTTTTTTGAAAATGAAATCAAATTGGGTTCAAACTACTTTTTTGAAAAAGTAAAGCTAGAATCCAAAGTGAAATGGGCCGACTGGGTAATCACAGGAGAGGGGAGGTACGACAGCCAATCTATTGAAGGAAAAGCTTGCTTTGAATTGATGCAACTGGCACATAATAATTCTAAAAAAATAGCCTTAATAACATCAGGAAACGAAAATGGAGTACAGCTATTTGACAAGGTGATGACTTTGCCTGATTTAGATTTCTCAAAAACCGATTTCAAAGAGAAGTCCAGACAAAACCTGCAAGCTTTACTAGCGAGTAAGTTCTCTCTGGACACCTGAATTGTTTGATGATTTATACTCTGTGATAATCTGCTTTCCAGTTGTTGATACTTTTTTTAATCTCTTTTGATATAGTATTTTCTTTGATAGACTTGTCTATTAAGGCTAAGATCTCATCGTCCCCTGCGAACCTTAAAGCTATAATTTGGGCTGAAGTAAGTTGATTCTCTTTTTCGTGGAAAGGAGTTCCAGTAAGATTGAAATAGTGTTGTCGCATCTCCAAACGAATGATTCTATTTTGATTTTTAAGTGCATAGATCCGTGGGAGATAAGAGATTAACAGTATAATAAATCCAAGCAATAGAAAATAGATGCTGTCAGAAATAGCCTCGGAAGAACTAAAATCAATTTTCACGACTGTCCACCCGAAGAAAAATAATGTTAAGGGTAAAATAAAAAAATGATGAAAGGGGTAATACTTTGCGTGATTTTGGAAATCCTGTTTTTTTGACATTTTTGAGACATAAAAAAAGGAGGCGCTAGCCTCCTTTTAAGTAAAATATAAGTTATTAATGATCAGCTTTTTTCTTCTTGGTGAAAGTACTTCGAGTATCTATTGCAGTTATTCCGGCTCCAAGACCGATTAATACACATACAATCACAAGGAAGGTTTGGGCTCCTCCAGCAAGTGGAGAGGTGAAAACGTCAAGTAGTATCATGATCAATTTATTGAATTTCTAAAGATTGCTCGAAGATAAATTCTTAACTCCAATTAACCAAAGGAATCTATTTAATCAAACTGATCATCATCGAAATCTTCCTCTTCATCGTCATCATCAAAATCCAAGATGTTATCATCGACAAATTCACTTTCTTCGTCGAGATCGTATTCATCTTCGAAATCATTGCCGAAATCTTCTTCATCAGTGAAGCTGTCGTCATCTTCGAAATCGTCGTCAAAATCCTCCATAGTAGTTTAGATAGGGGTTTTTTAATAGTTGAACGATGCTAATTAAGATAAAAAATCATTTCGCACCATACAGTTGTTATATTTTTTTTCAACTTTTTTTACGCGAATTCTATTTAAATAGTTTGCTGTTCGATTTAAATCAGGTTGCCTGATTTGGATGATAACTTTTATATTTAATTATTGGGTGATTTATGATAACTATGAGTAGTTTTTAGAATCGATTTATAGGTATTCTCCGAATTTCTTTTGGTTTCATCTGCAAAAAAAATGACCCATATGGTGGGTCAACTAAATATTGATTTAATGTATTTTTTTATGAGAGGTTTTGATAGGTAGTCTTTAACTACGCTGTACCTACTTGCTTTATTGATGTCCCTTTCGTCAACGGAACTACTCAAGATGTAAATTTGTGCTTCATTCTTGTCAGTGTTAAAGCTATCTAAGAAATCCCAGCCATTCATTTCTGGCATGTTTAGATCCAAAAATAAATAATTGGGTTTAATGGAATAAATTTCTTTCAGTGCTGCCCTGGCACTCTGGAATTTAAAAAATTGACACGGTTCCTTCACATTTCTAGAAATGAGTTTCTCAGTAACAAATGTACTGATTGGATCGTCATCTATTAAGACAATTGTAAGCATTAAAATACAAAAATACAGGTTTGAAATGCAATATAGCTACTACAAAAGTAATAGGTAATTGATATATTACAAATGTTTAGCCAAATAAGAATTAAAGAATTGTGGTTTTTTTTTGAAAAGAACAGTTTATATAAGACAATTGATCAAAATTGTGTTTTTGCGCTAGTTCATTGGTTAAAATCCCCAAGCCCAAATAAAAAATATTTTGCTGATGGTCATTGGGTATCCTTCATTTCATAAAGGAAGTATTCTATAATTTTGTCTGTCGTTTTCAGTACTTTTTTACTTTTAGTCTTCTGACTGCTGACTTCAGTTACGCCTGTCAAAGTCATCAGCAGTTTATCTTCTGTCTGATCGATAAAATCCACAATTACCTGAACCAACTCATAATTTGTGGTGGTTGGATTGTTGTTCCGGTATGGATTATACATCCAGGGATCCCAGACTCTGTACCCCCAAAAAGGGTATGGAGTAGTGTTTTGATACGTTTCTCTTTTTCTGGGATCTTCATTAGAAGTATAGCGGATGATTAATTCAGGTTCTGTTTTATCATAAACCAATCCTTGTTCTTCCAGAGCTTCTTGCAGGTGAATTTGTACTTGTTGATCTATAAATTGGGAAGAAAATGTTCTCATTCCGACTTCCTGGTTGATGATCACAAAAGACTTGTAAGGCCTTCGAATGGGGACTTCAGTATTTTCTTTGAAAATTTCAATGGCACTACAGGAGCTAAGTCCTAAAAGCAGAAAGGTTATAAAGAAGAAGTGATTTGGGCGTATTCGATTCATAGTTTATGGCTTTTATTTGCAAAATGGTGAATGAAAAAGAAAGTTAGAATTTACTATTTAACGAAAAACATGCACCTATTATTCAAGTATTCTTGGTTGCCTTCAGTATGTAATGCTAATTTTGGCGAAATTAAATAATATGAGTAGACCTGATTTTGATGATATTTTTATGGAATTGGCGGTCAATTTGGCCATGCGCTCCCATTGTATCAAGAAGCATGTGGGAGCCGTGCTCACCAAAGATACCCGTATAATCTCCATAGGTTACAATGGTCCTCCTGCGGGCACACATAATTGTGATGTGGAATTTCCAGACCATGGTTGCGCAAGAGATAGTAAGGGAAGTTGCTCCCTAGCACTTCATGCTGAGCAAAATGCAATTCTCTATGCTGTGAAAAACAATACTACCGTAGAGGGATCTACGCTATTTGTGACACTTTCTCCTTGTCTTGCATGCTCTAGAATTATTTTCTCCATGGGAATATCAAGAGTGATTTACCTCTTTTCTTATGCAGAATACAAGGGCATCGGGTCAGATGAAGGGGTAGATTTCTTAAGGAAATTCGGTGTCCAAGTAGATAAATACGAAAAGACGCTGGAAGTCAAGGATCATTTGGTCTAAAGAAAATTCACCTCTGGATGAATGCTTATTTCAAACTTGTTTAAAACTGATTTCTGAATTTTTTCAGCTAGGTTTTTAATATCATTTCCATCACCATCCCCATAATTCACCAGAACCAGAGGCTGTTTGGCATGAACACCAATTTCTCCAAATCGCTGGCCTTTCCAGCCACATTGCTCGATCAGCCAGGCAGCAGGGACTTTCACTCCGTCTGAATTCGGATAGCCAGGAATCGAAGCATACTCATTTTGTAGTGCTTTGAAGTGGTCATGAGAAATAGTTGGGTTTTTGAAAAATGAGCCCGAGTTCCCAATTTCTTTTGGATCTGGGAGCTTGGATTGACGGATTTGAATCACTGCATCTGAAATTGCCTTTAGGCTTAGCTCCTTGATTCCAGAAGCCGCCAACGTTTCTTGAATTGCACCGTATTCTGTGTGAAATTGCGGTACTTTTCTCAATCTAAAAACCACTGAACAAATCACATATTCGTCTTTTTGCGCATGCTTGAATACACTTTCTCTATAGCCAAATTGACATTGATCAGTATTGAATTCTTCCAGCTCCAACGTATTTCTATTCAATGCTTTCAAACTTGAAAATACATCTTTGATTTCCACCCCATATGCACCTATGTTTTGCATAGGAGAAGCACCTACAGTACCTGGAATTAAGGACAAGTTCTCTACTCCAGCCCAATTATTTTCGATAGTGGTCAGTACAAATTGGTGCCAATTTACCCCTGCTCCTGCTTCTATCCAGTAGAATTGTTGATCCTCAAGAACTGCTTTGATACCCTCAATTTCGATTTTGATGACTAAGGCTTCTTGATTTTGAGTCAGTAGGATATTACTTCCGCCTCCTAGAATCAAGGGTTTGACTTTCTGTGATTTAGCCCATTCCAAAGCCTCCTTTAGCTCGTCAATAGATTTTATGACAACAAAAAATCGGGCAGTTTTATCAATTCCGAACGTATTAAATGACTTAAGGGAGATGTTTTCTAGTATATTCATAGATAGGAGAGTGCCTTGCGAAATAAGTAAGTTTTTGTCCCAATAAGAAATGATATCACCCAAATTGAAATTTATTGCATGAAATCGAGCATGGTGGAAGCGACACACAGTGTATTGATTATATCTCCAGCGAGATTCCATATGTCCATTAAAAAAAAATTATAACCAGATGAAATCGAGCATGTCGAAGGCGACACACAAAAGGATGATTATCTTCCAATCGAGATTCCATAGCCTGCCCCGACTAATCGGGGTGGCCAATAAAAATCAATTATAATCACATGAAAGAATTGGTTATAAATGGTGTACGGATCAGACCCGGCCAATCGATGAATATAGAAATTGCCATCGCCAAACTTCCCACTCACACATTAATTGATCTGCCTATTTTTATCCGCTCCTCTAAAGAAGATGGCCCTGTAGTATTGATAAGTGGTGGTATTCATGGAGATGAGATCAATGGTGTTGTAACTGCTAAGAGGCTTTTGGAGGAAATTGATGAAGGACTTGAGTTGCTCAAGGGCACACTGATTTTTATTCCGTTAGTTAATATTTACGGATTTCTTTCGAACAGCAGAACTTTTCCTGATGGAAGAGATCTGAATCGTAGCTTCCCGGGCAGTAAAAGAGGCTCTTTAGCTGCGAGCATTGCTTTTATTCTTAGCAACGAAATCATCCCACAGATAGATTATGGGATAGACTTCCATACTGGAGGGCGTATGCTCGGTAATTTTCCTCAGGTTCGTGTGGATTACAAAGATAAAGTAGCAGTAGATCTGGCAAAAGCATTCGGAACCCACTACGTACTCAACTCAAAATACATAGAGAAATCTTTCAGAAAAGAGGCTTATAAAGCAAGGAAACATATTTTGGTTTTTGAAGGCGGGGAATCTATGCGCCTGGACGACTATGGGATTGAAGAAGGAGTAAATGGGACAAAGCGAATGCTGGCAAGCTTAGGCATGCTTGCAGATGCACCTGCTCCCCAATCGACTATTTTTCTAAAAGAAAGTAACTGGGTTAGAGCCAAAACTTCCGGGATTTTTAACGCCAGTTTGAAGGTGGGAGAGTCCGTGAGGAAAGGCCAGATCTTGGCACGGATTTCGGATCCTTATGGACAGATTAAAATCCCTGTCAAGTCTCCAACTAACGGCTATATAATTGGGATGAACAATATGCCTGTCATTAATACTGGAGATGCATTGGTGCATATTGGCAAGGAATAATATTCATAACCTTTTATCTTGTAGCCTATCTGTCAAACACATATGAATTTATCAGAAGCTTTTCAGAAAGTGAGAAATCACTCTCTGCATATTTGCGATAATTTGATTACTGAGGATTTTAGCCTACAAGCCTCAGAAGAAGTTAGCCCTCCAAAGTGGCACTTGGCACATACTACATGGTTTTTCGAACAGTTTATTTTGGTGCCAAATGATCCCCGCTATGTGGTAAAGCATCCTCAGTTTAACTTCCTTTTCAATTCATATTATAATTCTTTAGGAGCTAGGACGGCAAGAAATCAGCGAGGCTTAATGTCCAGACCTTCAGTCGCCGAAGTAAAAGCCTATCGGGCTTATGTGGATGAATCGATGAAAAATTTGATCCAAAAGAATAATCCGGAGATAAATGAACTTGTAATCTTGGGGATGAATCATGAACAACAACATCAGGAATTACTTATTACAGATTTAAAGTACAGTCTATGGTTTAATCCATTGAATCCAAGTGTAATGGATATCAAAGAATACTTGCCTGAACCAAAGTCAAAATGGATTTCTGTTAATTCTGGAATTTATGAAATCGGTCATAATGGTGATGGATTTTGCTATGATAATGAGCTTAATCCGCATAAGGTGTATATCAATGATTTTGCGATTGCCTCAACTTTGGTCTCTAATCAGGAATACTTAGAGTTTATCCAAGATGGTGGCTACGAGGACCCAACCTACTGGCATGATGAAGGTTGGGCTTGGGCTAATGAATTGGAAGTAAAGGCACCACTTTATTGGGAAAAGAAAGGCGGAGCTTGGTTTTATTACACCTTGGATGGTTTGAAGCCAATTGATAAAGAAGCCGCGGTGGCTCATGTGAATTTCTATGAAGCTTCGGCTTTTGCTAGTTGGAAAGGAGTGAGACTACCTACAGAGTTTGAGTGGGAAGTATCTCAAAATCAATTTGACTGGGGCAAAAGATGGGAGTGGACCAACTCAGCTTATTTGGCATATCCTGGCTTTGAAGTAGCCCCTGGGGCAATAGGGGAATACAACGGAAAATTTATGATCAATCAAATGGTGCTGCGTGGGGCTTCAGTTGCTACTTCTGGTGGACATTCAAGACCTACTTATAGAAACTTTTTTCATCCAAAATTCAGATGGCAATTCATGGGTATCCGTCTTGCCAAATCGCTTTAATTTATGAATGCCAAAAACACCGATTTCGGGACTTTTGCCCAAGATGTAATGCTTGGCCTTAGTTCCACGCCCAAAACTTTACCTTCCAAGTATTTCTATGACGCCAAAGGTGATAAATTGTTTCAGCAGATTATGGCCTTGCAAGAGTACTATCTTACCCGTAAAGAATATGAAGTATTGAAAGGTCAGCACGAGCTGATTTTAGCCAATATTCTTGCGTTAGAGAAACCATTTAATTTGGTTGAACTGGGAGCTGGTGATGGGATGAAGACCAAAATCCTGTTGAGGTATCTGACTGAAAAGAAGGTTGAGTTTACGTACTATCCAGTTGATTTCTCAGGTTCAGTTTTGGAAGAGCTGGAAGAAAGCCTAGTTATTGAACTTCCAGAATTATCAGTTAAACCTATTCAGGATTCGTATAGAGATTCGCTCAAAAAGCAAGTTTGGGAGGATGGAAAGCCTAATTTGATCTTATTTTTGGGTGCTAATCTTGGGAATTTTGGGGCAGAAGAGGCAAAGAACATCGTGGATCACTTGCGGGTAGGGACCAAAAGAGGAGATCTGGTTCTGTTGGGTTTTGACCTAAAAAAGAACCCTCAGATCATTCTAGATGCTTATCATGATAAGCAAGGAGTGACGCGCGAGTTTAATTTGAATTTGCTTGATAGAATCAATAGGGAGTTGGATGCTGATTTTGATCGTAATTCTTTTATTCACTGGCCTACCTATGATCCTGTAAGTGGGGAATGCAGAAGCTATTTAGTTTCCCGAAAATTCCAAGAGGTCACCATAGGAGCATTAAACCAAAGCTTCGAATTTGAAGCATTTGAATCCATTTTTACTGAAATCTCAAAGAAATATAGTTTGAGTGAAATTGGCGCTTTAGCTTCCTCAGGTGGATTTGGTGTGGAAGAAAATTTCATGGATTCTGAGGAATATTTTGCTGATGTCCTCTGGAAAAGGCATAAAAGAGGTTGTCTCATAACTTAAATCAACAGCCTGACATTTGAGTATTTGGAATTTTTCTCAGATACCTACCCGTACAAATTAGAGGCTGTCCCTACTTATGAGACAGCCTCTTGATATGATTGCTTTGAGGATTAACTGAAATAGCGCTTAAGTCCTTCTAATCGTTCTACCAGCTCATTCTCTACTTTTCTATAGTCAGCTGTACTTGCCAGCGGTGCATTAACTGAAAAGTAATACTTTATTTTAGGCTCTGTTCCAGACGGTCTGGCGGAGATTTTACTTCCGTCTGCTAAATAGAACTGCATCACATTAGACTTATCCATATCAAGCTTTTCAGATTTGCCGGATTTCACATCTTTGACAGTACTTTCCTTTACATCTACGATCTTTACTACTTGGATACCATTCATTTCAGCAGGTGGGTGATGACGGAAATCAGTCATCAAGGCTTGAATTTGTTCAGCTCCGTCTTTACCTTTTTTAGTGACCGAAATTAGTGATTCCTTATAGAAACCAAACTGGTTGTAGATCTCAGCAAGTACGTCAAAAACTGTCTTACCCTGTGTTTTATAATAAGCGATCACTTCTGCTACCATGGCACATGCACTTACGCCGTCTTTATCACGGACAAAGTCACCGATTAAGTATCCGTAGGATTCTTCGCCGCCTCCGATAAAGGTTTTTTTACCTTCTAGATCTTTGATGATAGCCGCGATGTTTTTGAATCCAGTTAAGACTGAGAAGCATTTCACACCAAATCCCTCACAGATTTTATCAATTAACTCAGTGGTCACAATAGTATTGACCATAAACTGATTACCATCGAGTTTACCAGCTTTTTTCCATTGGCTCAATAAATAGTATGTAAGCAAGGCTCCAGTTTGATTACCGTTCAAAAGTTCAAATTCTCCTGAAGCATTTGGTACAGCCGCTGCATAGCGATCCCCATCTGGATCACAGGCCAGCACTAATTCTGCCCCAACTTCCTTTCCAAGCTTCAGAGACAGCGTCAACGCCTCAGCTTCCTCTGGATTGGGATAAATAACTGTTGGGAAATTACCATCTGGCTCAGCTTGCTCTTTTACGATATTCACATTATCGAAGCCAAAAGCCTTTAGCGCAGCAGGAACCATTTTGCCAGAAGCTCCATGAATCGGGGAGAAGACAATCGGCATATCCTTTTGAGCCTCGATAGCGTCTGGGGCCAGACTCAGACCCTTGACCAATTTCATATAAATCTCGTCGAAGTCGTCATCTATATACTTGAAAAGTGAATCATTTTTATCCCAATTGACATAATCGAATGACGTAATCTTTTTCACTTCATCTATGATGTTTTTATCATGGGGAGCAACAACTTGCGCACCGTCATCCCAATACGCTTTATAGCCATTGTATTCTTTTGGATTGTGTGAAGCTGTGATCATCACGCCACTTTTGCAATCAAAATGCCTTACTGCAAATGAAAGCATGGGAGTAGGTCGCATTTCCTTGAAGTACAACACATGAATTCCGTTTGCTGTCAAGACGTTTGCTGTGGTGGTCGCAAACAGTGTGTTATTGATTCTACAATCGTGCGTTATAGCTACCCGGATTGTTTCACCTGGAAAACATTTAAGGAGGTAATTTGCAAGCCCCTGAGTTGCCATTCCCACTGTATACACATTCACTCTATTGGTTCCTACACCCATTAGACCTCTAAGTCCACCTGTACCAAATTCTAGGTCTTGGTAGAAAGAATCGGTTAACTCAGAAGGATTTTGATCAATTAGGGTGCGGATTTGGGCTTTCGATTCTTCATCGATATTGCCACTAAGCCAAAAATTTGCTTTGGCTAGGATGCTAGGGTCTAAAGTAGTCATGTTTTAAAAATTGTTGAAGTTCTAAGATATATAAAAACATAAAATAAGCCACCTGTTAATTTCTTAGGTATTGAATATGACTTATATAATTTTTATGCTTGCTAAGCATCATGAAGGATGGTAAGTCATCTTATTTCACATTTTTACTTTTGTTCATGTGTAAGCTCGTTTCAATTCGAAGTGTTAGCGCGTCTTCTTCTGAAGAATAGTTACAGCTTCTCAAGTTTACTGATCCTTCAAAGTTTCTGATGGTATTACAGACATTGCCAAGTGTATTTTGGTTTGAACAATTGTCTAAATCTCACTATGATTTATATATAACTACTTTTCTTCCTTTAAGTCATCCACTTCCCCTTCTGGTACTGGATCTTTCGGAGGAGGCACAAAATCGCCCTTAAATATTATCTCCTTTTTTTTTACTCTGGAATAATGATTTTTTGGAATGATGCCATAGCCATACCTTATAGAAAAAACTTTGGTGAATTCTGCTCCATAAAAGAAAATCAGACATGAGTAAGAAACCCAAAGCAAGACAAGAATTACAGATCCTGCAGCTCCATAAGTAGATCCAGGTTCGGCCGCTCCAAAATAAATTCCTAACAGGAATGTGGAGACAGAAAAAAGGAATGAAGTTAGGAGTGCACCTACCCAAACAGATTTCCATTTGATTATTGCATCAGGCAAGTATTTGAAAATGAGTGCGAAAAGAACAGCAACTACTCCATATGAAATGATAAAATCCACCACAAATGCAAAAACCACAACGAATTCTGGTAATATGCTTTTAATGAAATCACTGAATAATGAGAGTAAAGCTGTCAGCAAAAAGCTGATAAGTAGTAAAAATCCAAGAACCAGTACAAATCCAAAACTAATAGCTCGTTCCCATAGGGTGTAATACCATTTGACATCATCAGTCTGCTTTAGACCCCAGATTGCATTTATAGAGATTTTCAGGTGAAAGAAAACACCAGTAGCTCCAAAAATCAAAACTCCGATTCCTATAATAGATGCTACTAAGGACTTATCGCTGTTCTGAGTCTGCTCTACCATATTCGTGAGAAAAATTGCAGTCTCAGGGCCCAATGCTGAGGTCAGTTCATTATTTAGCTTTCCAGTCACTATATCTACACCCCAGATTGCTCCCACAATATTGATCACAATCACCATTAGTGCAGGGAGCGATAGTACTGCATAATAAGCAACTACTGCACTAAGTCTCCATGGATCAGCATCGTTCCATTGCTTGAAACTTTCCACTATCAGGCTGGGTATGTGGGTGATTTTAAACCGGGAAGGGGTTAGATTTGACATATTTTCTTCAGTTTCCATTAACTCTCAGTTGAATTAGTTGAGCCATTTTTTGGAGAAATGGATAGTGTAGAAAGTTCTTTATTCAGCTGAGTACCACCTTTGATTCCAAAGTCCAAAGTACGGATTGGGAATGGTATCATAATATCATTTTTATCGAATGCCTTTTTCAGAGAAATGATCGCTTCATTTCTCACAGGAATAAAATCCAAGTTGTTTTCATCGAACTTGCACCAGATATTTAAGGTGAAATTAATTGAGCTATCTCCAAAACCTGTCCAAAAGAGAGTTGGCTCTTCGGACTCAAGTCTGCTAGATACATTTCTGGCGGACTCAAGAGCGATTTTTTCCACATGCTCCAGATCTTCACCATAGCTCACACCACATTCTATCTGCACTCTTCGCTGTGTAAATTCGGTGAAATTCGTAAAGCATTCCTGAAACAAATAGCGATTTGGCACATAGACTATGGGGCCATTATATGTTTTGATTTTTGTGACACGGAGGTTTATTTCCAGTACCGAACCTTCATGTCCATCGTGAGTCTTGATGATGTCACCAAGTTTGTAAGGCTGATTAAAAGTAATGTATATCCCAGATATGAAGTTGGCAGCAGTATCTTGAAATGCAAAACCCAAAGCCAATCCTATGATCCCAAGACCTGCTAGTATGGATGATACGGTCTTGGTAAGATCCATGACAGATAGTGCCAACATAAGCCCAAATATCAAAATCCCCAGAAAAATCAATTGGCTTAAAAAACGACTAATCGTTTCATTTGTGCCGAGTTTGTGAATGTAGCTGGCTGATAATCGCTTTATGCTCTTTGCGATGAATATGGTAAAGACTATAAGTATAATAGCTAAGACAAGGTTTGGTAGATTCTCCACCATTGTGTCAAACCATGCACTTAATTTTTCTGTGATTTTTTCAAATATTTTTTTTGTGTCATACCCTAAAATCTCCGCTATACTCATATAAAATATATTCTTTTTTATCGCCGAAGGTAAGTCAAAAAAACATGCCAAGATGAATTCTTAGTGATTCAATGGAGTTTATTGCAGAGGATTTTCATCAGCTGAATTTCTTCAGGTTTGTATCCATCATGTGAAAAATCTTTCGGTAAACAGTCCTTTATCTTCTTTGGATTCAGGCATTGGGAGATAATTTCAGGATGCAAATAGGAACTTTTGCACACCGCTACTGTATGTCCCATTTTTTCAGCTACCAGTCTGATTAAAGTAGTCTCAGGCTTTTTTCTTGTGTTCTCACATAGTAGGCATACTTCGGCGGTATGTTTGATACAAATGCAATTTGCTCCCCAGGTTCTAAAATATTTGGCAGTATAGTAATCACCCTCTGGTGCATCCAAACTGATATAATCGTTTAGCGCAGAAGAATCCACTGTATACCATTCGTTACCTTCTTGGTACCTAAATAATTCGTACCCAGGAAGCTGAGAACAATCTTTTAACAATCTGATAAGCCTTTTATTAGTAAGAGAAACGGAGCGTTCTTTTCCACTCTTTGCGATGTAATTGATCAAGAGCTTGCTTCCATCTTCCTTGAGATGTTTTCGCCTGAGTGTAGTCAGTCCGTGGGTTTTGTTACTTTCAGTGTAAAGCTTATTGCCTACGCGTAGATGTAATTCATCCAGTAGTGCCGTTGCCAATGCCAGAACTTTATTCTTGCTCCAGGTTTTTACCCGCAAATCCTTTTGATATCGCTCTCGCAGATTGGGCAAATAATACCCAAATTTGAGCAGGTCATCATATTTTATTTTCTGTGAATATTCAGACCACTTCGAGTGATAGAGGTATTGCTTTCTGCCTTTTTCGTCTATTCCTGTAGCCTGTAGATAGCTGTTCTTTTTTGGGCTAATCCACACATCCTTCCATGCAGGCGGAATTACTAGGTCTTTAATCCGCACTATTTGTGATTCATTGGAAAGCTTTTGATTGTCTTTGTCTAAAAAAATAAAACCGCGACCCCTTTTCTTTCTAAGTATTCCAGGCTGTGAGTCTCGCATGTATACAAGACCTTTTGGAAGTTCGGCTGCAGTGACCATATGTTCGTGATGTAAGGATTATTTATCTCAACATAACAAGACTCATGCACAAGCAGATTCGGTGGCTAATAGCTTTCCTCTTTGAATACTCTTTATAGGGTTTGTTTAAGCTAGTTTGCATTCAAAAAAAGTTAAAAACCAATAGCCGACTATAATGGTTGTCGGCTATTGGTTGATAAATCACAAGTTTCCTCTGAGACCTTGCTCTCGCTCTATGGCTTCGAAGAGTGCCTTGAAATTCCCCTTTCCAAAGGATTTGGCGCCTTTTCTCTGTATGATCTCAAAGAATAGAGTAGGTCTATCTTGTACAGG
Organism: Algoriphagus aurantiacus; assembly: GCF_035156405.1. Taxonomy (NCBI): domain Bacteria; kingdom Pseudomonadati; phylum Bacteroidota; class Cytophagia; order Cytophagales; family Cyclobacteriaceae; genus Algoriphagus; species Algoriphagus aurantiacus. Next base: position 12,889 of record NZ_JAXRUT010000009.1, on the reverse strand, counting down.
TTTAGTAAATATTTGCAATAAATATCCTTCATCATCCCGATCTACTAGGATATTCAGATCCTTCAGTGGTTGCAAATCCTCATCAATTTTCCCAACTCGATCAAGTAGATCATTATAGTAGGATGAAGGTACTTCCAGAAACTCCACACCTCTTTTTCTCAATTCAGTTACTGTGTGAATGATATCATCCGTCGCAAGTGCCATATGCTGTACGCCTGGGCCATGATAGAAGTCTAGGTACTCTTCGATCTGTGATTTCTTCTTTCCCTCGGCTGGCTCATTAATCGGGAACTTTACGTAACCATTTCCATTAGATACTACCTTAGACATCAGGGCTGAATACTCTGTGGAAATATCCTCGTCGTCGAAAGTGATGAGCAATTTGAATCCCATGACATTTTCGTAAAACTCTACCCAACGATTCATCTCACCTAAAGCCACATTACCTACGCAGTGATCTATGTATTTCAAGCCAATTGGCTGAGGTGTGTAGGCACTTGTTCTTGGCTGATATCCTGGTAGAAAAATGCCTGTGTAGTCTTTGCGCTCGATAAAAGTATGAATGGTCTCACCATAAGTCTTGATAGAAGACACTATGACCCGACCGTGTTTATCACTAATCGTTTTAGGTTCCAAGACTGAAATGGCTCCTCTATTGGTTGTTTCCTTCCAAGATTGCTCTGCATCATCCACCCATAATGCGAGCACTTTCACTCCATCTCCATGCTTTTGAATATGGGCAGCGATTTCTCCATCTGGATGTAATGGTGAAGTAAGTACCAGTCTGATTTTATCTTGCTTTAGGACATAAGACGCTCGATCCTTTATGCCAGTTTCTGGGCCAGCATAGGCGATCAATTCGTATCCAAAAGCATATTGATAATATAATGCAGATTGCTTGGCGTTGCCGACGTACAATTCTACGTAATCAGTTCCCTTTAAGGGTAAGAAGTCTTGACTCATGGTTAGGTATTTTCGGGTTTATTTCTTCTTCCAAAGTTATAAAATATCCCAAAGAATATTTGGTCAAGCCTGCCTTTATTCCTGAGGGTTCTTATTGCCGATTAATGAAATCCAAGCCATCACTAGAAAGGCCAAAGCCCAACTGCCAAGGGGAGTGTCCATCGCTAGCCAAAGGAGGAATAGATAGTAAAAAGGAGTTAATACAAAGCCTATCATAAACTTCCAGGTGGACGAAAACACAGGATCCTTTACACCTGGCTTTTTCAAAAGCCACAGCCAATAGAGCGGGAAATGGAAGATTTTCATCAGTTTATTCTTCAAACCAGATGCTTCTTCGACAGGGTTTGGCACTTCTCCTGTCTCAAAAAATAGATTGACGTCAGCTCTTGAACTCACATCCACATGATGCTCAATCAGGCTTTCCAGATGCTGCTCATACCCTTCATTAGGTATCTCCACTACCAGGTCTTGCAACGCTTTTTGTACTGATTTGGTCAGCAAACCAGATTTTGAAACTGGCATGTCAACAGGAATAACTTTCCCAAAGGTGACTCTTGAAATGCTACCAGATCGCTTGTGCGCGCTGTAATCCACGGCTGCAGGCAAGATAACGGGAGTAATTTCTGGATATTTCTCCTTGAGGCCAAAAGCTATTCTGGTAAAACCTTTGCTCAATGGGCGTAGATTTCGGACTAGACTATGACTGCCTTCGGCAAAAATAATGACTGATCCATTTTTGCGAAGCACCTCATAGGTTTGGTCAAAAGTTCCTTGATTTTGCTGAATAGTAGAAAATCCATCCCTCACCCTGTAGACAGGTAACATTTGGATGAAATTCAGCATTTTGGCAACTAATGATTTTTTGAAAACAGATGCTCGAGTTAAAAAATAGGGCTTTAGCGAAGTGTGTGTGGCCAAAAGTAACGGATCGATCAATGCATTTTGGTGATTTGCGACCAAAAGAATGGGCGTGTTTTTCGGAATATTTTCTGCACCCTCAATGATTATTTTCTTGAAATAGCCCTTCAACGAGATCTTAACTAGGAAGCGAAGGAATTCATTGATTAAGTATTTCATTTATTTGTTAGCGTTTCACAGACTGTTTTCGTATTCAGACCTTTGATTTCCAAATACTTGCGATGGTCATACCTGAGATCAGGTGCCAGATGCCCCACCAGGCCGTAATAATAGCCATTCCACCAAGGCCATCAAAATAAGTGAAAATCAAAACCAGCCCCAAACCTGAGTTTTGAATTCCGGTCTCGATCGTCATTGTCTTCACATCAGCCAGGGGTAATTTGAAGATTTTCCCAGTGATAAATCCTGAGCCTAGAGCCACGAAATTATGACCCAATACCCAGAGGAAAATCAAAGAAATATATTTGGTAAACAGATCGAAATTCCCAGCAAAAGCAATCACCACAAAGGCTGTGAAAATTAGAATGCTTAGAGGCTTGAGGATTTTGGATGCTTTTTCAGCAAATACAGGGGCGTATTTACGTGTGATTATTCCAAGTATTAATGGAATGCCTAGAATCAATGCAACGGTAGTAAATACATCTGTATAATCTAGGCTGATCTCTCTTAGTAAATTGGAAGTTGGGGCATAGAGTCCTGCCCATAGCGCAAAGTTTAATGGAGTGCTTATAATGGATATAGTGCTGGAAAATGCTGTTAAACTTACTGAAAGAGCAGTATTTCCTTTGGCGAGGCTTGTTAGGAAATTGGAGACATTTCCTCCTGGACAAGCCGCTATCAGAAACATCCCCAGTGCCACTGATGGAGGTGGCTTCATAAGCAATACCAAGCACCAAGTAAGAAATGGCAATAAGATGAACTGAGAAAAGACACCTAGAAAAAAACCTTTAGGATTTTTTACCAAGTATTTAAAATCCTCAAATCTCAATTCTAGTGCTACACCATACATGATCAGTGCTAGCGCAAGGTTGAGAAGCAATAAATCGCTTGAAGAAAAATTGAGTTGGATAGAATCCAGGTCAGTGTTTGGGTTCATTTAATTGGATATTGATATAAATATAAGCCCTGAAAGCATTGCAGTACCAAAGCTAAGTAAGGTTCCAATCAGAATATATTCAGTGAGCTTTCGCTCTTTGGACTTGCGAAGATCGCCAAAGCGGAAAACTGATTTCGCAGCGATCAGAAATCCCACAGCTTCCCAGTGCCCCGTTAAGATAAAACCAAAAACAAATAGGCGTTCTAGAATTCCTATGTATTTGCCTGCATTTTGGAGGGATTGATCAGGTTGGGTGGGAATGGAATCAGACCACTTTCTCAGCATATTGGATAAGATAATCGAAGTAGGTTGTGTGAGAAAAAATATAATGGTAATCAGTCCCAGGATTTTTGGATTCTGAAAGATTCCTTGAATATCGATCTCTACACGCGCGAAAATTGCCCATATTGCGATTAAGCTTGCTAAATGCAATAGCTGGTCAATGACAAACCATGTGGTTTTTGTTTTTTTCTTTTGTCCATAGAGCTTTGTCATATCAATGATCAGGTGAGCCGCCATAACACTGACGATGATGGGCCATTGACTTATATTCCAAAGTAGGAGCAAGACAAGTAAGCCGTGTATAAGGACATGAATGTATAGCTTTCGGGAATACACCTTTAGGCTTTCCTTTTCCTTCACCCAGGAAGTCGGTTGGAGCAGAAAATCTCCTACTAGATGGGCAAGAATGAGTTTGATTAGAATAAGCATTAGAGGAGTTGACTGAGTTTCTTTCTAAATAATTTCTCCAGTGTCAAAATATCTTCACCATTTGCAGCCTTGTATCGCTTGCTCACTGAGTTTTGATTGATATGAAGCACTTCTCCGATTTCTGCCTGTGTGCGGTCCGGGTTGGAGAGCATTTCAGACATCAATTCACCGGATGAAATTGACCAGCTGTCCATTTGAATTCCAGCCAATTTCAGGTAAAGATTCATCTCATCATTCCATTCGGCCCATGGCGAGTTGATTGCCAGAGTGATCATCTCGCTTTTCAGTTGTTCGAATTTTTCTCCTGATCGCACAAATGCCTCTCCATTGCTTTCAGATATTCTATCCGCATCGTAGGATTTTGTACCGATTCCTATTGCCATTCTTACATCCACTGGAGAACTTCTCTTGTTCTCATCAGGATAAGGTAGGCTTTTTATAAGTGCTTTGATCTGCAAGGCTGCCAGTAGACTTTCTTTAGGGTCTGAGATTTCTAGTTGAAAGCTGTCTCCACGAAATATTTCCCACTGCTTTGGAGTTTGACCCCAGTTGTGCAACAATTTTTTAAATGGATTGATCCAGAGATTTTGATCCTTCAGTTCTCTGGAATTGATAATGTCTCCTGTAAGTAATGCAATCATAACTCTAATATCACCGTAAATGGTGATAAATCAAAATATCACCGTAAATGGTGATAAAATAGAATATCACCGTAAATAGCGATAAAGTGAGATTGGATTCACGCCTTGGAGAAATAAATAGAATGTAAAAGCAATCGTTTGCACAAGTAATTAAGGAGTCCAAATAAATACTATTGATTGGTAGGAAGAGATTGTTTAGATTAAAAAATCATAGGTGAAGGACTGGCTATGAACGAACAAGAGCTTACCTTAAAAGCCTAAAAAGCAAAACAATAAACCCTATAACCTTTTATCAAAATGGAAAAAAGAAGAGAATTCATAAAGAAAAGTCTCTTAGGCACTGCCGGAATAGCAATGGCCGGCATGAGTATGAGTGCCAAATCATACGCTTCCATTATTGGAGCAAATGAGCGAATCAACATTGCTGTGGTAGGAATCAGAGGACAAGGCAGCAATCATATCAATCAATGGTGTGCTTTGAAAGACAATCGAAATGTGAGATTAAAGACACTTTGCGATGCTGATGAACAGTATTTCGAACCAAAGTCAAAAGTTGTTATTGAGAAAACGGGCGTTACTCCAGTGACAGAATGGGATATGCGCAAGGTGCTGGAGGATAAAGAACTGGATGCAGTTTCTCTTGCCATACCAAATCATTGGCATGCGCTGGCAACAGTCTGGGCTTGTCAGGCAGGAAAACACGTGTACGTAGAAAAACCTGCCAGTCACAATGTCTGGGAAGGAAGAAAAATGGTAGAAGCAGCCCGCAAATACGACCGTAGAGTACAGGTAGGATTCCAAAACCGATCCATAGCCAATGTGATGGAAGCGATGGAATTCCTTCATGGAGGAGGAATCGGGGATGTATACATGGCTCGTGGCACCTGTTTCAAACCAAGAGACTCTTTTGGCAAAGTGGCAGATAGCACGCCACCGGCTTCATTGCATTACGATTATTGGAGAGGTCCGGCGGAGATGATTCCATACAATGAAAAGAAAGTACACTATAACTGGCATTGGCACTGGGCAACAGGAAACGGTGATACAGGAAACCAGGGACCTCATCAGTTTGACGTTGCCCGCTGGGGAATGAATAAGAATGAGCATCCTGTTTCAGTTTATTCCGCAGGAGGAATTTACGGGATAGATCCGGACGAATGCTCTCAGGAAACTCCAAATACACAAAGTTCAGTGTTCAAGTATGCAGATGGCACCATGCTCGAATTTGAAACTAGAGGGAGATATACCAATGGAGAATCAGGATTGGATATAACCATCGGAAATATTTTCTACGGAACTAAAGGATATCTGGAACTTGACGGCAGCACGTGGAAAGCCTTCCGTGAGAAGGAGAATGAGCCTTTTGCCCAGTCTAAAAAAGAAGCCGCTCCGGAACCGAGTAATCAAGTTTTGGCAGCACCGGGGGGTGCGGAACATTATGCGAATTTCCTGGATGCAATCCGAGCTGGAAATAACGAGACACTTCACTGCGACATTGAGGAAGGATTCAAGTCATCAGTTCTTCCATTGATCGCCAATGTATCTTATCTGACTGGTCGTGAATTACGATTTGACGGAAGCACAGAAAAATTTGTAAAAGATAAAGAAGCAGATAAAATGCTCACCAGAGATTATCGTGATCCATACACAATCCCAACTAAAGTCTGATTTTATGAGTAATTCTAGAAGAGAGTTTATGCAGAAAAGCGCAGCAGCAGGTTTAAGTCTGGCAGCTATGCAATTTCCTTTGGATGCTTTTTCCATGGCAAAATCAGGGATGAAATTTGGTTTGGTGACTTACCAATGGGGAAGGGATTGGGATCTTCCCACACTTATTGAGAATTGTGAGAAAGCAGGAGTGCTAGGAGTGGAGCTTCGCACCGAACATGCGCACGGAGTGGAAACAAGCTTGACTGCAGCAGAACGTGCCGAAGTAAAAAAGCGCTTTAAGGATAGCAAAGTAACTTGTCTGGGCTACGGAAGTAATTTTGAGTATCACAGTCCAGATCCTGCAGTTGTCAGGAAAAATGTAGAGGGGACAAAGGAGTATATTAAATTATGCAAGGATATAGGTGCGACAGGAATTAAAGTAAAACCCAATAATCTCCCCGCCGATGTACCTAAAGAAAAAACCATCGCTCAAATAGCTGATTCTTTCAATGAAGTAGGAAAGTTCGCTGCAGAGCATGGTCAATTGGTGAGAGTGGAAGTACATGGGAACTTAACTCAGGAGCTTCCAAATATGAAAGCGATTTTTGATCAGGTAACTGAACCTGCTGTCAAGATATGTTGGAACTGTAATGCTGAAGATCTTTTGCCTCCTGGCTTGGAAGCTAATTTCAATTCAGTCAAAAAGTGGTTTGGAGATACGGTGCATGTGCGTGAATTCAATGAAGGTGACTATCCTTATCCTGAGCTGTTTAAATTATTCAATGACATCAAATACGAGGGATGGTTTCTGATGGAAGCCCGTACTGAGCCAACAGATCGGGTGGCTGCTCTTAAGGAGCAATTGGCTTTATTCAATCAATTGAAGAAAAAGAATTGACTGGGAAGATTGAATTCACCAGCTCATTTTTATTAAACTATTAACTTTAAATCCAGCATTATACAATGATTTTTCATAAACAAAAACTCTTTAATTACTCCACTGCAATTGCCTTGTCAGCAATGGCTTTTGCCTGTGGAACTCCTCAAGCAAGTACAGAAACTCATACTGAATCTAAACAGATGAAAGACAGAATAGAATTGGTCCAAGATGACGTTGCTAAGAAGGTAGACGTCATCATTGATGGAAAATTATTCACTTCCTACATCTATCCGGATTCACTTGAAAAGCCGGTTTTATATCCAATCAATACAGCTAATGGAAATGCAATTACCAGAGGCTGGCCTATTACACCTCGTCCGGGAGAGCGTGTGGATCATCCACACCATTTGGGACTTTGGTTCAACTACGGAGATGTGAATGGTCTTGATTTTTGGAACAATTCTTCTGATATCAAAGACAAAACGAAGTATGGGCATATAGTGCATAAATCGATCAAGTCTACGAAAAGTGGGAACGAAGAAGGCGTGTTAGAAGTAAGTATGGACTGGATGAATAATGAAGGTGAAGTGCTTTTGACAGAAAATACCACCTTTATTTTCCGCGGGAAAGACGATCAGAGAACCATAGATCGAATAGCTACGCTGACAGCTCCAAATGGAGAAGTGAAACTGACGGATAATAAAGAAGGGATGCTAGGTCTTCGTACGGCGAGGCAATTGGAACACCCTTCCGATAAACCTGAGATTTTCACAGATGCTTCCGGTAAAGCAACTGATGTCCCGACGATGAATAATGAGGGAATCACAGGTATGTATCTGAGTAGTGAAGGAGTGGAAGGCCATGATGTTTGGGGGACCAGAGGAGATTGGGTAAGTCTTAGCGGCAAGATCAATAATGAAGATATTTCTGTTGCTATTCTTGATTTCCCATCTAATCCAGGCTATCCAACTTATTGGCATGCCAGAGGATATGGTTTGTTTGCAGCAAATCCTTTAGGTCAAAAAGCACTTAGTGACGGCAAGGATGAGCTAAACTTTAAATTAGAACAAGGCGAATCAGCGACATTCAAGTATAGAGTCATCATTTATTCCAATGAAAGTATACTCGATGGTCAAGTCAATCGGGATTATTTAGAATGGGCACAGTAGAATTGTCGTTTTAGCCTACTATGAAATGATTAAACCGCCAAAATTCTTTTCATTCCTTGGAATATGTTTTTGCTTACTCGGCAGTAGTATAATTGCCTCTGGGCAGCAAAACAGCAAACATGAAGATTTAATCCAGCGAATTGAAGCTACAGATGGGATGGTGGCTTTCTGGAAATTTGATGAAAATGCGGGTGAACCAAGATTGGCACAGGGCAAAGGGAAATTCCCATTAGTTGAGTTTCCTACTGAGGTCAAGCGTATGGCAGAGGGACCGATTTCAGGTTACTCAGCATATTTTGATGGGACAAATTTTCTGAGGTTGGCCCATGACCAAACAGCAGCACTCAATATCCACGGGAAAAATCAGGGAGTTACAGTGGTTGCTTGGGTGAAATGGTCAGGCGAGCAAACAGGTTTTGTAGGAGGTATGTGGAATGAATACGAAGATGGAGGTAAAAGACAGTACGGACTCTTCGTCTCTTTGGGCTATTACAACGGGGCAGACCAGGTTTGTGGACACGTGTCGGTGTCTGGCAAAGCCACTCCACCTTTTCCATATTCCATAGATTATTCAGCAAGTAAACAGCTTGTTGCAAAAAATGAGTGGAGTTGTATTGCATTCACATACGATGGAGAATACATAAAATCATATGTGAATGGTGACTTTGAGGCCCGAGAGGAGGAACTGATTAATCATACCCAAGGATTTGAAGGCTATCCTGAAGGTTTGGTTCAATCCAAAAATCCATATTATTTTCCCGACGGATTAGGTGATAATGGGTCTGATTTTACCGTTGGAGCTGTTTTATTGGCAAAGGGAATGGGAAATTTCTTTAAAGGACAGATTGGAGGCTTGGTAGTTTTTGACCGAGCGCTAACTGATGAAGAAGTTAAAGACCTTGCATATTTCTAGGCTAGAATAAAAATGGAAATAACAATTCTAATCCTGAGGTGATACCATCTCAGGATTTTCTTTTTTCAGTACCAATTTTAGCTTATGTTTAACCTATTAAAATCTCTTTATAAAATAGCTGAATGACCCATCTGTTGCTAAAAGCAACGGAATAACACTTCCTTTCAGGGAAGATGTCAGGGTTTATTTTTATCACATTTTATAAAGAATCCCATGAATGCAAATAAGAAAATAGCCGTAATCGGCGGAACTGGAAAATCAGGTAAATTTCTTGTCGAAGAACTCGTAAAAGCAGGTTTTCTAATAATGATGCTTGTCAGAAATCCAGATCGAATACCCATATATAATCCTCAAATCGAAGTAATTATAGGAGATGTCCTTGATCAACCAACTGTCAATAAGCTGGTGGAAGATTGTGACGCAGTGATCAGTACTTTGGGCTGGGGTATGCCTCCAAGTAAACATACGATTTCCTCACAAGGAACTTCGAATGTACTAAAAGCGATGAAGCTGCATGGAATCACTCGATATGTGGTGGCATCAGGAATCAATGTAGATGCAAAAGGAGACAAAAAAGAACCTTCTGTAAAAGCAGCTACGGAGTGGATGTATGCTAATTATCCTGATTCAACGGCTGATAAACAGCTCGAATATGAATTGCTTATAAGGAGTGAGGTGGATTGGACTTTGGTAAGGTTACCTCTAATAATCATGGATGAGGAGAACAAGCCGATTATTACGTCACTTACTGATTGTCTGGGAGATCAAATCTCAGCGACGAGTTTGGCCAACTTCCTGATTGATCAACTGTCAGATAGGCAATTTATTAAACAAGCACCGTTTATAGCTAATCAATAGATCAAGTAAAAAGACGTAGTCCGCGCTACGTCTTTTTTACCAATTTTCAATTGTGTACCGTCTATTGTTCGATTGTGATGGAGTAAATTTTTACATCACTTTGATCAGGTTCCAATTTCAAAAGTCCTTCTTTTTCTTCAAACTTTTGGTTAGAATCAACGCTATCAGCAATTCCCAGCCAAGGTTCAATACAAACAAAGGGAGCTCCGGGTTTTGCCCAAATCCCCAGATAATCGAAATCGTCAAAATTAACCGAAAGTATCGAGCCTCTATCTTTGTGTTTAAGCATTACTTCTTTCGATTTAAGATGCTTGAAAATTAAAGCATCATCATCGAACAAATGCTTATGAAGAGGTAAAATGGCAGTATTGTCAAGCACTTTTTTTTGCTTAAGTCCTATCAATCCAGTTTCCTCAACCATCCAGGTAGAATCCGTTTCCGGCTGAGCAAATTCTAAAAAGTAGTCTTCATATTCTTCGCTATCCCGCAAGGGACAATTAAAAGCAGGGTGTCCACCTATGGAATAAAGCATAGTTTCTTCTCCATGGTTGGTGATGGTATGCTTGATTGTGAGAGTTTTACCTTTCAAGATAAACTCGATTTCAAGTTCGAATTTAAAAGGATAAAGCAGCAGGCTTTCTTCATCCCATTTCAGGCTAAATAAAAGTGAGCTGGCTGTCTTGCTTTTCAGGGTTGGTTTGCTTGAATTTCTTATAATGCCGTGTTTGGGAATGGAATGTTTTTGTCCATTAATAAATGTAAAGCCTCCCTTTAGTGCTCCAATGATAGGAAAGAGCACAGGTGCCTGACCACTCCAAATAGCCGGATTTCCTTGCCATAAATACTCTATTCCTGTGGAGAGGGATTGGATTGAGCTGAGTTCAATTCCTATATCATTTACCTCAACAGACAATTTTGAGGATTCTAGTTTATAGATCATGGTTCGAAATAACTAAGGTTCATATAGGTTTCCAAAATATTTTCAGAGGTGAACCTATTTTCTATAACTATAAAACTTGCTAAACGCATCAGTAAACCTGTCATTTTTTTGACTCCAACAATTTTCAGTTAAGCAAATAGATATATGTGGCATAGCATGTGAACTTATAGCAAGCAATGCCTTTATCAAATCGCTAAAATAGCTATATGGTAAGATTTAATATGGTTCAGGTATTATTTAGTGTGTAGTTAATCCTCAAAATGTGAGCATTACATGCAATTCAAATATGTGACCGTCATTATTTTCAAATCTTAAAACTCAGTATTTATGCTTTTTAAGTATCCTAAAAATTATGCTTACCTATTTCTGCTTTTACTTGGTCTGATAAGTTGCGACGCGATAGATGACATTATGCCCGATAAAAAAGATACAGGTGTGATCAGTGCAATGTTAAATGGTGCGCCATTTGAAGCTGAAGGTGGAAAAGGGCTATTGGCTTCTGAGTTTATAAAGGCTGAATTGGATTTCAATGAAAATAACTATTTACTGACAGTTTATGGAATTCGAATCGAAGATAACAAGACCGTATTAGCTGTAGGATTCCAACTGGCAGGCAAGGACATAAAAGAAGTCAAGGCTGGTGATACTTTCACAGAATGGATTTTAATAAATGAATCAACTAGCACTTTTGAAGGAGCTAAAGGTGCTGTGGAAAAAAGAAATTCTATCCGCTCTGATGATAACGTCTTCAAAGCTAGTACCTATTATACAGGCGAAATGAGCTTAACCATTTCGCAAATAGACTTAGAAGAACAGAAAATTTCCGGAACCTTTATGTTTTCTGCAGTTGATAGTGATAATGACACTTTAGTCAATGTGACTGGTGGAGCTTTTGAGCAGGTACAATGGAAAGTACTATAATTGAAATAAACAACCCTTAAATCAACTAATAAACTTAATTTCAAGAACTATGAACAAAACAAAAAGTATTAGAAATCTTCTTTTGGCAGTTTCTGCGGGAATAATTGCAGCTTCATGTACCGAAAAAGAGGAAGGTCCAGTTGTAGCACAAAGCGAAGTAAGTATTGCCGCTACCATCAGTACTAGTGAGCAAGCTCCCGGGGCTCGGACTAATAATTTAATCTATGAAAATTTTGAAATTTCCGATATAAAAGTTTCCATTGACAATGTGAAACTAATTCTTAGGGGAACGACAGAAGGTAGCAATAAACCGAGCATAGTACAGATCCGCAATAATTCTCCGCAGATACTAACTTTAGTAGAAGATGGAGTGATCTATGAGCCTATCATCGGAACTGCCATGGCATATGATGGTATATATGGCAAACTTGATTTTGACTTAGTTCAGGCAAAGGATATTCCTGAAGAAGATAGTATGTATGGACTCTCAGTGTATGCAAAAGCTACTTGGTTTGGTATTCCTGCAATCGTTTATATCGATCTTGAAGAGGAGGTGAATGTCATGTTCAATCAAGGAATAGAAGTAGATGGTGCAAAAGATCTTTATTTGACTTTATATCTGGATAAATTCCTTGAGGGAGTGGATCCAAGTCTTGTGTCCGATGGAAATGGTGATGGACTAGTAGAGGTTGGTCCAAATGACGAAGATGGTAATAGCGAAGCATATGCTGCAATCACTGCTAATATGAAAGATGCTATGACTTTAAAAAACGGGAAGTTTAAAGAAGATAAATCTAAGAAATAGAAAATGAGGGTATGATTTGATGGCCAATTCATACGTATAAAGTCAGCAAAAAAAGTAAAAGCATCAGATGTTCTAGCTATTAACTGGCTGGATATCTGGTGCTTTTTTAGTTATAAAAGTAAAGATGCTTATGTTATTAAGGAGATTAGTGAAATCTATTAATATGAGCCATTCCATTCGATTTACGCTGATGCAAACTGTTTAACCCGGACTATGCATTAGGCTTCGTAGTAGATTTGCTAATGCATAATTCCATCTAACTCACGACAATGCTGCCTGTATTTCATCTGCTGATAGATTTAGGGATTGGAGCTTTTTTTGATTGAGGCAATCGTGCGCTCCTTTATCTCTTTTTGGTAAAGGTCTAAATCCTTTGGTTGGTATGCTTCTCCTTTTACTGTCATATTCCAGATAATTACTGCCA
>NZ_JAXRUT010000089.1:0-514 GCF_035156405.1 Algoriphagus aurantiacus | reverse complement strand
TGGAATACCAGCTATTGATTACATTTTTGCCCACATATTCCAGCTGGCAGTTTTCGATTGTGAAGTGGGATGAATTATCGAGATTGATCAGGTTTTCATTGGAGCCCTGAATAGTGAGGTTACTGAATCTGATATGGCTGGAACTGTTGAGCGTGTTGATGACCCGATCGACGGTGGCCACTCTGATGTTTGCCCCCGCAGGATTTCCCTGATAAAAAATCAACAGCTTCTTGGTTGCTTTATTGTAATACCATTCCCCGTGTTTGTCCAGTGTAGCGGCATGGTTTTGGATAAAGAATCCAAAGCCGACAGCCGGGCTGTAGGAACTACCGGCCGGGTTGTAGTTTACACTGGTTCCGCTTTGCCAGTTGATATAGTGCCGGTCAATGATCCAGTTGTTTTTCCGGATCACGATTTCTCCCCCGGCCATACTAGCGGGCGCCTGCAATCCGCCGCTTCCGATGGTACCGCCGCTGAAAGAATTGATGGTGAGGTATCCGCTGTTGGCGGCGTT
>NZ_JAXRUT010000088.1:0-531 GCF_035156405.1 Algoriphagus aurantiacus | reverse complement strand
CAGTTCATCCAGGGAGATAACCTTGGCATCACTGCAAACGCTACAGATGCGGACGGAACAATTGCCAAAGTCGATTTCTATAATGGAAACACGCTTTTGGGAACTGACACTTCTTCTCCATACAGCTTTGCATGGACTAATCTTCCTGTTGGAAGCTTCTCCCTGACTGCAAAGGCTACTGACAACAAAGGAACGACTACAGTTTCAACCGCTGTCAATATTGCTGTTGTCAATAGTAATGACGGAGAAAAAACATCCCGCTCTCCTTATGGTGGAACAGCCGCGATAATCCCCGGAACGGTGGAAGCCGAAAATTATGACCTCGGGGGCCAAGGTGTAGGCTATCACGATATCGATTCAGGCAATATTGGCGGAGCCTACCGCGCTGACGATGTTGATATCGAAGTTGCTACCGAAGGCGGTTACAGCGTGGGTTGGATGTATCTCAACGAGTGGCTTGAGTACACAGTCAATATTACAACGGCGGGAGCTTACAACCTTGATGCGCGAGTAGCCGCTCCTGGCGCCGGT
>NZ_JAXRUT010000086.1:0-567 GCF_035156405.1 Algoriphagus aurantiacus | reverse complement strand
GGACAAGATCCCAAAAAAGATGTTGGTGAATTTGGTGTTTATTCCCAGGATCATGAACTGATGATCGTTTATTTGAAAGATCATGGAATCACCACGGTGGCCATGGAAAGTACCGGAAGTTATTGGCAGTCCCTGTTCCTTGCCTTACAGAAGGCCGGTTTCGAGGTGTTGTTGGTATCCGGGCACCAAACCAAAAATGTGCGGGCAAAAACCGATGTTAAAGACTGTATTTGGATACAAAAACTTCACAGTTTGGGACTTTTGCGTGGCTGTTTTCTCCCTGATAATGAATCGGCCAGACTCCGGACCTTGCAGCGTCACCGAAGCAGTCTGATAGAAGAATCCTCTAAAATGGTCAATAAGATCCAAAAAGCGATGAGGATGATGAACCTGAGACTCGATGTAGTCATCAGTGATGTCACCGGCAAAACGGGAACAGCCATCATCCGTGCCATCATCGATGGGGAAAGGGATGGGCAAGTACTTTCTAAGCTGGCCGATCCGCGGATAAAAAAGTCCCGGGAAGAGGTTGCATTGGCCTTGAAGGGAAATTGGGATGAAGAACTG
>NZ_JAXRUT010000087.1:0-567 GCF_035156405.1 Algoriphagus aurantiacus | reverse complement strand
GCGATTTACCATCTCCTGACCCAGCTGTACAAAGGAACCACTCGCCCGCTCTCTGGGGATTTCCTGATAGCCTGTAGACACTACCTCTACTTCCCCAAGAATAAGCTGATCAGGTTCCAGGTAGAAAACCAGACCTTCAGGCTGGTTTAGGTTGACACGCCTCTCCTGACTGATAAAACCAAGGTAGGAAACCAGCAGATAGGTACTATCTCCGGATATGGTAAGCGTGAATTTTCCATCTGTATCGGTAATGGTGCCTTGAGCCGATCCTTTGATCATCACATTGGCACCCGGCAGGGGTTCACTATCTGCTGCAGATCTCACCTCTCCTGAGATGAGACTTCCTTGCTGTGCATAAAGTGCCTGCTGAGAAAATAACAGGATGCAGCACAGGACAAGCTTAATTATATAATTTTTCATTTCTATTAGTATCATTGCTTATTGAATTCATTTTCTAAGGTTTCCTCCAATAAATCCACCCATTCTTCAGGGTCATTACCGGGAAAACCGGATACTTTGATGATTTTGGAATCTTTGCCTATCAGCGCAAAAGAGGGGTAGCTTCTG
>NZ_JAXRUT010000085.1:0-571 GCF_035156405.1 Algoriphagus aurantiacus | reverse complement strand
GCGATTTACCATCTCCTGACCCAGCTGTACAAAGGAACCACTCGCCCGCTCTCTGGGGATTTCCTGATAGCCTGTAGACACTACCTCTACTTCCCCAAGAATAAGCTGATCCGGTTCCAGGTAGAAAACCAGGCCATCACTTTGGTTTAGGTTAATCTCCCTCTCCTGGCTGATAAACCCAAGGTAGGAAACCATCAGGTAAGTGCTATCTCTTGATGCGGAAAGCGTGAATTTTCCATCTGTATCGGTAATGGTGCCCTGCGTAGATCCTTTGATCATCACACTGGCACCCGGAAGGGGTTCACTATCTGCTGCAGATCTCACCTCTCCGGAGATGAGACTTTCTTGCTGCGCATAAAGTGCCTGCTGAGAAAAGATCAGCAGGCAGCCCAGGACAAGTTTTATGATATAATTCTTCATTTCTACTGATATAATTGCTTAGTGATTGAATTCATTTTCCAAGGTTTCCTCCAATAAATCCACCCATTCTTCAGGGTCATTACCGGGAAAACCGGATACTTTGATGATTTTGGAATCTTTGCCTATCAGCGCAAAAGAGGGGTAGCTTCTG
>NZ_JAXRUT010000084.1:0-605 GCF_035156405.1 Algoriphagus aurantiacus | reverse complement strand
GTATTGCCAGGAGTGATGACGAAGTTCAGCAACTCCCCTTTGTCATTAATGACTATATGTAGCTTAAAACCAAAGAAATACCCCATCGTTGACTTGCCTACTTGTGCCAAGCCTTCGAATACTTTGTTCCTCTTTATACGTTTGTTCTTGCAGACCCGTATAGGGGTGGAGTCAATAAAGGAGATGCCTGTCCCTTCTCCCAGACAACAAGTTTTCATAAAGACAGACATAGGTAAGGTAGCTGCTTGCATGAGCTCTACAAACCTGTTGTATGAGACTGTAGTGGGAAACAGATCTGATTGATGCTTTTGCACATAATACAGATAAAAGTGCTTCATGTTTTTAAACCCTCCCGAGTGAAACAAAATCATGATAGTAATCACTTCACTACAGCTCATCCTAGGCTTCCTCTTAGGTTCATTGCCTAACGTGTGTTTTTTGATAGTTTGTTCGAATTCAAGGCAAAATTCATCAACTAGATAGAAAATTTCAGTAATTTTATTGTTAGATAGAACCATGTGATCCGCTTGTATATGTTTGAATTTCAGATACTTAAATATACTCAAGTGTACTGGTTCTATCTATATTCACATCCCAATAATTCT
>NZ_JAXRUT010000083.1:0-606 GCF_035156405.1 Algoriphagus aurantiacus | reverse complement strand
GAAATATTTCCTGATTTAGCATAATTATTTCATGCAAGCGGAAATAGCTCCTGCCATTTTTTGATCTATGTCAATTAATTTTCATTGAGAATTAAACACCTCACCCACCTCACCCCAACTCCCGATATCGCTTTGCTTATCGGGACAGGCTCTCTTCCCGAATCACTTCGTTCTCGGGACAGGCATTGAGGAGAGGGGGCGTGGCAGTGCTAACTATGATGATACGAGTATAGAAAGAACCATATAAAAGATAAAAATGAAAAGCACGCCAACATCACCTACCGCAGTTCTGACCGAAGGAGCCGCCTGGCTTTTGGCCGCACTCTTTGCCTATACGGCGGTGAGCAAGGTGTATGATTGGAGCGGAACGCGGATGGCGATGTATAATCAGGTATTCCCAATAGGAATGGCTGATGTGATACTCTATCTATTGCCTTTGGTGGAAGTTATAGCCGCTGTACTATTGCTGGTACCGGGCTGGCGGAAGAAAGGATTTCTGCTGAGTGTGGTACTGATGATTCTCTTTACGGGGTACGTAACTCTGGTCTGGCTGGGATTTACAGAACGTGTCCCCTGCTCCTGTGGCGGGGTGCTAAGTAGTCTGGG
>NZ_JAXRUT010000082.1:0-630 GCF_035156405.1 Algoriphagus aurantiacus | reverse complement strand
TTTTTTTGATTGAGGCAATCGTGCGCTCCTTTATCTCTTTTTGGTAAAGGTCTAAATCCTTTGGTTGGTATGCTTCTCCTTTTACTGTCATATTCCAGATAATTACTGCCAGCTTTCTTGCAGTTGCCGTAATAGCAGCGCCCCTTCCCTTCCTATAGGCGACACGTTTGAAAAACCTTGTCAATACCCCGTCTTTAGTTTTATCAATGGTATTGGCTGCGTTTCTTAAGGCCAGTGCAAGCCTGTTACTTCCTTTTGGAGTTCTGCTTGAAACCAGTTTGCCTCCTGATACCCTGTTGTCGGGAGCAAGCCTTAAAAAAGATGCAAATTGTTTGGCAGAATTAAAGTTGTAAATGCCCTGGCCGATTTCACAGATCAGTGTCAGCACTGTACTGCTACTGATCGATTCAATGGCGAATAGATCCACTCCGTAAAATTTATAACTCAGCACCGGAAGATTGAATTTCGGTTGGTTCTTTCCCTTTAACTGTTTTTTTGTAAGTTTCAAGTCGTCTTCTATGTGAATTTCTTTTGTAAATTCATCCAGAAGGTGTTCAAGTCTTTGCTCGCAGGACTGTATTTTTTCCTGTAGAAAAGTATAGATATGATAACATTCGCTCATTTCATATA
>NZ_JAXRUT010000081.1:0-658 GCF_035156405.1 Algoriphagus aurantiacus | reverse complement strand
TTTCTTGCCGCTAAAATAAAAAGGTGGATATTTGCACTCCCAAACGACGGAAACGGAGAGCTGGGACGGGAGAAAAGCCTCCCGAAAAGTAGTGAAAGAATTAATTTCGGTGTTGGGGTTTGGAAGTCAAAAATGATCACTTACCTTTGCGCACCCATCTGAAGAGAGGGGATAGAGTCGGAGGGGCTGAGGCCACTGAAAAACTTTAGGGATTAATTTGACGAAGGTTGTTGCGGGTTTCAAAATAACGCTTACCTTTGCACTCCCTTCAGCAAGGAAGGGGGAAAAACGGGGCTGAAATCGCAAGATTGAAGTATCTGGCACGGGCCACGGATGAGTGGCGCCAAGTTCTTTGAAGTAATGTAAGACAAAAAAAACAGTAACCTGAGAACAGACAGGGAGACGTTTATGGGATTTGCTTTGTGCGGTCCCATGGACAGTGTATAAATAATGATAATTTACAATGGAGAGTTTGATCCTGGCTCAGGATGAACGCTAGCGGCAGGCCTAATACATGCAAGTCGTACGGTAGGTTACTTTCGGGTAATTGAGAGTGGCGAACGGGTGCGTAACGCGTATGCAACCTACCCTATACAGGGGGATAGCCCGGAGAAATCTGGATTAATACCCCATGGCACTGTGACAAGGCATTTTGTTA
>NZ_JAXRUT010000080.1:0-835 GCF_035156405.1 Algoriphagus aurantiacus | reverse complement strand
GTAGTTTCTTGTCCGAGATGCTGTTCCTGAGCCGATTCATTAATCGGTCATGGTTGATTTCATCGAAGAAACTCTTCAGGTCGATATCCACTACCCATATCTTACCTTCCTTTACATATTCGCTGGCACGCTCTATAGCCTGTTGGGCTGAGCGACCCGGACGAAAGCCGAAGCTGTTTTCGCTGAAGTGAGGGTCGAATACCCTTTGTAATTCAGTCTGTATGCATTGTTGTACTACCCGATCTCCAATCGTCGGTATGCCAAGTAGCCGTGTACCTCCGTTTGGTTTCTCTATCTCTACTCCTCTGACTGCACTTGGCTCATATGTTCCTGCCTTTAGTTGGGTTTGTAGCTGTTTGATATTCGCTGACAAGTCACGCTCATATTCTCCCAGCGTTATTCCATCTATCCCGGCTGTCCCATCGTTGCTCTTCACGCGTCGAAACGCCTTGAGCAGGTGCAGCTGATCCGCAATTTTGTCCACTGTATTCGTGGTCAAGGTTCGTTGTTCTTCCAGTCGGGAAAATAACTCTATCTTCTGGCCTTTCCGGGAAGTACTCCCTCCCTTCTTGGTTCTAGAATCCTGTTCCATAGCAAACAGGTCTCCCTGTATGCCATGTTTACATTCTTTCGATAGTTCGTTCTTTTTACTCACTTTAAGTTCACTTCCTTGTTTAGAAAATTCAGGCCTTCCTGCTCATCACAGTACTATGCCTTCTGCTGACTTCTGTTGACTTGGATTCCTTCAGCACTCGCACGTACCACCGGCAATTGCCCCAGCCACAGACCTCCCGGGGTAAGACACTCTACTTTCATCCGATGCGGCTGAATTTAC
>NZ_JAXRUT010000008.1:0-197002 GCF_035156405.1 Algoriphagus aurantiacus | reverse complement strand
CTTATCCATGTGATCAGGAGTGCCATCACCGTCAGAATCCAAAGTCATACCTGAAGAATTTACTCTTGCTCCAGCCGGAGTGTTAGGCTCTTTGTCCAAGTAATCAGGAACACCATCACCATCAGAATCTTTCAACATGTCTTTGATACCGTTGATCTGAGTAGCAAGCTCTTCTTTAGTAGCATATTTGTCAGCTGCGATAAACCAGTCAGCATGTTCTTCATTTTTGCCAAGGTAGAAATTCAGACCAAGAGTTCCTGTCCACCAAGTTCCAGGCGCATGAACTAATGGATTTACCATAGGTTCAGTTGGTTGCACAGGGGCATTATATTGATTCCCGTCGAAGGTGTAAGTTTGCCTACCATTATGAATCATCGAGATGTCACCAGTAAGTGCAAGACGTTGTCCTAGTTTCAATTGTCCGGTTAATCCCGTAATAAAATTGTAAACATAGTCGGGCTGGGTATTCAATATGGTTTGTTCAAAACTTAAGCGTCCGCCTCCAACTCCGAAATGGCCAAGAAAGCCCACACTTCTAGTGAAGGACTCAAAGTTCATGAGTCTACCTAAGTTGGCAACTCCTTGAATATTGGCTCTTAGGTAATTAGTGGTAAACGCTGGGCTATTATCTTTTGCTTCAGAAAAGGATCCAAAACCTGCATCAGCTTTCACACCAAATTTTTCATTGAACATATAGCGCACACCAAAATCAAGATGTCCTATATTCAAAGTCGGGGATAGAAACCCGGGTGTCAGTGGTGCCATGGCTTTATTGAAACCTGCATTCGTTTCTAAAGACCAGCGGTTGAAATCATTTTGAGCTAAAATTATATTGGTAAGCCCCATAAGGACTAGGGTAAGTAATTGTTTTTTCATCTGTTTAGAATTGTTTTTCAATGGTCATATGGAATCTCGCTGGAATTATAATCATCCCTCTGTGTGTCGCCTTCGACATGCTCGATTTCATTATAAATGGTGTGAATTGGAATGATCTGGCAAAACTATACAAATTTCATGCTTATTTCTAAGAATAGCTGAACACAAAAAGAGCCCAGAATTTCCGGGCTTTTTTTTGATGCTATTCGTCTTTGGGTTTTGACGCCTCTTTATTTTTGGGAGGTTCAGCTAAGTCTTCTCCTTTCAAATAAGTCGGCAGATTCAAGCCGGCCATGTTGAATAATTCATTTAATGGAGGAACCGTCTTCATCATTCCTGATACAAAATTAGCTGTCGAGCCATTGCCATTTTCTCCTTGTCCAGAATCCCAAACAGTAATCTTATCAATCTTGATATTTTTCACTGCTTCCACTTGAGTTTTTACCAATTCAGGAAGTTTTTCAATCAAGAGCAATTGGAATGCTTTGGTGGGATCTCCTCCTGCCGCACTTACTACTTCGCGATAGCCCTCTGCCTGCTTAGTCAATATTTCATAGAGCCCTTTCGCTTCTGCTTCCATCTTCGCAAAAATAGCATCTGCTTCTCCTTTTGCCTGTTCTCTGATTCGCTCAGCTTCTGCTTGGGCATCTATGATAGCGCGTTGCTTTGCGATTTCAGCAGGTATCACCACGTTTGCATTTTGAGTAGATCGCTCTCTTTCTGCCCTTGCAGTTTCTGCTTTTTGCTCTGCAAGATATGCTTCTTCAAGTGCCCGTGCACTTTGAACTTTTTCAGATGCAAGAGCAATTCTTAATGCTTCAGCTTCTTTTTCTCTTCGTTGAGCGTCGGACTGAGCAATGGATATTTTTGCTTCGTTTTCTCCTTTGATTGCGATGGCATTTGCTTCGGAGGTTTTTACACGGGTATCTCTTTGTGCCTCAGCTTTACCAATGCTTTCATCTTTTGCAGCTTCAGCAATGCTGACCTCACGGTTTTTGTTGGTGATGGCTATTTTAACATCTCGATCACGCTGGGTGTCAGCAATCTGAACATCCTTTTCACGATCGGCCAAGGCTTTTCCTGTTTCACCTATTTTTTCTTGTTCTGCGACTGAGATTTTAGCTTCATTGATGGCTTTTGCAGCAGCTTCTTTCCCAAGAGCCTCAATGTAGCCTGACTCATCTTTGATATCCGTTACGTTGACGTTTATCAATTTCAAGCCGATTTTCTTCAGCTCACTGTCCACATTCTTGGAAATACTCTCCAGGAATTTATCTCTATCAGAATTGATCTCTTCTATGGTCATGGTGGCAATCACCAAACGTAATTGACCAAAGAGGATATCTTTTGAAAGTTCTTGGATTTGCTCATGTGCTAAGCCCAATAATCGCTCGGCAGCAGTATTCATCGTATCCGTATCCGTAGAAATAGCAATCGTAAATCTACAAGGAACGTCCACCCGAATATTCTGACGGCTTAGCGCATTAGTCAAATTTGCCTCAATAGAAATTGGCTTTAAGTCGAGGTAGGCGTAATCCTGAATAACCGGCCAGATAAAGGCCCCACCTCCATGAATACATCGAGCCGAAGTTCCTCCTGTTTTACCATAAACCACAAGGATTTTATCAGATGGGCAGCGCTTGTAGCGGGAGACAAGTGCCAGAATAGTCACAAAGGTGACAATCGTCGCAACGACGATAAGTATTAAAGGGTCCATAAAAGAATTGATTTAAAGCTTTTCTACGATGAGGATATTGCCACTTTCTACACGTTTGATTTTTACTGTGGCGTTGGTTTCTATTTTATCATGTTCAGTCATGGCATCTATTTCACGCACAGATCCGTTCAGACTTACCATGATTTTACCTTTTCCTTGCATTTTCCCGGGGATAGTGAGATATACATCGGCGATTTTGTCAAGCGTTTTTTCCAGACGAAAGGTGTTGTCTTCTCCCAGCTTTTGTATTTGCCTTATTATGAGAAAAAAGGAATAAACAAATGCAAACCCTACTGCCAAACTGATAAATATAAGGAGTGTGGTGTTTGGGATGAGCTTGTAAAAAGATATTCCTGTCCAGCTAAAACCCAGCAAGAAATTAATCAGATTTCGGAGGGAAAACATCTGGAAAGGAGCTTCCGCACCATCCAAGTCTCCATCAAAGTCAGCTTCTATTCCATCAGAACTGCCTGATCCCACAAAAGTCAAGATCGTCTGTATCACAAAAATCAAGGAGACTGGTATCGCGATATACCAGAAGAGTTTGAGCTGAGGATCTAATCCATCTAAAAATTCCATGTCATTGAGAGTTATAGCCATATTTGGCAGGCTCAAAATATCAAAAAATCTCTAATTACTATCTTTTTATTTTGAAATAACTAAGGAAAAATTTACTTACACGTTATTTAGGTATCAATATAAAATGCTATTGAGGAATTAAAAACTAGTAAGAATTCGGGAATGTTGTAAATAAGCTGATAGAGAAGGGGGTAAATAAAAATCCCAGAACTGTTAATTCTGGGGATTTAAGTTAGTTCAGTCTTCACACTGAATTGTTTTTTCGAGTTTGCTGATATCAAAACCCTTTTCAGTGATTCCTTCAAGAAGTTTTTCATATAGCTTTTCATCCATCTGCGGTGTCCTAGATAGGATCCAGAGATAGTTGCGATTTGGATGACCGACCACAGCATAGGAGTAATCCTTTGCCAGATCTATGATCCAGTACTTACCTTTGAAGGGCCAGAAAAACTGAACATTTAGCTTGGCATTTCCTGAACCATCTTCCAAAAATGCTTTGGCCGTGGAAGTTTTTATTTTTCCTTTCGCAGGTACGTTACAGCTGTTTTCGACCTTAATGGTACCATCCTCATTTGGTGTATAGGTAGCTTTGGTGCATGTGCAACCTTTTTGGAAAAACTGGGGAAATGAAGCGATTTCATACCAGTCTCCTGCATATTTTTCAAGATCCACGTAGTGTACTGTTTCCAGGTCTTGCGCTTTGGCATTATGTGACAAAAACATAACACCTGCTGCGGCTAATATTGGCATCGCAAGAGCTATTTTTTCGGTATTGGATAAAGTTCTCATAGTTGTTGGTTTAATTAAATTTAATTGGAGCCGTTGCCCTGTTTTGATAGCCATGGTAACTGATGGCGATGAAAAGAACTATGGCTCCGATTAGTGCCGTCCATTGTAACGTCGGGATACTTCCCCAATGTCTAACTGAAATGGCGATCAATGCCCAAACACCTACTGATGCAAATTCCCGAAGATTTCGAGTAGCGATCATATAAAGATTTAGGGTGACTGCCACGATGATCATTATTATGGCCCAAGTCACCTCAGAAATACCACCATTCCAGCCAGCTTTTGCTAGATAGGCTGAGATATTTGCGATAGTTGCCACCGCGATCCATCCACTATAAAGAGCAATTGGCCACCAGAGCCAGAAGATAATTGGCCGTGGTGCGTCCCATCTTTCCATGTTTGTATTTAAGATGGTGATAAGGAGACTGGCTAAAATTCCAAACATCACGATGATACTTACACCAGTATATTCCATAAGCCATATATAAATCCAAAGGCCGTTTCCGATATTTGCCATGATCAGGTACGGCCCGATTTGGGATAGGAAATCTGAATCTCTGGTAGGACTAAATGCCCTCGAAATAAAGAAAATACCCTGGACAAAAAGCGCCAAAAATATCACTCCCCAGATGGAGAATGCATATCCAGCTGGTGTAAATAGATTTTCGTAGTCAGCGCTTAGTGAACTGACGGTATTGCCATTTAATCCTTTAGCATTCACCCAATAATTCCAAAAGATTACTATGACCAAAACTATCATATTCAGGATAGCATATATTTTATGTGACTTTTTCATGTGTTTATATTTTTCTTTCAAAGGTCACATAGCCTGTCCCGTCCCGATATCGGGATCGATTCGGGAGAATCTCGCATTACGGATAATCATCCCTCTGTGTGTCGCTTGAGTCATACTCGATTTCATTGGGCTACTTATTAATTGGCTTGAGCTGCTGAAGTAATGTTGGGATTAACTCAGTGACTGTTGGGTGGGTTTGTACGGAATTCATCAGGGATTTATAACTCACTTTCCCGTACATGGCGGTCAAAAATGTCCCGATGATTTCATCTCCTCCTGTACCAAATACTGCTGCTCCTAGGATTTGTTCGGAGTCTGCATCCACTATCACCTCCATTTTTCCTTGGGTTTCCCCCTTTTCTTTTGCCCTAGAGATAGCATTCATAGGCATGCGGGCAAAGAGTAAATTTTTGCCTGATTCTTTTGCTTGAGAAAGCGTCATTCCCGCTCTTCCAAGTGGGGGATCGATGTATAAAGCATAATTTGTAATCCGATCATTTAGTGTTCTTCTCTTGTCTCCCAAAAGCTGATCTTCCATGATTTCAAAGTCATTATAGGAAGTATGGGTAAAAGCACCTTCACCATTACAATCGCCCAAGGCATAAATCCCTTTAATATTGGTTTCCAATATTTCATTTACTTCAAGATAGCCTCTGTCAGAAAGTGCTAATCCTGCCTTCTCTGGCTTGAGCAAATCGGAATTTGGAATTCTTCCCGTAGCAAGTAGAACATGAGAACCATTAATTTTCTGATCCTTACCATCTTTTTGGAAGGAAACGGTCACCCCATCTGATTTTTTGTTTTTTCCTTTTAGGCAATTGGCTCCGCAGATTACTTTTATCCCTTCGTTTATCAGTACTTCCCGGACTAATTCTGACGTATCGTGATCTTCTTTGGAAACCAGATAGTCGCCCATTTCCAAAACGGTAACCTTAGAACCCAATCGTTTGAAAATCTGGGCAAATTCTAGCCCTATATAACTTCCTCCAATAATAATAAGGCTGTCAGGAACCTTATCAAGTTGAAGAATTGAAGTATTGGTGAGGTAATCCACATCTTCAAATCCTTCCGGGATTTTGGTTCTTGCGCCTACGTTTAGAAATATTTTGTAAGATTTAAGGATTCGAGAACCGACTTTTAGCCTCGTTTTATCTATAAAAGTTGCAGTACCGCGTATCATCGAGATTTGAGGTGAATCAATCAAAGATTTCCGTATTCCGATTCTGGATTGGTTGACTAGTTTGTCTTTTCTTTTTTTTATGGCTTTCAAATTTACTTTGGGCTGTTTGGGTACTTCGATTCCCAAATTATGCGCATTCGAAATCGCCCAAGCAGCCCTAGCACTGGCCACATAGGCTTTAGTTGGCGTACAACCTGTATTGACACAAGTACCTCCCAGTGCGGCTTTTTCCACAATGGCCACTTTCCATTTTTCTTTGGCTAAGGCTAGCGCAAGGGGATTTCCTGCTTGCCCGGAACCAACAATTATGGCATCAAAAGTTTCTACTCTGTCTTCAATCATATTCAAAAAAAGTTTATTGGAAGGACTTCATTTCTCTAAAAGTTACAAACAGAAAGCCAAACACAAAAGAAGGAGCCTGATATCCAGACTCCTTCTTTAAGCAATGCCAAATCATGTAATTAATTTCTTGAACCTATCCAGTTCTTTACATTACCATGAAATTCATTGATGGCTTTGGTATGAAAATATGGATAGATGATTTTGTCTCTAAACCAGGACCCGCTACGATAAAATGTCTTATGCGAAACCTCGGTCTTTCCATTTGAAAGCGAATTGAATCGGATGAATTGAGAACCCTCAGATTTAGAGTTTTCCAGATAGCAAATTCGGATTAGCCCTTTGCTTTTATCAATTTCCATCACTTCATGACCTACTTGAAGTTTTATGGTGCCTTTGAAAACATGAAGGTTTAGAATAAGCACCTGACCTTCACCCATTCCTCCTGTATAGATTTGCCCAGGAAACACTTCCTCTCCTGTCTGTCTGGAATACAGCTGATGAAAATGGATCATCTGACCACTCCATGCTTTTTCAGGAGAAATATTGACATAGCCATCCCAGACGCTGTCGAAATCCTCATCGTAAAGGTAAGTTTCCAGATGCTGGTGATAATTGGGATCGGTATCCTGGTAGCAGATGGAGCTTAGCTTTCCGAAATCAATTTGTGAATTAACAGGCTTTTCTTTGTTGGGTTCTTGCATAGATTTTAAAAGATTCGCTTTTGCGAATTGAGGGTTAAAGAAAGTGAAAGTGAGCTTTATTCCCCAACCCTTTGGTGATAATAGGGGTAATTCGAACTAAGAGGAACTTATGATTATGAAACGCATTAAAGCAAAAAGAGGAGCCTTTTATAGCTCCCCTTTGGCTTTGATTAAAATGCTCTGTTTTCCAGATGTTTTTCCAGATCAATTTTGTCAATACCTTTTGACATCCAATCTGGAGCATCTGCCCCTTTAAGATGATGGTCAAAGAACTCCATCATTCTTACCGAGTAATCCTTCCGGTTTTCGAGTTTGCCCAAGCCATGGTTTTCTCCTTTGTACTGAACCAAGATTACTGGCTTTTTCAATCGTCTTAATGCAGAGTAATATTCTATTCCTTGAGTGAAGTCCACCGCTCCATCTTTATCATTATGAAGCATCAGAAGCGGTGTAGTTACATTTTTCACATGGTACACCGGGCTGTTTCGCTCGTAAGAATCCCAGTCTTCCCAAGGACCGCCAGTAAATCTACCCTGAGATGCTTCGAAGATCGACATGTTTCCTCCTCCCGAATTCCAATAGATCAAATCGTACATGGAAATCAGATTGGTTAATGGCGCGCCTGCAGCGGCAGCTTTGAACATATCTGTCTGAGTAATCAAGAATGAGGTCTGATAACCTCCCCAAGAGTGGCCGTGGATTCCGATGTTATCTTCATCGATTACCCCTGTTTCAATTGCAGCTTTTACACCGGGAATTACACACCATACTGCGGACATTCCCGGGTCATCCATGGTATAGACAATGTCTGGAATAAACACAGCATATCCATTGCTGGTATATACGTTAGGATTCCAACCTGTGCCGCTGAAGCCAGGATTTACCCAGTTGTGACGGGTTTGGGAAAGCTTTTCGTAATAATAAACTACGGTTGGATATTTTTCTCCTTCTACATAATTGGCTGGAAGGAAAAGCGCACCTTGAAGTGTATCGCCCTTGTCAGACACATAGTCAACCAGTCTTGTCCCTGATGACCAAGCATAATTTTCTGCATCAGGAGCATTTTCGGTCACTTGGGTAGGAGAGGAAAGCGATGCTTCTGCTACATAAATCTGATCAGGTTCATTGAATTTTCTCTTAGAAAAGAAATATACCCCAGCATTCTCCGCTTTTTTCAAAGAACTGATGCTGGCATCCTCCCAGATTAGTGGTTGTGCTCCAGGCTCTAGACCCTTTTTTGAAGAGCTTATAAGTGCAATACCACTTTTCTTAGTCCATTCACCATAAGTTTGGATGTACAATGGCTTACTCAGATTTATACCTTTTTCATCTGGATCAAGAGAAAAGCGGTATTGATATTTAATTTTTTCTGTTCTGCCGTTTTGAGTCAAATTCACTGC
This sequence comes from Algoriphagus aurantiacus, assembly GCF_035156405.1. Taxonomy (NCBI): domain Bacteria; kingdom Pseudomonadati; phylum Bacteroidota; class Cytophagia; order Cytophagales; family Cyclobacteriaceae; genus Algoriphagus; species Algoriphagus aurantiacus. Next base: position 188,622 of record NZ_JAXRUT010000008.1, on the reverse strand, counting down.
TTTGACTTTTCCTGTAACAGGCACTTGCCAGATGTCCCAGCCGTCATTTATCAATACATATTGGCTATCACTACTCCAGCCAAGTGCGCCTTCTAGTGGCTTTTTCACATTGTGGTCATCATCTTCATTCACGAATGAAACTGGCAAACTGCCTGTCAGATTAGCTTCTTCTCCAGCTTCTATATCATAGCTGTAATAGTTGCCATCGTATCCATAAAGCAACTTGGTGCCATCAGGTGAGCTGCGGGGATAAGAAGAATAACCAGGAAGGTAGAAGTTTGTGAAAAGCGTCTTTTTGTCTCCTGTTTTGAGATCTACAATATAGAAATCTCGATAGTTCTGTCCATCCAGATTACTTTGTAATTCATAGGCTTGATTGTCAGAGCCAATCGCATATTTCTCCTTGTCAAGAATACTCAGATCCCGCATGGTACTATCCTGAAGCTGAATATGCTTGCCAGCAGCTACATCGTACATGGCATAGAAGCTGTAATTTTTATCCTGATTTTCCAGAACTTGCTGACGGGATTGAAGACGGCTGTCATTCCAGTGCCAGATAGTCATGTCGGGCTTGTCTGCATCATTATCTTTTGGACTTACTTTTCCAGAGTCCAGTTTCGAAAGTGCTTTCTTTAAGTCAGCAATGGAATTCAAAGAAGTGTCGGCCATGATTCTTTTCATCGCTTCAGACTCTGCAAGCTTCACCGAATCTTTGTCTAATTCCTTTTTTTCCTCTTCCTTTTTTTCTAAAATCAACAGATGAATACCGTAAAAAAGTCTGGTCAAATCTTCTGACCACATCGGACGGCGATTTGGACTGATTGTATATTCTTTGGAAAATCCAGTTGAATCTTTAGCTGGATCATAGACTGTCACCTGAGGACTTGGTAGGTTTTTCACGCCAACTAATTTTCCCTGATCTTGCTTATACTTTTTGTCTTTGACCATTTTCAGAGCTGCAAAGGCATCGCCTTTCTCCGTCCAGTTGATGGATTTGTATGTGGCTTTGTCTGAGTCGAGCACAGTTGTGCTATTGTTGGTCAAGGTCATTAGATAAATCCCATTTCCTGATTGATTGGCTGCATCTACCGTATATGCCAGGTAATTTCCACTTTTATTGAAAGAGAATTCTGCCACATTACCGATATTTTGAGCTTTTTCTGACTTGAGGTTGTAAATCAGGAGATCAGAACCTTTAGCATCTCCACCACCATCTTTGGTCAGATTCACCGCCAGATGAGTGGCTGCTTCTCCATTGAAGGAGAAATTGCTTACGTTTTCAAATGTTTTCTTATCGTCTTTTTCGTCTGAGCCCAGTTTGATTAGCGTAACCTTGTCGTGCAAGGGTTTGCCTTTGGATTTCTTATTGGCTTCCTTTTCCTTAAAAGTTGGGTATTCTTTAAATGCGATCCACTTGCTATCCTCGCTGAATTCAATGGAAGGATAGGAAGTGAATCCAATTTTGAAAGTCTGAGTGGAATCTGGATCACTTACATACTTTAGAATCACTTCTCCATCAGCTTCCAGCGCAACCATTCCGTAGGCTATCCATTTGCCATCAGGGGAGATTTTGAAAGTGCCACTGTTCATGTATTTCCAGGTAGGAATGTCTTTCCAAGTCATCGGCTTGGCCGCTTCATCTTGGGCAATTGCCAGATTACAGATCAGGCAAAAAATCCAAAAAAAGTTAAAGATTCTTTTCATAGTTACAGCTGTTTAAGCGTGTAAAATAAGTTTTTTTGAAACAAATTGGCTCTCCTGTTGACCAATGTGGTTGCAATAGGGACGAAAAACTGAAAATGCAACAGATCAAAAAGAGAAAAGTCTCAGATCTTAGATCCAAGACGTTTTGTTACAGGTTAGGTTTTGCGGCAAGGTAAACTGAGTTTCTGTTTAGGTATCACGTGTTTTTATAGACCACTTTTCCTCCCACCACAGTCATAGCAACTTTGGTATTCAATATTTCATCCTCAGCAATTTCCATGATATTCTTATCGAAAACAGTGAAATCAGCTGCCTTCCCAACCTCAATTGAGCCTTTAAAATCTTCTTCAAATTCTGCAAAAGCCCCATCCAAAGTATATGATTTCAATGCTTGCGCTCGTGTCATTTTCTGATCTCCCTCGTAGCCGCCTTCAGGAAGTCCTTGCAAAGTACTGCGGGTAACGGATGCATAAAAGGAAGGAATTGGATCAACAGGCTCTACCGGCGCATCTGTTCCGTTGGTGACTACAGCACCGGATTGCATCAGTTTCTGCCACACATAGGCGCCATCGATAATCCGCTTTTCACCCAATCTGTCAATCGCCCAAGGACGATCCGAACTTAGGTGAATTGCCTGCATGGCAGCGATCACTCCGAGTTCACCGAATCTGGGTATGTCATCTGGATGAATATGTTGTGCATGTTCGATACGGAATCTCAGTGTTTTTGAATCTGGGTGATTAGCGAAGGCTGTTTCATATCGATCAAGAATTTCCTGATTTGCCCGATCACCGATGGCATGTGCACAAACCTGGAAGCCAGCAGGAATGGCTTTTTCTGAAACTTCGGACACCACAGACATCGGCAAAGTCTCGTGTCCACGATGACCGGGTCTATCCGAATAATCTTCCAAAAGCCAAGCGCCTCTGGATCCCAGCGCACCGTCACAGTTGAGTTTGATCGAGCGGACAGTAAGCATGTGATCTGCAGTATCGATCATCGGGCCTTTTTCATACCATTGTTCCAAAAGAGCTGGTTGTGTACCGGTAAGCATTACGTATTGACGGACGGTAAGCTTTCCTTCATTTTTGAATTTTTGAATCAGATCGATCACATTCTGGCCACTCCCAGCATCATGGAAACTTGTGATTCCCTTTTCATTCAATTCTTTCAGAGCCAAAGTCAAGGCCTGCTCAGCTCTTTCTGGTGTCTCTGCGGGAATCAATCGAGCCACCAACCCAGAAGCTTTTTCGGAAAGTATTCCTGTAGGATTCCCCAATTCGTCAATAATAATTTCCCCACCTTCTACCTCGCCAGGTCTTTCGCCTTTTAAATTGCTGATTCCGGCAAGTTCAAGTGCTTTCCCATTGGCAAAAGCTGCATGGCCACTTGCATGGGACAGGTAAACAGGATTGTCGGGAGACACTTCGTTCAGTTGTGTGTTGGTCTGGAAGCCTTTCACCATTTTTTCAGGCTTTTCGATCCATTTGTCCTGATGCCAGCCGCGACCTGTGATCCAGTCTCCAGGTTTTGCTTTGGCAACAGCTTCAGCAACTTTTTCTACCAGTTCGTCATACGTTTTCACATACATCAGATCCAGTTCTAGCTTATTGTAGCCGATTCCCATCAAGTGAGCATGAGATTCGATGATACCTGGAGTCATGGTATTCCCTTGCAGATCGATTACTTCGGTAGATTCAGTCTTGTGCTTTTCGATCTCTGCTACAGATCCAACGGCTAGGATCATTCCGTTTTTTACTGCTACGGCTTCAGCTTTAGGAAGTGAGTCATTGACGGTGTAAATAATGCCATTGGTAAAAATCAAATCGGCAGGTTCAGCCTTTTCGGAAGAGCAAGAAAGGAGTAATATCCCCAAGATTGCGAGTAAGTAGAAGTTTTTCATGGATTTATATTTCAACCCGAAAACTACCTCATTTCAAACAATCCAAAAAGCCAGTCCTGTAATTAGCGCATCCAGATTTTAGCTGACCGGGTTACTTTTCCATCGATTTCTAAAAATATAATATATAAGCCTGGAGTTAAGAAGCCAGCCTGAATCTCCACAACCTGATTTGCAGGCACATCAATTTCACTTAGCAAAACTTGCCCCAATGAGTTGATAAGTTGAGCTTTTGCGGGAGCATTCACGATGACTTTGATCGGGCCCTCTGCGGGATTAGGATATACTTTGTATTGATATTCTCCAGCAGGAATATCAGCAGAATCAGTTGCCGTGAGATAAATCAAGCCGCCTGCACGAGTGCCTAGTAGTAAATCAGGGGAATCCCCAAATGGTGAATCGACTAAAGTGATCCACGTATTTCTTCCGAGTTGGGTAGGCATGCTTTCCTCACCAATTTGAACTAGCACTTCGGTACGTGATCCCAAATTCATGAAGTCGATGATTTTAAGAATAACGCCATTTTGATCAATCGCATAAAGATTGGGGCTCGATGAATTTTCTACTGCTACTGACAGATTTCTAGTTGCAGGATTATCTACAAATCCCAAAAAGTCGGATTCCACTAGGCTCGCTGTAAAGTTTCCAAAATCAAAAGTATATAAGTCAAGACTACCATTTTGTGCAGCAACTAACATATAATCCTCTTGCTGATAATTAAAAAATTGCAGATAATCTCCCCGTTGAGGAGAGTATCCAGCTATCGAAATAGGATCGGAGGCTTCTTCCAAAAGATCGTAAATCAGCTGAGTTGGAATGTTATTTTGATACACAATTCCTGAGGCTAATAAATTTGTATTTCCAATCTTATCTCTAAAACTGATGTATTGTGCATCAAAAAGATTAAGTGAGGAAAGCTTATCGTTTTCAACTGCTTGTTGGGTCAATTTTCCATTGGCCATTGTAAAAGAAGTTAACCTAGACTTCGCCAACCCCTCTTCTGAATGGAAATTCGAAGTGACCAGTAGCTCTCCCAGACTTTTATTCCCCAGAAAAATGGGCCTTGCGTTCTCCCCCAAATCAATCATCTGGTCTTGTAAGAATTCATAGTCAGCATTGCCCTGATTATCAATTTTCACGATCGAATGGGCGAAATCAATACCGAAATTGAAGGAGTTTTCGCTGGTGTTTAAACTGACGACTAGGTCATCACCAAACAGCTGACCAACATGAAAAATTGGAAATTCCGGAAAGTCACCGTATCCCGGAAGGGTATTGGTATAACTAGTAAAAACCGGATTGGTCGAACTCCCTGAATTAGGTAGAAAATACAGGACACTGCACTCGTCACGCCCCAAAACTAGATCTTCTATGCCGTCGCCGTCAAAATCCTTATATAAAATAGAATGTCCCCCAGCGTGTAAAATTCTGTTGCCATCATACGGTTCTTTTCTGGAATTCAGATCTTGTCCTTCACAGGTTTTTCCGAAGGAAATTTCACCACATCCACAGAATTCAAAGTTTCCCCAGTGATCCACCCCGAAGGCAAAACCATCAACATCCGCAGTTCCCTTACGCTCTATGCTGGTGTTTTTGTAGAATTCCATGTAATCCCCACCGGCAAAATTGAAAATTACTAGATCCAGATCCCCGTCACCGTCCAAATCCTGGATCAAAGGAGTGTCTAGATTATTCGTTTGAATATTGCCTGAGCCGTCAAGTCTCAGGAAGTTTTGAGCGACCTCCCATGAAATGTTGTTTCCTGCAGACGTGTTCCTATAGGCTCTAATTCCAAGGGCTGTAGAGGTGAAAAGATCCTTTTTTCCATCCTCATCGAAATCTACCAATACTAGAAATCCATTGATGTCTGCTGGAAATAAGTAGCCTAATTCCGGTAAGTGGATGAAGTTATCTCCGTCTTTTTCGAATATCAGCAGTTGTCGGGAATTGATGTCCCAAGTCACCCATTCTTCTATCCCGTCACCAGTAAGATCTAGTGTTTGAATCTGAGCAGAATTAATTCCCCCTGTGAATGGAGATGAAAGTATAACACCGTCAATTTCAACTTCTGGGTGCTGGTCAATTCGAAAAATTTCCTGCGCTTTCAACTGAATGCTGCTGATAAGAAAAATGAAAATCCAGAATTTGCGCATGGAATGGTAAAAGGTAAGACAAATTAATACGGCAGTCTCAGTTCAAAGATGTGAATGATTCCTTTATTTTGGGAATTAATTCCTTCCAAAACGATGAATATTTCCATTTTATATACGCTTTTTAAAAATAGTACAGGAGTCATTACGGACACTCGCAAGATCGAAAAAGGCAATTTGTTTTTTGCGCTGAAAGGTCCAAATTTCGATGCGAATTCTTTCGCCCCAGAGGCTTTGGAAATGGGCGCTTCGGTAGTTGTAATCGATGACGTGAAGTATTTTGTGGAGGACGATGAGCGTTATTTTTTGGCTGAGGATTCGCTGAAAATGCTTCAGGATTTGGCTAACTATCACCGTAAGCATTTAGCAATTCCAATCATTGGCTTGACTGGATCAAATGGCAAAACGACCACCAAGGAGCTGATGAAGGCTGTTTTGAGCAAGAAATTCAAAACTGCAGCTACTGTTGGAAATCTAAATAATCATATTGGCGTGCCATTGACTTTGTTGGCTATTGGAGACGAAGATGAAATTGCAATCGTGGAAATGGGCGCTAATAAGCCCGGTGATATAGCCGAGCTTTGTCAGATTGCCGAGCCTACCCATGGTGTCATTACTAATATAGGGCGGGCACATCTGGAAGGCATGGGCGGTCCGGAGGGAGTATTGAAAACCAAAACGGAATTGTTCCAGTTTTTAAGGGAAAATGAGGGGACTGTGTTTATCAACTCACAGGATACTGTTTTGATTAACGTTGCTAAGCGATTTGAGAAACCTATACTTTACCCTTCGAAAGGTGATTTCTGTGAAGTAAGATTCGAAGAGGCGAATCCATTTGTGAAATTCTCAATAGAAGGAAGCGAGCAGGTATTTCAGAGTCATTTGATTGGAGCGTATAATTTTGGGAACATCGCAACTGCCCTGGCTATTGGGAAGTTTTTTGGAGTTGAAATTAACACTGCCGCTCAGGCAATTGTGACTTATCGCCCTTCTAATATGCGTTCTCAATTGATCGAGAAACGCAGCAATCTAATTATTTTGGATGCTTACAATGCCAATCCATCCAGTATGGAAGTAGCTATCCGGACTTTTGGAGAGATGACGGGGAAGAAAAATAAAATGCTGATTATCGGAGATATGTTCGAATTGGGAGAGCATGCTGAAGCCGAACATGCGCGACTGGGAGAAATTATCAGCGAATACGAAATTGATAAGGTTTGTTTTACCGGTCAGTTGATTGTGTCTGCTTTAGCGAAGTATCCAAAAGCATTGTATTTTCCTGATCCTTTTTCATTTAGAAACTGGCTTGAAGACAGCAAACTGGAGGATTATTTGATATTGATCAAAGGCAGCAGAGGAATGAAATTGGAGGGGTTGGTGGATTTTATTTGAAAAGTGCCAAGAATTCCTGAGAAGAATAAACAGGTAGTGTAGAATGTTTATAATCAGAAGTGTTTCTGGTGATTATTCCTTTGATATCAGGGTTAGAAATTACAGTGAAATATTGGATGGCATCTTCAAAATCGGAGAAATTGCTTTTAACCGCTAAGTAAATTTCCTGTTCACCGACAGATAGTACTTTGCATAGTTCAAGAAAGTCTTTTATTAATTTTAGACTTTGTTGCTTACCTACTTGCTTCGTACTAATATAATGGATGTTAGAAATTGCTAACGAAGATGTGTAAATCTCTATTTTTTGATTAAAAGCTAATTGAAATATTTCTCTTGCGTAGCTATTAAAAGGTGTCCTTTTTAGCAAATAGTCAAGAATGACATCTGAATCCAAAAAGTAATTAAATGCCATATTTTTCAATCAAGGCCTTAGTTAATTCTTCCTTGTAGTCAAAATCTTTGTCATATTTTAGAATTCCTTCTAACCTTAAGAATGATTCAGGAAGTGGCTTTAATGTTTCATTTTTACTCTTCCTTGTCTTTTTTTCTTCTAAAATAATTTCAGAAAAAAAATTTTCAACCAGATCCGATAGGCTCTGTCCTTGCGCTTCAGCAAACTTTTTTGCTTTTTCGGCAAGAGCTTCGTTGATGTCCAGTGTTAGTTTCGTTGTCATGACTTCCAGATTATTCGATATAATTTAAGAAGAATTCCTTCCTAATTGAAATCAATTTTGCTTCAATAAAGTTTACTTTCAAGTCGGATTATTGATGGATCACAAAATTAACTGCTTACTAAAAACATATAAAATGCGTCCCTACTTACCTTTTCTCACCGCCCTTGCCGAACATAATTCCAAAGAATGGATGGATGCCAATAAGAAATGGTACCAGGATACCCGGTCAGAATTTTTAGAAGATGTTGGCGTGCTACTCAAAGGAATCGGGGAATGGGAGCCGGAGCTTTTGGTATTCAAGCCTAAAGACTGTGTATTCAGACAAAATCGGGATATCCGCTTTTCGGCTAATAAAATGCCTTACAAAAATAACTTTGGAGCCTATTTTTCTCCTAAAGGAAAGAAGTCGGAAGGTCCAGGGTATTACCTGCAAGTCCAGCCCGACAATTCATTTGTCGCAGGGGGAATCTGGATGCCGATGGCTGAAACATTAAAGAGAATAAGAAAAGAAATTGATTACTCAGGAGCTGAACTCGCGAAAATTGAAAGTGATTCAGCTTTCAAGTCATTCTTTGGGAAAATAGAAGGAGAAAAACTCAAGACCAGTCCTAGAGACTATGAAGCTGATCATGAGTTTATTGACTATCTGAGATTGAAGAGTTTCACGGTGTCTTCAAAAATTTCAGACCGGGATATTGAATCAGGGAACTTCATCCATATTGCCTTGGATAGCTTTCAGAAAATGAGGCCACTTCAAGAGTTTTTGTCTCGGGCAATTGAAGATGTGGACAATGGATCAGGCCTATTATAGATTTTAGTAGCTAGTAACAAGAAACTAGAGCAAAGAATCAAGAAACTAAAGCCAAGAATTAAGAACCTAAGTCTAGAGCAAATAACTTATATATAAGAATTAATCTCAAATCTCGAACCTCTAATTTTCTCTAACGTAGCGGCGACCCCATCTTCTTTGTTGGTAGTTGTGATTTCGTTAGCGACTGCTTTGACTTCCATTCGGGCATTTTCCACCGCCACACCCCAGCCTACGGATTGCAGCAGATCGATGTCATTATAATTATCTCCAAAAGCGACAACTGATTCCATCCCAAAATCATAGGCATGCTCAAGGATTTTCTTCAAACCTGTAGCTTTGGAAATGGCTCTCGGAGCAATCTCCAGATATGTGTCACTGGAGCGATAGAGGTGCAAGTCAAGTGCATGTTCAAAATGTAATTCTCCGAAAAGCCAGGATATTTCTTCATTCGTTCCCATGCACATCACTTTGTGTGCACCTGAATTACTTTTTGACCAGAGATTTACCACATCTTGACCTGGAAGCCACGTACAGGTTACTTTTGTATTTCTAACTTCCCGCTGGGACCAATAATCATCTTTTTCCTCATACCAATTTTCACCCTGATACAAACTAACATGGATGTCGGTTTTATGGGTAAGATGGAGAATTTTAGCCACCAAGTCTACCGGAATGCTTACATCTTCCAACACTTCACCGTCGGCACTCAATACATAACCTCCATTGTAACTAATCAACGGCTGAGGAAATCGATTCATATCATGAAGCAGATGCCGCATGGCATCAGGCATACGGGAACTGGCAAGAATCACTGGAAAACCCTCGGGCAAGTCCGCAACCACGGCTTTGAGACGAGGCGATAGATCACGCACTGAATTGAGGAGTGTGCCGTCAATATCAGAGCAAAAGGCTTTTATCTTCATTAATCGAAGTCAGACCAGTTTACATCATTTGCAAAATTGGCGAATACTCCAAAGCCAATAACAGCAATAAAAATTATGACTGCGGCAAAAACAATGAGCTTGACTATTAATTCAGCCTTGGCCCACTTTGCCTTTTCCGGATCAGTGTTTTTGTCCGTTGCCCATACGATAAGCATGATCAGTCCGATCAAAGGAAGGCGTTTGACCAGCACTGCGATTATCCATTCTCCTAGTGAGGTTGGCGGTTTTTTGTATTCGTTTGGTATTTCCATGGGTTAATAGGGTTAGTTAAAAGTCTTTTGTGTCAAACATGTACTCCTGCATAGCAACATTCTCGGGATTAGTAGGGTCAGTTTGAATAAACTGAACGGTAATTTGTTGATAATCTCCAGCATTTTCAAAATCACGGAGGTAAAGTTCAGCGCATTTACGTGCAAGGATTTCTGGTTGATTTCCTAAGATGAGCGGATCGCCGTTTTCTAATTTAAGATAAATCGTAGAAGTGGTTGTGTCATTCGAGGTTGATTTGCTGAGATTTACGTTCATTCCTTGGAATTTACCCAGCATTCGAATTTCCTCTGAAGGCATAAACCCTTCTCCCATCATTGCTTCCATTCCCTTGAAAGCAAATTTTGCAATGTTTTCAGGATTGCATGAGCATGAGCTTAGTGTTGCAAGAAAAAAGACTAGAATAAAAATTCGATTTCGCATAATGAACGCGGTTTAAGAAATAGGATTATGCGAATTTAAAGAATCTTAAGTAGATCTTTTAGAGATGGCTAAAATGGCACGTTTGTCTTCTGGATTTTGTAGATGGAGTTGCACCCGAATTATGATGTTTTAATCTAGAGACTAGATTATCGGTGGAGCCTATGTACTACTTATCGGTTTTGGAAGAATAAAGAAAATATATGAAGTACATCCCATGAAAATACAAAAAGCTCCACATTTCTGTGAAGCTTTTGAAGTAACCTTCATTTAGAAGGAGTTGGTGGAGGATAAAGGAGTCGAACCGATGACCTTCCCGAATGCTTTCGGGACGCCCTAGCTAGCTGAACAAATCAATATTGTTTTCCGAAATTAGCCATTCTATATATATTCTGCTCTTCTTCTTTTTAATTTCTAATTCTCTTCTGAGTGCAGATTTTCGGTCAGGTAGACTCTCTGAATATTTCAGCACCCAGTGTGGTGCACCAGATTTTGTAGAAGGAGTCGAGCCCGAGTTGTGATGTTTTAGACGGGCTTCCAGCCTATCCGTGGAACCAGTGTAAAACTTATCAGTTTTGGAAGAATAAAGAATGTAAACAAAGTACATAGCCTAAAAATACAAATAGCTCCACATTTCTGTGAAGCTTTAAAGTGGAGGATAACGGAGTCGAACCGATGACCTTCCCGAATGCTTTCGGGACGCCCTAGCTAGCTGAACAAATCAATATTGTTTTCCGAAATTAGCCATTCTATATATATTCTGCTCTTCTTCTTTTTAATTTCTAATTCTCTTCTGAGTGCAGATTTTCGGTCAGGTAGACTCTCTGAATATTTCAGCACCCAGTGTGGTGCACCAGATTTTGTAGAAGGAGTCGAGCCCGAGTTGTGATGTTTTAGACGGGCTTCCAGCCTATCCGTGGAACCAGTGTAAAACTTATCAGTTTTGGAAGAATAAAGAATGTAAACAAAGTACATAGCCTAAAAATACAAATAGCTCCACATTTCTGTGAAGCTTTAAAGTGGAGGATAACGGAGTCGAACCGATGACCTCTACACTGCCAGTGTAGCGCTCTAGCCAGCTGAGCTAATCCCCCATTTGGGTTTGCAAATATAGACCTAGGTTTTTGCTGTGCAAAGGAAATTTTACTCGGTAGCGTAATTAATTCGGGTCATGATACTTCGGCCAAGTGTGACTTCATCTGTGAATTCTAATTCTCCTCCAACAGGTATTCCCCGTGAGATGGAGCTTACCTGAATGCCTTTTTCCTTCAGTTTTTTTGCAAGATAGAAAGAAGTGGTATCTCCTTCCATTGTAGCGCTTAGGGCTAAAATCACTTCTTGAATAGGATCCTTTTGCGCAGCAGAGTCTACTCTTGTCATCAAAGATTCGATCTTTAGCTCTTCTGGCCCAATCCCTTGGATAGGTGAAATTACTCCTCCAAGCACATGGTATTTTCCCTGAAACTGGTTTGTATTCTCTATTGCTAAAACATCACGAATATCTTCTACCACGCACAGAATGGAACCGTCTCTTCTATGACTTAGGCAAATGCTGCATTCTTCAGCATCAGAAATATTGTGACAGGTTTTGCAATACTGGATCTCAGTACGCATACGAGTGATCGCAAGAGCCAAGGCTTCGGTATTCGCCTCATGCTGCTTGAGAAGGTGAAGAGCTAGGCGTAGTGCGGTTTTCTTACCGATTCCAGGTAGTCTGGATATTTCGGTAACAGCATCTTCTATCAGTTTGGAAGGAAAATTCAATTCTGGGTGGATTTAAACTATTGCGGCTTGTATTCCGGCATCTAATATAGCTTCACACATAGGTTTTAGCTCAGTAATGCTGCCTTTTTTTACCGCACATTTTCCCTTAAAATGGATGGTGATTGTGCATTGCTCAGCCTGCTCCATCGTGTGCTTGCAGACTTTCATGAGAATCTTAGTCACATGATCAAATGTGTTAAATTCGTCATTATACACAATCAGGTCATTGGATTCAATGTCTATCAAATCCTCCACCAGAACTTCTGATTCTTCGATATACGGAAGTGGGTCGTTTGAATGATTCATTTTGCAAAATTAAGAATATTGAACAACTTAGCGCACCTACTTCAATACGATTTATGAATTCCCAATTGGTACTACTGGTAATCTGTTGTTATTTTTTACTTCTATTTCTTATTTCCTGGTTTACCTCCCGCAAAGTTTCTGCCGATACCTTCTTTACCGGAGATCGGCAATCACCATGGTTTTTGGTGGCCTTCGGGATGATAGGCGCTTCTCTTTCAGGGGTTACCTTTATTTCGGTTCCTGGTGAAGTGGGCAATACTAACTTCTTTTACTTCCAAGTTGTTTTGGGTTACACGCTTGGATATTTCACCATAGCCAAAGTACTTCTCCCACTTTACTATCGATTGAATTTAGTATCGATCTATTCTTACTTGGATGACAGATTTGGCTTTTGGTCTTATAAGACAGGGGCTTTTTTCTTTATCCTCTCTAGAACTTTGGGTTCATCCATCCGAGTGTTTTTGGTTGCAAGTGTCCTACAGCTAATTCTTTTTGATTCCTTAGGCATTCCGTTTTGGGTTTCTGTGCTGATTACGGTAGGATTAATCTGGCTATATACACACCGTGGAGGAATCAAAACGGTAGTTTGGACGGATACGCTGCAAACGTTCTTTATGCTAGCAGCTGTGGTGGTTTGCGTGATTATGGTGGGAAATGAATTGAACTATAATGGGGTGAGTGATTACTTCAAGGCTGTTTCCAATGATCCTCGGTCCCAAATTTTTAATTGGAATTGGAAAGCCGGCACCAATTTCTTTAAGCAATTTATTTCTGGAGCATTTATTACCATCGTGATGACGGGCCTGGATCAGGATATGATGCAGAAGAATTTAACCTGTAAGAATATTGGCGATGCACAGAAGAACATGTTCTGGTTTACAACGATTTTGGTATTTGTGAATTTGCTTTTCTTGGCTTTGGGCGTGTTGCTTTACCTCTATGCTGAGACCCAGGGAGTACAGATTCCAACTAAAACGGATGAACTTTTTCCACTGTTGGCCACCCAATATTTCTCACCATTTGCGGGAATTGTCTTTGTGCTAGGTATTACAGCGGCAGCTTATTCCAGTGCAGATTCTACGCTGACTGCTTTGACAACCTCATTTTGCATAGATTTTCTTGAGATTGAGAAAAGATATCCTGCGGAAAAGCGCGTGTCCGTTCGAAAGAAGGTGCACATCGTATTCACCTTCGTGATGTTTTTGGTTATTATGGCTTTTTATTGGATCAATAATCAGAGTGTTATTAATTCCGTGTTTATAATAGCGGGATATACTTATGGACCTTTGCTTGGACTCTATGCTTTTGGATTGTTTACCAAATTGAAAGTAAAAGACAGGTTTGTTCCTTACCTCGCTGTCTTTGCCCCGGCGTTGACCTTTGCTATAGCTTCCAACTCAGAGGAACTGCTTTGGGGGTATAAGTTTGGCTTTGAGGCACTGATCCTGAATGGGCTGATTATGTTTATTGGATTGTATTTGTTGAGGAAAAGATAGGTTTTTATGATCAATGCATTGAAATTGAATCATGAAAGGATTCTATATTGGCTTGGCTTAGCTACTTCATTATCTTTTTTTTTAGCTTTATGTGCCTATATATTCTTCTTTTATCATTACAATCCACAATTATTAGGGTCTCATAATATTCCAATTTGGAATGAAGAGGTGAAATATTTTGCTGTCACTATTATAATTAATCTGATGATTATTATTTCTGCAGTTGGATTAGCAAAGCTTAAAAAAGTTGGATGGTATGGTTTTGTATTTTGTCTTGCTTTAAATTTTTTTTTAGCTCTTGAATTTCATAATCCATCTGGGTTTCAGGAACAGAAAAGTCATTTCTCAGTCTTTATAGAATTACTGATATATTTTGGATTAATGTACTATCTAACAAGTAAGCCAATTAGAAAAATTTTCAATTTCAGTCAGTCTCAATATTTAATGATATTCATTTATCTTGTTTTTGGGTTGGTGTCATGGTTAATCATTAATCTAATTGAGAATGATAATTTATCACAAAGCCAACTCCACATCAGGATTCCAGAAGACTTTCTCGAAGTTCTGAACTTTGTCTTTCACGACTTTTACACCTTCCTTTTCGAGCAATTCCTGCATCTCAGTAGGTGTGGAAAAATGCCCTTTTCCAGTCAATAACCCCTGACTATTGACCACACGATGGGCTGGTATATCAGCCATTGTATGGGCAGCATTCATGGCATATCCCACCATTCTGGCACCACTTTTTATGCCAAGATAATGTGCAATGGCTCCGTAATTGGTGACTCTTCCGCTCGGAATCAAACGAACCACCTGATAGACTAAATCAAAATAATTAGGCTTTTCGGGTTTCATTAGACCAGTTGATAAGTTCTTGGTTGATTACTTTTCTTACATTAACTTCTTTAGTCTTTTCGCCAGACTTTATGGGGAATTGGTAACGGACTATGAGGCTTTCTGGCTTTCTTTCGATCACATTCAGTTGCGCACCATCTACATAGACAAGCTCTGAAAAAGCAGCCAGTGAGTTGTTAAGTTGAGACTCTAGTTCATTCAATTGGATCTTGGAATTGAAGGGTAATTCAGAGTCGAAGATCATTTGGTGTGAATTGTTTTTGGAGTAATTCACCACTTCTGAGGTTAGGGCTAATGTGTTGGGAACGATGATAATTTCGCCTGTTTCACTTTTTAGCACCATATTAATCAGCGTGATATCCCGGATGAAACCCACATTTTTCCCAATCAAAATCTTATCTCCAATCTCTAGTTGGTCGGAAAACATGATGATCAGGCCATTGACAATGTTTGTGATGTATTCCTTGGTGAGCAAGGCAATTGCGGCTGCTACTATGGTAATGCTAGTGAGGAATTTTAGTGGCTCAACTCCAAATAGTAACATCAAAGACACCAAGATGACAAGCATATTCATCAAAGTAGCAAGGCGGTCTATGCCTATTACAAAGTTGGGCTGTACCCGGGATTCTTCAGTTCGTTTTAGATAAAACTGTAGTGTAATAATCCGGGCAAGAGAGATGATTAGGTTTCCACTGAGAAGAAAAATCAATGCACGGGTCACGTTGGCCAGAATTACATAGCGATCAAAAAATGGTGTAAGCCAGGTGTTTGATTCAAAACCCACAATTAAAATCAGGAGTAACAACAGCTTAAGTAGGAAGTTTATTCTTCTCTTGTTTTCCTGATTCTTAATAATGCTTTTGAGTTGATTCATATCGTATTTGAAAAATTAAGCCTAATTTTAACAAATATCAGAAAGAATTTCGGAGTAGTATGAGCAGAAATATCATTATCACAGGAGCAGGAGGAAATCTGGGTTCAGCAGTTGTAGAAAAGTTTGCGCGCGAAGGATACCACATCATTGCATTGGTACAGCCAGGAAAAGAGTATGAATTGGAAGATGCTGATGATATCTACGAAGTAGATGTGACTGATGAAAAGGCAGTTGCTGAATTCATCAAAGAGTACCATTTGCAATATGGAAGTGTAGATGCGTTGGCATTTTTAGTAGGCGGTTTTGCGATGGGCGGAATAGCGGCAACTAGCCAGGCAGATCTGGAGAAAATGTTTACACTGAATTTTTTCTCTGCTTTTCATTTAGTAAAAGGCTTTTTGCCCATCATGAAGAAGCAGGACAAAGGCACTTTCCTTTTTGTAGGAGCCAGACCAGCGCTTCAGATTACGGATGCGGCAGGAACTTTGGCCTATTCCTTGAGTAAGAAATTGGTGATTTCACTTGCTGAAATAGTAGGAGAAGAAACTAAAAATACACCCATCAGATCACATGTTTTTGTACCAAGTATAATAGACACACCTCCTAATCGCGAGTCAATGCCAGATGCTGACTTTAGCAAATGGGTTCGTGCGGAAGAGATCGCAGAAACAATGCACTATGCGGTCAATACGCATGCGTTGCGGAATATGACTTTCAAACTTTACGGTGAAGTGTAATCCTTATGAAAATGAAACCACTAGCACTCACATTCCTTGCCGTTTTGATGGCATTTCCTGCTTTTTCGCAGTCTGAAGAAGATGCTGTGAAAGCTGTAATCGAATCCCTTTTTGACGCGATGCGAACTAAAAATTCTGATCAGATAGCTTCCGTTTTTTCAGAAAATGCAATCATGCATACTATTGAGACAACTGGCGAAACTGGTGTGGTGAAAGCAGGTTCTGTTGCTGATTTCGTCAATGGCATAGGAAGTCTTCCTACAGAAGCGAAGCT
Organism: Algoriphagus aurantiacus; assembly: GCF_035156405.1. Taxonomy (NCBI): domain Bacteria; kingdom Pseudomonadati; phylum Bacteroidota; class Cytophagia; order Cytophagales; family Cyclobacteriaceae; genus Algoriphagus; species Algoriphagus aurantiacus. The sequence goes on along the minus strand of NZ_JAXRUT010000008.1, from coordinate 172,054 downwards.
TGACGAGCGAATCACCGATTACCAAATCAACATTGACGGCCCGATGGCGACAGCCTGGACGCCATACGAGTTTTATTTCAATGACAAATTCAGCCATTGCGGCGTGAATTCCTTTCAATTAGTAAAAATGGCCGAAGGCTGGAAAATTATTTACATCATCGATACTCGCCGAAAAGACGGCTGCTCCTGATATTTTATGAATACGTTTAAAGAAAAAGTTTATCAAACTGCGATCGCGCAGGTGAAAGAGAAAATCAACCTATTGAAAACTGAGCGCAAGGCGATCAATGATGGGATATTGGAGGACACGAAAAGTAGTGCTGGTGACAAGTTTGAGACTGGTAGAGAAACGATGTCCCGTGATCTCATGACTGTGGAGAATCAGCTTAAGCAAGCGAATTTCGAATTCGACGAACTATGCAGATTCCAAGCAATCAAAGAACCATCGCCTTCCGTGCAGGAGGGTAGTCTGGTACAAGTTGGTTCTGATCAATATTTGATTTCAATTAGCTTAGGGCAAATTACCGTGGATGGCCAAAAGCTTTTTATGCTGAGTAAAAACTCCCCGCTTGGTGAGATTTTGGTGGGGCATAAAAAAAATGATCAGGTAGAATTCCGTGGAAAATCTATACAGATCACTGAAATACTGTAAATCTTATTTACTCTTTCTTAGGGACAAAACTCATCAATTCGGTGGATCCATCGAGAAGGGTGAGTTTGTCTTTCCCTATTTCTAAATCCCCTACTTTACTTAAAGCCGAAATGAAATCCTGCTCTCCCGTACCAGGGCACATTTTTTTGGTCATTGCCCCGGGGTCAAGCTTGATTCCAGTGCCCTCAAGTGAGAAGTTTCCTGAGAAATTATTACAACCTGAAAATCCTGCTAGATTCCCCCCATCAAGAAAGCTCAACGTTGGAATACCTCCTGCAAATTGATTCATGTCTAGTCCAGTACCCATTAGGGATGAAAGTGCCCAAGTATTTCCTGTCAAAAGGTTCAAGGGGTTTATGGCCTTGTTGCCTGCGCAGCTCGTAAAAAGCAGGAAAATAAGTCCAATGGATAAGGTTTTTATAGCTCTCATGATTACCGGGGTTTAATACTTACCTAAATTTAAGTGATTTGAATCCAAATTCAATTTTGCCTTTCGGTCACATCAACAATGATTCTATGTAATTCTCATTTTTTTAGAGAATTGTTACAGTATTTCTAATTGGATTTCACTTTTTTTCAAAAAACTCCAATGGTTTGTTTGGGTAATAGAAATTTTGGCAGTAAGATTGTCCTGTCAATTGTCCAGTTATGGTATTTGCAGTAAAAATCTCTTCAGACAAAAATTTACTTCCAGCCAAGGAAGCGAGAGCCTGCACCACTTTTTCTATGACGACATGGATGGGTACCACAATTACGGGGTGATCCCGTTTCAATTTATAAAGTATCCGCCCCCGAGGCCTTTTGAAGGTCTATTTTAATTTCCCAGTAATTAATTCCAGAAGTATTATTTATGAAATCGAGCATGACTGAAGTGTCACACAACGGGATGACCGTCAAAACATGCGAGATTCCATAAGACCTTTGAAAAGAAAATTATCAACATATGAAAATCATCAAGTTCGGTGGCTCATCCGTAGCGAACCCAGAAAATATACAACGAGTTTTTTCCATCATTCAAAACAAACTCAAAGAGCATGAAATCGCCATTGTTTTTTCTGCTTTTGGTGGAGTCACCGAGAGTTTGCTAAAGATTGCTCAGCTGGCCAGAGAAGGGGATGAAGCGTATCGGGAAGTGCTTCAAACGCTCGAAGAGAAGCATTTGACAATTGTACGTCAACTTATCGCAGTACAGAGCCAATCTACAGTGATGACTTTTGTGAAGGTGAGATTCAAAGAACTAGAAGATCTTTTCCACGGTATCTACCTGATAAAAGAGAACTCGCCTCGCACCTTGGATTATGTGGCAAGTTTTGGAGAAAGACTGGCAGCATTTATCCTAGCTGAATCTATGCAAGGGCATGGGTTCAAAACGCAGTTCCTAGACGCTCGTGATGTTATTCGCACCAATGATAGATTTGGGCAGGCAAAAGTTGATTTTGAAGTGACGAATGCTGCGATCAAAAATTATTTTGCTAAGCATGAAGGTATTAAGGTAGTTACTGGATTTATAGCTTCCACGGCAAAGGGTGAGACGACTACGCTTGGTAGATCAGGATCTGACTATACCGCAGCGATTTTGGCAGCAGCTCTGGATGCTGAGAATCTTGAGATATGGACTGATGTTTCGGGAGTGCTGACTTCAGACCCGAAGTTGGTTTATACCGCATTTACCATTCCTCAGCTGAGCTACAATGAGGCGATGGAGCTATCGCATTTTGGGGCCAAAGTAATCTTCCCCGCGACCATGCAGCCTGCGATGCGCAAAAGCATCCCGATTTATATCAAAAACACTTTTGAACCAGAAAATCCAGGGACACTGATTAACGGAGAAGTAAGTCCAGGAGCTTTGATCAAAGGAATAAGCTCTATACCTAATGTATCCATTGTAACTGTTCAAGGAGCAGGTATGTTGGATTCAGTAGTGGGTACAAGTCGCGTCTTCAAAGCATTGGCAGAGGCAAAAGTTAATATTTTGCTGATATCACAGGCTTCTTCGGAGCACAGCATCTGCTTGGCGATTAAGACTCAGGAATCTTATTTGGCAAAAGAGGCAGTAGAAAAAGAGTTTTTCTATGAAATCAAATCCGGTGAAATGGATCAGGTAATCTTGTTGCATGACTTGGCTACCGTGGCAGTAGTCGGTGAAAACATGAAGCATAACCCTGGGGCTTCAGGACGAATGTTCCGAGCTTTGGGTAGAAATAACATTAACGTGGCGGCAATCGCACAGGGGAGTTCGGAGCTGAATATCTCGGCGGTGATCCCTCAACCTGATTTGCAGAAAGCGCTTAATGCACTCCACGAGGCATTTTTCCTTTCTGAGAATAAAGTGCTTCACGTCTTCTTGGTGGGTACGGGATTGATTGGTCAGGCTTTGATCAGAATGATCGCTAACCAACAGCAGAAACTGCGTGGAGACAATGAACTTGATATTCAGATTCACGGCTTGGCAAATAGCCGATTTATGGCATTCCATGAGGATGGTTTTGACCTCAGTAATCCTTACGAGTTGAGTGATGCTGATGATAAAACTGATCTTGACAAATTCATCAGAACGATGGAAGAAATGAATTTCTCCAACTCTGTATTTGTGGATTGTACCGCCAGTCAGTCTGTGGCAGAGCTCTATACTCAAATCTTGGAAGCAAAAGTGGCTATCGTCACCCCGAATAAAAAAGCAAATTCCGGCTCCATGGAACAATACAGGGCTTTGAAGAAGTTGGCTAAAAAACGTGGCGTAAAATTTCTTTACGAAACCAACGTGGCAGCGGGTCTTCCTGTAATCAATACTTTACAAGATTTGATGTTAAGTGGAGATAAGGTAATCCGTATCGAGGCAGTACTTTCCGGTTCCATGAATTACATCTTCTCTGAACTTGAAAAAGGAGATCCTTTCTCCGAAGTGGTTAAAAAAGCAAAGGAATTGGGATTTACTGAGCCAGATCCAAGAGATGATTTGAGCGGAATGGATGTGGCTAGAAAGATCTTGATATTAGGCCGTGAAGCAGAACAGGATTTGGAGTTTGATTCCATAGACATTCAAAGCATGGTTCCTGAAGATTGTCAGAATTTAAATTCTGTTCCTGAGTTTTTTGAAGTGCTGAAAACGCACGATAAAGATTTTGCCGAAATGCTAAAAACCGCTGAAGGCAGGGGAGAAAAGCTGCGTTTCATGGCTACTTTGGAGAATGGAAAGGCTAAAGTTGGCTTGAATTCACTTCCTATTGCTCATCCATTTAGTGGATTGGGAGGAAGCGATAATATGATTCTATTAACTACCGATAGGTATCGTGATAGGCCAATGATCATCAGAGGCCCTGGGGCTGGTGCAGATGTAACTGCTGCAGGAGTATTTGCAGATGTGATTCGTATCGGTAACTACACTAGAGAATAATGCGCTCAGTTAAAGCCTTTGCCCCTGCTACTGTCGCGAATGTGTCCTGTGGATTTGATATCCTTGGATTCGCGATTGATGCAATGGGTGATACAGTCGAATTGGTTCTGAAAGATGAACCGGGATTGGTTGTCGTTTCCATAGAAGGAGACGGTGGGAAGCTTCCTCTTGAAGCAGAGAAAAACACCTGTGCGGTGGCTATTCAAGCCATGTTGGATGAATTGGATTCCAAGGTGGGGATGAATATTTACCTGACAAAGGGTTTGCCATTGGGTTCAGGTATGGGTTCAAGCGCAGCCAGCGCTGTTGCGGCCTTAGCAGCTGCCAATCGGCTGTTGGGCGATCCTTTTGATAAGAAAGATCTATTGCCTTTCGCTATAGCTGCAGAGAAAGTTGCTTGTGGTGCTGGGCACGCAGATAATGTTGCTCCAAGTTTATTAGGAGGTTTTGTGCTGATTCGCGATTACCATCCGCTGGATGTGATCAAACTTCCAGTTCCAAGTGGTCTTTATTGTACGTTGTTGCATCCACATTTTGAGTTGAAAACGGCAGATTCCAGATCAGTGCTGAGAGATCAGATCCCTATGAAGTATGCGACAATTCAGTCAGGAAATGTCGCGGGGTTGATAGCGGGATTATATGAAAGTGATTTTGAATTGATTTCAAGATCGCTAAGGGATGTGATCGCAGAACCTTATCGTGCAGTTTTGCTTCCTGGTTTTTACGAAGTCAAAGAAGCTTTGAAAGCAGCGGGTGCTTTGGGTATGGGTATTTCCGGTTCGGGGCCTACACTTTTTGCACTATCCGTAGGAAAGGAAACTGCGGAGGCTGTGGGAGAAGCTGGTAAAGAAATCTATTCTAAAATAGGGCTTGGTGTGGATGTGTATTTTTCTGAAATCAACATCAAAGGCGCTTATGTCATCGAAGAAAAATAAGGTTATGAAGTTTTATAGTACAAACAATTCCGACCACCAAGTCAATCTTGCCGATGCGGTGATCAAAGGCCTGGCCCCAGATCAGGGGCTTTACATACCTATGGAAATCCCTGTTTTACCTAAGGAGCTTTTGGATAAATTTCCAGAAATGAGTTTTCAGGAGATAGGGTATGAAGTAATTGGAGCTTTGTTTTCGACTGCCTTAAGCCAAGAGCAGATCAAAAAGTTAGTAGATCATACACTGACTTTCGATGCGCCTTTGGTGAAGGTGGAGGAAGGTGTCTATAGCTTAGAGCTTTTTCATGGCCCTACGCTGGCATTTAAGGATTTTGGAGCGCGATTCTGTTCCAAATTGATGAGTATGCTGATAGCTAAGTCCGATCAGAAAGTAAGGGTGCTTGTCGCTACTTCAGGTGATACGGGAAGCGCAGTAGCCAATGGGTTTTTGGGAGTGGACGGAGTAGAGGTGATCATTCTTTTTCCAAAGGGAAAAGTAAGCGAACTCCAGGAGAAGCAGTTTACTACTTTGGGACAAAATATTACTGCACTGGAAGTAGATGGCGTTTTTGACGATTGTCAAAAGTTGGTGAAGGACGCATTTTTGGATGCTGAATTAAACGAAAAACTGTTGCTGACTTCGGCCAATTCTATCAATGTGGCTAGGTGGATACCGCAATGCTTGTATTATTTCTACGCTTTTTCCAGACTTCCCATAAATGGTAAAAAAGTAGCTTTCGCAGTTCCTTCGGGAAATTTCGGGAATATAGCTGCTGGTATTTTAGCACAAAGAATGGGTTTGCCTATAGACCAATTTGTGGCAGCAACGAATATGAACAAGGTAGTTCCCGACTTCTTAAATGGGGCCGATTTTCTGAAAATGTCCTCCATTGCAACGATTAGCAATAGCATGGATGTGGGGAATCCGAGCAATTTCCCCCGTTTATTGGCTTTGTATGGAGATGATGCCAACGTATTGAAAGATAATGTGAAGGGTTATTTCTACTCCGATGAGGAGACAATTGAAGCAATGCAGGCTGTCAAAAAAATGGGTTACACGCTCGATCCTCACGGTGCGGTCGGATACAAAGGCCTGAAGGATTTTATGACTGCCAATGCTGGTTTCCAAGGCGTATTTTTGGAAACTGCACATCCAGGTAAATTCCGGGAAACTGTAGAGAAGGCACTGGATTTAAAGTTGACTTTGCCAGAACGACTTGCAGCGTTTATGGACGGAGAGAAAAAAGTGGAAGCTATGGGGAATGACTTTGAGGAGTTTAAGGGGTATTTGATGGAGCTTTGAAAGAAATTAAATTGTATGTAATTGTAATTCAGAGGTTGTGCCCATAAGGTTTTAGTATCCCTATCTCTGAAAGTTTCCTGCTCAATAAATCAAATTCTGTGCTATTGAATTGGCCTACGAAATACTGGGTAAGTTCTTTTTTAGAATTGACCATAAAACAGATCCTTTGAAAGGATCTATGGTATTCTTCTATTTCTCTAAAGGTTAATTGGCTTTTTTCTGATTTAATCTTTCGCAAATTGTTTGATATGAGATATGTTATTTCAATTTCATGCTCTGAAACAAAAATTTGTTGTATGGCGATTTTGCTTACAAATAAGGCTCTTGTCAAAGCAATTAAGAAAAGAGGCAAAATAAAATAAACAGAATAAATTGGTAGTTTTTTTTCTACGAATAGAATAGATGATGCAGCCAAAATAGAAAGGAAAAAGTATTTATCTTGACTAATAGCCATTATAGTTCTTATGAGGAAGGGATTTGGTTGTTTTTCAAAAATAATCATGGAGCTTAATTACTTTTTCTACTTTATAATGTACTTCATCTGATTTCCTTTACCTCTTGCCAAGATCATATTGGACTCAACCGCTTTTTTCAAGTCTCTACTTGCTGTGGCAGAAGAAATAGATTTGAATACGTCCATGTAGTCTTTCCGGGTGAATTCGTTTTTATTCAAGGAAATGAAATGTGAAATCCTTTGATCTGAAGTCAGGACTTGTCCATTTATGTTCAGTAAGTTCCCAAGAGAACTGTCAATAATATTCAGCATGTATTCGACGAACAATGTTGACTTTCCTGCTTTATCGCTTCCCGCTAGGGCTTGATAGTACTCATCTTGAGTTTGGCTGATAAGTGTTTCAAAGGGTAGATATTCGAATACCGCGTACCTTTCTTTTAGAATTAGCGTTTGCCACAACCTTCCCATTCTGCCATTTCCATCCACAAATGGATGAATAAATTCCATTTCGTAGTGAAAGACACAGCTTTTGATTAATGGAATCTCTTCATCATTTTTCAAGTATTGGAAAAGATCCTTCATTAGTCCAGGTACAATTTGAGCAGAAGGAGCTAAATGGGCCACCTGCGACCCTTTTACCACTCCAACTCCTCCAGTCCGATATTTCCCAGGCTGATCAATCAATCCCTTCATAAGGGTTGCGTGTGCGGAGAGAAATGATTTCTCAGAAGTCAGCTTATAGCTATTTAAATTCTCATAAACTTCTATGGCATTCACTACCTCAGCAATATATTTCTGCGGCCCTATGATACGTTTATTTTCAATTAATGCAGTTATTTGATCTTCAGAAAGTGTATTTCCTTCTATCTGAAGAGAGGAGTGTATTGTCCGTATCTTATTTTGTTTTCGAAGCTGAGGTGATTGCTTGTCTAAAAAAAGTGTATTTGCCTCACCTATTTTTTCAGAAATAGAACTTACCAATTGAAGAATTTTTGGCGTGATATCGTAAGGAGGTCTGTTTGATAGTATCATTTGATACTATCAAAGATATTGTTATTTATTTTACCATGGATAATTTGTGATGGAATACTAGACTTTTGATTACCCGACTATTTCTTCCTTTCAATCGTGTAGCTCACAAGTCCCTCCAAGGATGTTTTGTAGGCTGATTCTGGGAAAGTTTTTAGGATATTGAGTGCTTCCATATAAAACCTGTCCATGATGGTTTTAGCATATTCGAGCCCTCCACTTTTCTTTACAAAGCTGATCACTTGATTTACCGCCTTCTTATCCTCACTTCGATTTCTGATCAGGTGAATAATTTTCTTTTTTTCCAGCCAGTCTGCTTTTTGCAAAGCAAAAATGAGAGGAAGAGTCATCTTCTTCTCTTTGATGTCAATTCCAACAGGCTTGCCGATTTCATCCTCTCCGTAGTCAAAAAGATCGTCTTTGATCTGGAATGCCATGCCTACTTTTTCTCCAAATTCCCGCATTTTGGCTATAGTCTCTTCATTACTTTCGGTGCTTGATGCTCCTACAGCACAACAAGAAGCCATAAGGCTGGCGGTCTTTTGCCGGATGATATCATAGTAAACTTCCTCAGTGATATCGAGTTTTCTTGCCTTGGCGATTTGAAGAAGTTCGCCTTCAGACATCTCTTTTACCGCATTCGAGACAATTTTTAACAGTTTAAAGTCGCCATTATCGACACTTAATAGCAAGCCTCGGGAGAGTAGGTAATCTCCAACTAAGACGGCGATTTTATTTTTCCAAAGCGCATTTATTGAGAAAAATCCACGTCTATAATTTGCATCATCGACTACATCATCATGTACTAAGGTAGCCGTGTGAAGCAACTCTATAAGGGCAGCTCCTCGATGGGTAGAATCATTAATACCTCCACAAACACCGGCACTCAAAAAAACAAACATAGGGCGCATCTGCTTGCCTTTGCGCTTGACAATATAATTTGTAATGTGGTCGAGTAGCTTAACCTTACTTTTCATAGAGTCCCGAAATTTCAGTTCAAACTGAGCCATTTCGTTCTCTATTGGTACTTGTATTTGCTTAAGGTCTAATTTCATCCGGTCTTTGATGCCGTAAAAATAATACCCTTTCGGTCATGGACAAGGGTTTGAGTGTCTAGGTATAGCAATCAATGGAAAATGATGTGGATTTTAAGAAAATGAAGTATTTTGTATTAAAAATTCCGCATCATTACCTTAGAGACATATGAAAAATATTAAGATTGAAATCAAATGGGCATTGATCTTTGTAGTCATGATGCTTGCTTGGATGGTTATGGAAAAGTCGCTAGGCTGGCACGATGAGAAAATAGCAGACCATGCTACAATGACCAATCTGGTGGCAATTCCTTCAGTTGCGATTTATGTTTTTGCTTTGCTGGACAAAAGAAAGAATTTCTATCACGGAGTGATGAGTTATTACCAGGGCTTCATGGCCGGTTTGCTGATTACTCTCATTGTAGCAATGCTCAGCCCGATTTCTCAATATATAACTAGCATTTTTATTACGCCTGATTATTTTTCGAATGTTACTAATTATGCAGTGAGCACAGGAGAAATGACCCAAGAGAAAGCAGAATCCTACTTCAGTCTAACTAGTTATATGATGATGTCTGTTGTTGGAGCTTTGATTATGGGGATTGGTACATCAGCTGTTGTGGCTGTTATTGTAAAGTCGAAGTCGAAACCTTCTGCTCTTTCTTCCCATTGATCATTCGCAGGAGAAAGGGCTTTTTCACTATCTTTGACTATATTTTCAATAACAACCAGCCACTTGGAGGAGAAATACATCAAGCATAAATACGAGCCGATTCACCCCAGCAAAGACGAATGGCCCGTAGTGAAGCTGGCAAGAGAGCGTAAGGAGTTTGTAAAGAAGGTTGCGGATCTGTCCGAAGAGCGAATTCTTAATCTGACGGGCAATAATCCGGATATTCTTAAGGAAGAGTTAGAGACAACGCTATATAGGGAAAAGCTCCGAATCAAGCAGAATCCATGGGTCGTAGATCCTGATGATGACGGGTCTTTTTGGAGTGGAGTAAAGTCTTCCTTGGTGCAAATTAGTACTGAAACTGCAAGAAGTAAAATCAAAAGTTTTCAGGCTTATAAGGCAGTTTTGAATAGTATTACAGCACGTTATGCGGAAGAAATAGCCAGTAATTTCAAGACAACGCATTACAAATTCACTCGCTCAGTAGTTACTTACGGCTTTTCAAGGTTGTTGAATGCTGCCCGTGTAAAGGGGTTTAAGTCAATCTTCAGTACCCAATACACTCTTCAGGATAAGATCCAGATTACAGGAGAAACAGACCAGTTACGGGATTTGGCTACCAAAGGAACGGTGGTAATGGTTCCTACTCACTTCAGTAACCTAGATAGTATTTTAATAGGTTGGGTAATATCAGTATTGGGCTTGCCTCCATTTATTTACGGTGCAGGATTGAATCTCTTCAATATCTCTATTTTCGCATACTTCATGAATTCACTTGGTGCCTATAAAGTGGATAGAAGAAAGAAAAATCTAATGTATCTGGAGACGTTGAAAACTTATTCCAAGGAAGCTATCCAGTTCGGGTGCCACTCATTGTTTTTTCCAGGAGGTACCCGATCCCGAAGCGGGATGATTGAATCAAAGCTCAAGCTTGGACTTTTAAGTACTGCGATAGAAGCACAGCGCGCAAATTTTGAGAATGGACTGAATACTATTTCAGGGAAGATTTTTATTGTGCCGGTTACGATCAATTATCACTTCGTGCTGGAAGCTCCAAGTTTGATCCGTGATCATCTCAGTATCACAGGCCAAGAACGATATTACAAGGAAAATGATGAGTTTTCGAATTCTTACAAAATCTCTAAATTCCTCATCAAGTTTTTTACTAAGGGGTCTGATATCTCCGTTTCCGTGGGGAAAGCCATGGATGTGCTAGGGAACTATGTCGATGTGGATGGTAGAAGCCTGGACAAGCATGGTAGAATAATTAACACTCGGGATTATTTTATTTCCGACGGAAAAGTCTCAGTGGATAATCAGCGGGAGGAAGAGTATACCAATATGCTCGGAAAGCGAATCGTGGAGGAATTCCATAAAATCAACCGCGTATTTAATTCTCATTTAGTGGCTTTTGTGGCTTTTGAAATGATCAAAAAGCAAAACAGAAAGCTGGATTTGTTTGATTTGCTTAGACTTCCCGAGGAAGATATTTCCATTCCATACGAAGATTTCAAGGCGAGTTGTCAGCTCGTTTTGGGCAAAATCAACGAACTGAAAGCACAGGGGCTTATCAATACCGCGCCGCATCTTTCCCGTGACCTAGATGAAATTATTAAGTGGGGAATGGAGAACGTAGGAATGTACCATTCCAAACGACCAATTATTCAAGATAAAAATGGGGATATAGGCACGGATGATATGAGCCTACTTTATTTTTATCATAACAGATTAACAGGATATGGACTCGAAAAACTCTACTAAACCAAAGTACATTGGCGTAATCGGAGTGGGAAGCTTTGGAGCCGTAATAGCGAATATTCTGGCTGCCAAAAACCCAGTGATGGTCTATGCGCGAAAGCAGGAAGTAGTGGATGAAATCAATGCCACTCATACTGCCCAAGGGAAAGTGCTGAGTGACAATGTAATTGCTTCAAATGACCCGGAGCAATTATGCAAAAGCTGTGATGTGCTATTTTTCATGGTTCCCTCTGTTGGATTCCAGAATGTGGTGAGAACTTTCTCTCCTTTTCTTTTCCCGTATCATTTGATTATTCATGGGACAAAAGGTCTTTGTCTAAATCTTAAACCAGGAGAAACGCTAGAGACTGTCAAGAGAATCAAACGAAGCCAAATCTTGACTATGAGCGAAGTGATCCTTCAGGAAACTGTCGCTGTACGAGTGGGATGCCTAGCTGGCCCTAACCTTTCTAAAGAGCTTTCCCAAGGCCAACCCGCAGCTACAGTGATTGCTAGTAAATACAATGAGGTGATCTTGGAAGGACAGAGTCTGCTGAGGTCTGAAAAATTTCAGGTTTATGGAAACTCGGATATTATCGGAGTGGAGATCAGCGGAGTGTTGAAAAACATCATTGCGATTGCCTCTGGAGCATTGGCTGGATTAGGTTTGGGTGAAAATGCAAAAGGATTGCTGATCAGCCGAGGAATGGTGGAAATGATTCACTTGGGAAATGCTCTGGGAGGGAGTATCAAATCTGTAATGGGGTTAGCCGGTATTGGTGATCTGGTTACTACCTGCAACTCGGTTCATTCCAGGAATTTCACGGTAGGCTACAGGCTGGCCAAAGGCGATTCTCTGGAGACTATACTTGGAGATATGGATGAAGTGGCAGAAGGCATCAATACAGTAAGAATCATTAAGGCATTTTTGGAAACAGCAGATCTCCGGGCTCCGATCACTGAGAATCTTTACCGGGTTCTTTTTGAAGATTTGGAAATCGAAGAGGCACTCCAGTTCTTGATGAAATATCCATTTAATGTGGATGTAGACTTTGTGTAAACAGGCAAGATGATGATGTGTGATGTTTTATTTCAGATTTTCATTTGATATCTTAAAGTGATGGAAATTAGATTTTTGACAAAAGAGGAAAGTAATGCATCAAGGAAGAAAGAGTTTTTAGCCCTTTCTGGTGCTGAGCGTTTTATGGCATTTTTAGCGCTGAGCCGAAGGATAAATCGGTTGTTTCCTTCAAAGTCCTCTTTGAGAGAACGTACGAAAGACAATTTCATTCTTGAAAGAAAAAAATGAACAAATCTGGCAAGAAAAAATGGAGGGTTTCAAGTAGCTCTGGCTAACGATTTATTGGATATGGATCAGTTAAAAAGAAAAAAGCTCTCCGAGCTTGCAGAGAGCTTTGTGCTTATTTTATCATTAGGAGACTATCTAATCGGAATAAGTTTCACCATCAAACCAGTACCTTGAGTGATAGCATAGATATAACCATCCGGACTTTGAGATACCTGGCGTACCCGACCAATATCCTGAAGCATTATTTCCTGTTCACCAGCGGAAGATCCGTCCATATCCACTCTATTGATATGCATTTTGGCTAGGGCTCCAATCAGGATATCACCTTTCCAAGCAGGGTATTTATCTGAAGATACCATAGTCATTCCAGCCGTAGCAATAGATGGAACATAATATGTTAAAGGCTGCACCATTCCTTCTTTTTCCTGAATATCCGAGATTGGCGTATCATCATAGTCAATTCCCCAAGTAATTACCGGCCAGCCGTAATTATTTCCTTTTTCAATCAAATTTAACTCATCACCACCTTGTGGACCATGCTCGGTTGCATACAATTTGTTGTTCTCCTTGTCGAAATACATTCCTTGAGGATTTCTGTTTCCATAAGTCCAAATAGAAGCAACAGCTCCTTCAGTATCTACAAACGGATTGTCAGTAGGGATCTTTCCGTCGTCATGAATACGGTGAATTTTGCCGTGAGAATTGGTTAGATCTTGTGCATTGCTAGGCGTGTCTCCACGCTCTCCGCTGGAATAATAAAGATATCCGTCGTTGTCAAAAACGATTCGGCTTCCCAAGTGTCGACCACCTTTCCAAGCTGGCAGTGATTGAATAATTTCTTCTTGGTTGGTCGCCGTATTGCCTTCTAATTTAAACCTCATGATCGTGGTAGAAGAAGTGCTGTCAGGCATTGGTTTACCATAGGAAATATATATCCAGCCATTTTCATCAAAATTTGGATGAGCTGTTATATCCAAAAGTCCCGATTGGTTTACTGTCCAAACTTCTGGAAGTCCCTGGATTTTTTCGCCGGTGTATTTGTCGTCTTTGAATATAAGTATTTCGCCCTCTTTTTCAGTGACTAGCATCCTACCATCAGGAAGCCAGGTCATGCCCCAGGGATTGTCAAATTCAGTATAAAGTGTGTCCACATTGATCAACATCGCTTCAGTTTGCACAGCATAAGTTTCATCGATTGGCTCGACTGCAACTTCCTCTTTTTTGGGTGAACATGATGTCCAAAAAGAGATGGCTGTAACCATTAGGGCTATAGGTAGGTGGGGTTTGATATTTTTCATAGTCAGTTAATTAATCACACAAGATAAAAGGCATCTTTCGTATACTGAACTATTTTTACACGAAGTGATTAAGAAATAGTCTTTTCCGCTAAGGAGGACAAGAAGGATTCCGCCTCTTTTACCATATCTGAAGAACCTATCAGAAGTGGAGTTCTTTGATGAAGCGTGGTAGGCTGGATCTCCAAAATCCGTTGAGTTCCATCCGTCGCCATTGCACCTGCTTGTTCGGCTATAAGTGCCAAAGCATTTGCTTCATACAGCAAGCGTAACTTTCCAGAGGGATTCTTTTTGGTGGCTGGGTATATGTAAATACCGCCTTTCAGCAGGTTTCTGTGAAAGTCTGCGACTAATGAGCCAATATATCTTGCAGAATATCTTCTTTCCTTACATTTTTCTATGTAAGTCTTAAAACCCTCTTCCCAATCATTCTGAGTTCCTTCATTTACAGAGTAAATCTCTCCACTTTTTGGAGCTTGAATATTGGGGTGAGAAAGGAAAAATTCGCCCAAAGACTGTTCGTATGTGAAACCATTCACTCCGCATCCTGTAGTATAGACTAGCATAGTGGACGATCCATAGAGTACATAGCCGGCTGCAACCTGCTCGGTACCTGCCTGCATAATATCTTCTTTTTGAATTGGACTGCCAGCGGGAGTTTTTCTTCGGTAAATTGAGAAGATTGTCCCGATACTGATATTTACATCGATATTGGAGCTTCCATCTAGCGGATCTATAGCCACTACATATTTGCCAGAGCTATTTTGCAAATCAATAACAGAATCCTCTTCTTCGGAAACAATGGCACAGACTTCGCCACCTTTACTCAAGGCACGCATAAATCTGATATTTGCGATTACATCTAGTTTCTGTTGCTCTTCACCTTGTACATTGACTTGGCCAAAAGCTCCTCCAATATTCGATAATCCGGCTCGAGTAGTTTCGCGATTTACTATCTTGGAAGCTAGTGCGATATCACGCAAAAGTTGGGAAAGTTCGCCTGAAGCAAAAGTGAAATCACTTTGCTTAAGTTTGATAAAACGATCGAGCGTGGTGCCGACTGAGTAAGCTAAGCCACTTTGATCTGGCTGATAAGGTAGAATTTTCATATGTTGGAATAGTTCAATTGGTGGTTAAATTCTCTTGAAAAATAAGCAAATATTTTAATGACAAAAACTCAAATCCACAAATTTGGAGGTGCATCAGTGAAAGATGCGCTTGCAGTTCAAAACTTAGCTATTATTCTCCGTAATCGATTGCGAAATAATTTTGTGATTGTGGTTTCGGCCATGGGGAAAACAACCAATCATCTGGAAAGTATTCTGTCACTAAAGTTAGAAGACCTGGAATATTCTAGGAATAGTGCAATTTTAAAGAGTTTTCATTTGGATATTTGCAAGACCTTGTTTCCAGTGGGGCATGTGATTTTTGCTAAAATCGAGAATTATTTTATCCAGCTCCATCATGAACTGAACAAACCTATTTCCAAGGAAAATTATGATGAGTATTATGATCGGATTATCGGATTCGGGGAATTGCTTTCATCTCGAATTGTCATGGAGTATTTATGCTTACAAAATTTACTAGTGCTGTGGCAAGATGCCCGGGAGCTGATATGTACAGACAGTGATTTCCGCTTTGCCAAAATAAATTGGGATACAACACGCAGAAATTGTCAATCTCAACTGAAGCCAAAGCTGGTGCAATTTCCTGTGTTGACGCAGGGCTTTATTGGGGCAGATGCTGCAGGTAAGCCTACTACGTTGGGACGAGAAGGGTCAGATTTTACTGCTGCGATTTTGGCTGCCAGTCTGGATGCAGGATCAGTGACTATCTGGAAAGATGTGCCCGGAGTATTGAATGCAGATCCAAAGATTTTTAGCGACACCACTCTTTTTACGGAGCTGGATTATCAACAAGCTGCGCAAATGACTTTCTATGGCGCGTCTGTTATTCATCCGAAGACGATCAAGCCATTGGCAAATGCCGGGATTCCGCTTTTTGTCAAGTCTTTTCTCAATCCTGATGAACCAGGGACGAGGATCTACTCACAAGCCAAGGCCGATTCGGTGCCTACTTTTATTTTGAAAAAGGACCAGATCTTGGTGAGCTTCAAAGTGACAGACTTTACCTTTATTGAGGAGAAGCACATTCACCAAGTATATGAACAATTGCAAAGGCTAAAGCTAAGGGTGAATATGCTACAGACTTCAGCGATTACCATTTCTATCGTGATCGATTCCCAATTGTTCAAGCTGGAGCAGTTGCTTTCTGAACTTAAGGGAGATTTCGAGATTAGGTATAATGAAGGGCTAGAGTTACTCACAGTCCTTCACCCGGATAATGATTCTATGCCAAAGCTGCTGGACGGCTATGAGGTTTTATTGGAGCAAAGCACACGAAATACAGTTCAGATCGTCCGAAGGATAAAATAGTCTTTATGGAAGTCATTTGTAAAACAGCGAGGGTATTTGGTCAAAAATCAATATTTTCAGGATATCCAAACTCAATAACCTAAACCTTATCTATGAAAACCAGAAGAATATTTTTACAAAAGGCCAGCTTATCAGCTATGGCATTGACCATTCCCGCATTTAACCCGCTATCTGCAATGACAAATTCAATGAACACATCGGCAAAAGATGTCAAAACACTTCGCGTTGCCATTATGGGATTAGGAAGCTATGGTACTCGGGTAGCAGAAGCTATTCAGGATTGTGAACGTGTAGAACTTGTGGGAGTGATTAGTGGAACACCATCCAAGGTGGTGACTTGGCGTGAGAAATATGGAATTCCAGAGAAAAATTGCTATAACTATGAAAACTTCGATGCGATAAAGGATAATCCAGATATTGATGCGGTCTATGTGATCACCCCAAATGGCTTGCACAAAGATCAGGTAATTCGTGTAGCAAAAGCTGGAAAGCATGCAATTTGTGAAAAGCCTATGGCTGTAAGTGCAGAAGATGGACAAGCTATGGTAGATGCATGTAAAGCTGCTGGAGTTCAGTTGCTGATTGGATACCGTATGCACTTCGAGCCGAATACCTTGGAAGTGATCCGAATGCGAAAAGCAGGCGAATTGGGAGAAATTCGATTCTTCCAGGGCTTGTGTGGTTTTGTGATCGGTGACCCAAATCAATGGCGCTTAGACCCGGTACTTTCAGGAGGAGGGGCGATGATGGATATCGGGATTTATGCGATTAATGGCGCTCGTTATATGATCGGCGAAGAGCCGATTTGGGTGACAGCCCAAGAAGTAAAAACCAATCCCGAGAAATTTAAAGAAGGGATAGACGAGACCATCACGTTCCAACTTGGTTTTCCAAATGGAGTGATTGCTTCATGTCTATCAACTTATAGTATGAATAATTTGGATCGTTTTTATCTCAATGGCAGTAAAGGCTGGGTAGAAATGCAGCCTTCTACCGGATATGGGCCTATCAAAGGAGAAACTCATAAAGGGCCGCTTACAGAGCCGATTGTTACTCATCAGACAGTGCAGATGGATGAGATGGCCGCGATAATTTTTGATGGAAAAGAACCAGAAGTGCCAGTGGATGGGGAAGAAGGCGTGAAGGATATGAAAATTATCGATGCAATTTTTAAAGCTGTAGAGACTGGTGAAAAAGTTCAGTTGAATCTCAGCTAAGACATTCTTGTAACTGGCCTATCTTACCAATCGATTGATGGTTCGCTCAATCCCGGGAAGGTAGGCCGTTCCAAAAAGATTCAGATGAACTAGTAGCGGGTATAAGTTGTAAATACCCATTCTATTTTCAAAGTCCGGTTCTAGCGGAAGAACTGATTCATAAGATTCGTAAAATCTACTATCAAAGCCCCCGAAAAGACGACTGAATGCCAGGTCCATTTCCCTATGTCCAAAATAAACAGCAGGGTCGATTAAACAAGGTTGGCCATCTGCTGTGCTTATTACGTTCCCAGACCATAAATCCCCATGTACTAAAGCTGGTTTTTCTTTTGGGAAAATAGCTTCTAGTTTAGGATAGATTTCCTGAAATTTCTTAAGGAATTCTAATGGTATTAGCCGATCAAAATAGGCTTTCCCCAACAAAGGCTCTAGTCGCTGCTCAATATAGAAGTCAACCCAATTAGCCGTTTGGAGATTTTTTTGGAGAAGTGAGGCAATGTAGTTGTTGTTTTCAAGCCCGAATTCATTTTGATGTGTCAGGTGAAGATGTGCTAATCCCAATCCAAGATTTTCCCAATAGTCGAGTTTATACCGTCCTGAAGAGACAAATTCTGACAATAAAAAATTGTAATCTCCAATTCTACCGCATCCATACGTTTCGGGAACTTTCAGAAAGGTTGATTTGCGCAATAAATCTAATCCTTCCAATTCTTTATGGAGTATATCTCTTTCGTGATCGAAATTCAGCTTTAGGAAAAAAACACCCTCGTTGCATTCAATCCGTACTCCTTGATTATGATTTCCAGCGGCAACCAGCGAGACTGATTTTAATTCTGCCATACCGCCTAGGCTTTCAAAAAGTATTTGCTGGTAAATATCGCTCTGCTCATGCATAGAGATGATGAGTAGCTTTTACCTGTGCCAGAAAGCTATCAAGTGCCTCATCCAAAATCTGATATATTTCCTCAAATCCTTCTTCTCCACCATAATACGGATCGGGAACGGACATCCCTTGAGTTTCAGCTACAAAATCACGCATTAAATGTATTTCCTTATCCTTAAATCCGTATCGAATTTTTAGGTTATTTAGATTTCGCAGGTTGTTATCATCCATTGCCAGTATGTAATCGAAATCTCTGAAATCTGTACGATTTAATTGTCTTCCACGGTGATTTAGAGGTAGGTTATATTTAATAGCGCATTTTATAGTTCGCTCATCAGGTAATTCTCCGATATGGAAATCAGAAGTTGCAGCGCTATCACATTTGAATTGTGCCTCCATGCCTGCCTGCTTTACCTTACTATTAAAAATAGCTTCGGCAAGAGGAGATCTGCAAATATTACCAAGACAAACAAACAAAACTCTAATCATAATACTTAAACGCTGAACTAATTAAGTTTAAAAAAAACGAGGGGTTTGAAAGTACCTAATTTTGGGTGGAAATGCACGGCGTAGTTTATCTTTTTTTTATAGGAAAGCACAAAATATGCCTTTTTATAATGCTTCTTGACCTAATTAATTGTGATTAAAACTATTCCCAGTCAAATGGCTACTTTTGACAGATGAAATGGATTTACAGACTCGGGATATTTTTTGCCAGGATACTTTTGCTCCTAAGCGGATTATTTATTCCCAAAATTAGCCATTTCTTGGCTAGTAGAAAAAATCTATTTCGAAGACTTTCTGAGTTTAGATCTATAAATTCAGGTGATCTGGCTTGGTTTCATGTAGCATCTTTAGGTGAATATGAGCAGGCTAGGCCGGTGATCGCTGAGCTAAAGCGAGTGCAACCCACTCAGCTAATTGCTGTAAGTTTTTTCAGCCCTTCCGGTTTTGATAATGTGATAAAAAAACCGCAATCCAATGTAGATTTCATTACTTATCTGCCCCTAGACAGTAAGAACCATGCAGAGGAATTTGTGAATATCCTAAGTCCACGGATTGTTTTTTTTGTCAAATACGACCTCTGGTATCATCATATAATGGCTGTGAAAAACGGAGAGATTCTTCTTTTTTTATTCTCTGCATCTTTTCGCCCAGATCAGATTTATTTTAAGCGAGATGGATTTTTCAGAAAGATCCTGTTTCAATTTGACCATATTTTCACTCAAAATAAGGATACTTTCGATTTACTAAATTCAATCGATTATCAACAGACTAGCATTGCTGGTGACACGCGCTTTGACCGAGTAGCTGAAACGGCTAAGAACTATAAAGAATATCCTGAACTGGCTAATTGGGTCGGTGAGAAACCGACTCTAGTTGCAGGCTCAGTGTGGCAACAGGACATGGATCTTCTTATTCCCCTGATGAATGCACATCCAGAATATCGATGGATCATCGCACCACATGATTTGTCTCCCGAGCCGATGAATCGTTGGGCGGATCAGTTATCATTATCAGCGATTAGGTATTCTCAATGGGATTCGGATCAATCTCCTGATGTGCTTTTTATAGATAATATTGGAATGCTAAGTTCATTGTATCAATTTGCTAGAGTGGCTTATGTGGGGGGGGCATTTGGCAAAGGACTTCATAATATTTTGGAGCCATTAGGGTTCCAAGTTCCGGTGATTTTTGGCAAGTTGAAAAAGACAGCTAAATTTCCTGAGTCAGCAGAGAGTCAGAAAAAAGGATGTGGATTTGAAGTAAGTGATGTAGAAAGTTTGAAAGCAGTTTTTGAGAAATTGGAAAAGCCGGATTTTTATCAACAAAGTGCGGATTCAGCAAGGGATTGGGTGGAAATGAATATTGGAGCAGCAGCAAGAATTATTAACAAGGTGGAGAAACTAGTTTCAGAAGCATGAAATCGAGCATGTCACAGGCGACACACAGTGGGATGATTATCCTCCAAGCGAGATTCCATGTGACCATTAGAAAACAATTATAAAAACATGAAAGGAAGAGTGATAAAATCCACTGGGTCTTGGTATTTAGTTCAGACCGACGGAAAAGTCGTTTCTTCCAGATTAAAAGGGAAGTTTAAGCAAGACGACCTTAAGTTGACCAATCCTATTGCCGTGGGGGATTGGGTGGAATTGGCAAAGGAAGAGAATCAGGAGACTGCTGTGATTTCGGACATTTTACCTCGTGAAAATTATGTGATACGGAAATCCACTCGAAATCAGCATTTTTCTCACATCATCGCCAGTAATCTAGATCAAGCAATTCTTGTCATTACCATGAAAAGCCCGAGGACATCCTTAGGTTTTATAGATAGGTTTCTGGTAAGTACTGAGAGTTTTAGAATTCCAGCCATTTTGGTAGTCAACAAAATGGATCAAATGTCTGGTGAAAAAGCAGAAGATTGGCTTTTGGATATTCATGAGATCTATGAGCCTTTGGGCTACCAGGTATTGGAAGTGTCGGCATTGAAGGAGGAGAATTTGAAAGAAAAATTCAATCCAGTTCTAGCAGGAAAATCCACGTTGATTGCTGGACATTCAGGAGTGGGGAAATCAACTTTGCTGAATGCGTTGGTTCCCGAAGCTGCACAGCATACCAAAGAAGTTTCTGGATTTACATCCAAAGGTGTGCATACAACTACTTTTGCAGAGCTTTTTACCTTGGAAAATGGAGGTGATTTGATCGATACACCTGGAATTAAGGAGTTTGGAATTCTTGATATAGAGGATAACGAACTCTCTCATTATTTTCCTGAAATGAGGAAATACCTTGGACAATGCAAATACAATAATTGCCAACACGTAAACGAGCCAGGTTGTATAGTGCTGGAGAAAGTGGAGTCAGGATATATCCATCCTTACCGTTACCAAAGCTATTTAAATATCCTCAATGAGGAAGATGACTACAGATAAGCTGTTTGCTTGATTTTGAATCCATGTAGAATTGGCCTAATTTTCATTTTTGAAATATACCATGAGCGAAGTACTCAATCACCAGCAGATAAAGAAGAAAATCACCCGAATGGCCTATGAGATTTACGAAAGGAATCTCAACTCAAAAGCCGTTGTGTTTGCAGGGATTTCTGGAATGGGGGAAACTCTAGCTGACCTTCTTGCCACCGAGCTAAGAGCAATTTCTCCTCTTACTATTGAGCAAACTGAAATTATTTTGGACAAAGCGCGCATAGCTACAGAAGAAGTGAATCTTTCCCATGAAATAGACTTGCAAGGAAAGACGCTGATTTTGGTGGACGATGTTCTCAACACAGGGAAAACTTTAGTGTATGCCATGAAGCCTTTTTTGGATGAAGAACTTTATAAAATGGAAATAGCAGTACTGGTCAATCGCAGCCATGGCCTCTTTCCTATTCGACCAGATTACACAGGCTTCGAACTTTCTACCACGCTCAATGAGCATATCAAAGTAGATTTCTCAGGAGATAATTACTTCGTTTATCTGCACTAAAACTATGTCAGTACATTCCTCTGCCAACGTAAAAAGAATCACTACGCACATTCTTCAGGAGATGAAAGATCGTGGTGAGAAGATCTCAATGCTCACTGCTTATGATTACTCCATGGCCAAAATTGTAGATGCTGCCGGGATAGATATCATCCTTGTGGGTGATTCTGCATCTAACGTGATGGCAGGTCATGAGACTACCTTGCCTATCACTTTGGATCAGATGATCTACCATGCTTCGGCTGTGGTGCGTGCGGTAAGTAGGTCATTTGTAGTGGTGGATATCCCGTTTGGCAGCTATCAGGGGAATAGCTCAGAGGCCTTGCGCTCCACTATTCGGATCATGAAAGAATCCGGGGCTCATGCTGTAAAAGTAGAGGGTGGTTCTGAGATCAAAGAATCAGTCGCTAGAATACTTAGTGCTGGAGTTCCGGTTATGGGACATCTGGGATTGACTCCCCAGTCGATTTATAAGTTTGGGACATATACAGTGAGAGCCAAAGAAGATGCAGAAGCAGCCAAACTAGTGGAGGATGCTAAGCTCTTAGAAGAATTGGGTTGCTTTGCCATCGTGGTGGAAAAAATCCCGGCTGATCTAGCGAAGAAAGTTGCCGAATCAGTATCCATTCCGATTATCGGCATAGGTGCTGGAGGTGGAGTAGATGGCCAAGTCTTGGTGGTTCACGATATGCTTGGAATTACTCAGGAATTTAAACCAAGATTTTTAAGGCAATATGCCGACTTAGAAGGTATAATGATGGAGGCCTTTGGGCAATATATTAAAGACGTGAAGAGTAAAGACTTTCCAAACGAAAAGGAGAGTTATTGAAATCTGACCAAACAAAAAGAGCAGCTTGGTCAAGCTGCTCTTTTTGTTTGGAGTGTATTTATCAATAGTTGCCGGTGTATGCTTTTAAATGGTAGGTTAGAAATTCATGGCCTGCGTTGTAAAGCCCTTCAGCATACTTAGAAGGGTCTACATCTACCCATTTTGTTTCTTTGGAGTAAGATGGTCCAGCGATCACCACTGGTGTGAAGGATGTAGTGGTTGCTGAACTCTGTCTGGAATAAACCACCATTTTCTCTTTTTTGATGATTCCTTCAATTTCTAAAGCTTCTTTTAGTGAACCTTGATATTGAATTTCTGCACCTGCTCCAATTTTCCCTTGGACAACCTTGATCATTGAAGTGATTTTGTCAAAGGATTCGGAACCTTTTAGCCCCTTTTCTTTCGGGGCGCGCACCATATATTCTCCAGCAAGTCTATAATTAGTGAGCATCTTTATCTCTGCACCATTTGAGGGCATCCAACTATCTCCATCTTCAGAATACATAAAGAAAAGATTAACAGAGGCAACGGCTGCATCATCCAATTCGCTAGAGAGTTTTTGTGCCGCATTTAAGTTTGCTAATGGTCCTTCTTTTCCACTATAGTAAAACGTAAAACCAGTAGGTACGCTCACCATGAGACCAGGGAGTGGTGATTCTATCACGTAAGGGCCTGTCGCTTTTTCCCAACCTTTATAAATCTCTGTGGCTCCAGCAAGCGCTGGATCTACTATTTCGAAACCTGATACTTTCAGACCCTCAATAAATTCCTGATATAATTGATCGGTTTTTTCCTGAATTTTAGCCTGATCTAGTCCGGTGAGACCAATTGCTCCTCTTGCAGTGGCCTCTCCTTTTACATTTCCACCAAAACCTGCTCCTCCTTTTTTATAATCTATAGCTTCTTTGTAGACTTCAAAGTTGATGTTGAAAGAAGCGATATAGATTTTTTTTGGTTTCTTGCTTAGCTTTTTTAAGCCATAGGACATTTCATCTGAGGGTGAGAATTTACTCAATGATTGGGCTGATAGTTCTGAGTATATGCTTAATACAAAAAGTAGAATTACTGCTTGCGTAATATTTTTTAGGTCCATGTTGGTGTGTGGGTTGTTTGAATTGCCAATTTGATTACAAATCCACTTTCAATAAATACGGCGTATGACCTATTTTTCATAAATCTCCAAGCTTGAAAATTCATTAAAAAAGCTAGATTATTATTCCAGCTTTATTGGATGTAATCCGAAAACTTAATTTTCTAAAAGTTCCTTGAAAATTATTTATTCAACGTCCTGCATTGAGCCTTTAGCTGCATCCTCTGCTGAAATGATTTCAAAACCTTCCGCTTCGAGTTGAGCTACAAAATCTGTATAAGCCATATCAACAATTTCTTGAAAATCGGGAATATCTACTCCGATGAGCTGAACTCCCATTCTGGTTTTGATTCCTGATACAGTTTTAAAAGGTATGTTGTGCGCAATTGGCAGCACTAAATAGGTAAAAGGAATTGTGATTGTAAAGCAGTGCTTTCGGCCTCAGTTTTTTGTCTGAGCGCATTTAACCCGGATTTTGCATTAGCAATTCTATTGCGACCAGTAATTGCTTCAAAATCAGTCACTACGTTGCTGTTTTCGACTTCACCATATCCGCCGCGGCGGACTCAGTTTCCAAGCAGCCTGATTTTATTGCAATTACTGGCCTCATAACGAAACCTAATGCAAAATCCGGGTTTAACCACTTTAAAAATTTGAAAATCAAGTAATTATACTGTTGGGTTAAGTTGTTGTCTTAGGGAGGGGTTCCCGTAAAATAGGGTGTATGTCGCACGAAAAAAATTGTCCTGTAAATGCGATATCAAAAAAAATGAGCTGAAAAGAGTTGATTTAGTGGAAAGCAAAAGAGCCGACTCGGGTCGGCTCTTTTTTTAGACTTCTATGGGATTTTTTGTTTTTTCCTTGAGTCGGATCATGAAGTCACTGAGTACATTCATGAAATTTATAAAGGCATCGTAGGGAGAATCATAAGGGCTAAAATAGGAGTGAATATCTCCGTCTGAGAAAAACTTTGTACACATATAATAGAAGTGATCCGAAGTCTGTAAGTATCTCCAGTCACGCTGAATCTCCTCATCGTCTATGGTATTGACTAGTTTTTCCAAATCATATAGCCGATCAAATGCCTCATCTTGCAAGTCATTTCCAAGCCATGCGGTCAAATCCCTTTCTTCATCAGCCCAAGAAATAGGAATAGGTACATGGATTTTTCCCACTGGTGCAATTTTCGATATTACTTCCGATGGAGTGGAAAAACCGAAGTTGGTTTTTGTAAATACTGCCTCTGGAAGGTGTCGCATGAAATCAAATATTCCAGTTTCAGCCCATTGATGTTCTCCAAATGTCTCGTAATCCATGAATAGATTAACAGTTTCTTCCTCTTTTGGAATCGCATTGATCCAGTTGATAAACTTATCAGTCGTCAATGGATAGTCATTCCAGGCCTTATTCCCAAATCTAAAAGCAATGTCATCGCTCAGTTGGAAATTCTTCAATAGAATTTTTAATTTTGGTTCAATGCTGTTTAAATAGATATAGTTGGGGCTTTTCCATCCCAGAATATGCTTTGCTCCTTCGGTTAGCATGGCATCGTATCCCAGTTCGGCGACTAAAGCTCCTATCAGATCACTATAAATCAACTCTGTATTTCGAAAGACTTTTGGAGTATATCCGTTGAAAAGCTCTTTGATTTTAGCCTGATGTTTATAAACAAGATCTTTAAACTCACTCTTGCTTTTGAGTGAGGCTAGTGAGTGGGAAAATGTTTCATTCAATAATTCGACATGACCTGTTGCCACCAGCTTCTGGAAACTCTCCAAAACATCAGGAGCATATGCCTCCATTTGATCCATGAAGGTTCCCGAGATAGAAAAACTAACCTTAAATGCCCCATTATATTTATTGATAAGCTCAAGAAGAAGGGCATTCATAGGTAAATAGCACTTTTGTGCTACCTTCCTCATGATACTTCGATTGGAGAAATCGTCCCAATAATGGTGATCCTCACCAATGTCAAAAAAGCGATAAGGTTTCAGTCGGTAAGGCTGATGAACCTGGAAATAAAAGCATAGGGTTCTCATGGTTTTTGCGATAATGTGTTTTGGTACACAGTGACAAGTTTTTCGGCCACATGCTCCCATTTTAATTTTTTCAATTCTTCAGTTCCAAGCTCTTTGAACATTCTGGAAATACCATCGTAGTGAAGCAATGCGAAAATGGCATCTGCCATGGAATCAATATCCCAAAAGTCAATTTTGATCGCATTATTAAGGACTTCCGCAACACCTGATTGCTTGGAAATAATCACAGGAGTATTGTGTCTTACAGCCTCTAGAGGAGAAATTCCAAAGGGTTCAGATACAGACGGCATCACATAAACATCAGAAATGGCATACATGTGATCTACATCATCGCCTTTAAGAAATCCAGTAAAATGAAATTTAGTACCCATGCGAAGCTCAGCTACACGATCAATCATTCTATTCAATAAATCTCCGTTACCCGCCATTACAAAGCGAACATTGGGATCTCGCTCAATGACTTTTTTGGCGGCTTCCACGAAGTATTCAGGGCCTTTTTGAAAGGTGATTCTGCCCAAAAAGGTTACAATTTTCTCAGGAACTTTCTTTTGATAGTTGGATTTGATAATACTAGCGTCCAAAACTGCATTGTGTAGTACGGTTATTTTGCCAGCCGGAACTCCATATTTTTTGATGATAATATTTTTTGTGAGCTGACTTACCGCGACTATGTGATCTGCCGCATGCATTCCAGCTCTCTCTATGTCATAGACGACTTGATTGACGGATTCACCCGAGCGGTCAAACTCAGTTGCATGGACATGCGCTACCATAGGTTTGCCACTGATTTCCTTCGCTGCAATTCCAGCCGGAAAAGAAAGCCAGTCGTGGGCATGGATGATGTCGTGTTCTTTGCTTTTGGAAATATGAGCAGCTACTAAGGCATAGCGAGAAACTTCCATCATCAAATCCTTTCCATATTTGCCGCTGAATGCAAATTTGTTTGAAAATACACTTTCATCTACATCAGTCCTATCATGGATTGTATAGTCGGTGTATTTCTTAAATTCATCAGGTCCCAGGTAAGGAACCAAAAAACTACTTACTTCTAGGTAAGTGAGGTTTTTCCAGAATTTTTTAAACCGTTTTTCCCGGTAATCTATGGTGACATCACTCGCATTGACAAAATCTGCCAATGGCTCCTCGTCGCCCCAGAGTTTAGGTACTACAAATATGATGTCTTGATGGTGATGAGCCAATCCCTTGACCAAACCATAGCACGCTGTCCCAAGACCTCCTGAAATATGTGGTGGGAACTCCCACCCAAACATTAGCACCTTCATAAAAAGTCTGTTATATCTTTTTGACCAAATCCATCATTCTAAGCAATTCTGATACGCTCCAAGCCTGCGAAATAGCACCTTTCGGGCGATGAGGTGGATCTCCATCATATATTTCTGCTACTGCCCCCACTCCATATTGAGTCATCACACCGTCAAAACCGTTTACGATTTTTTGGATGAAATTTGCTCCTGATTTCCCATGAAGTCTAATATATCCTTCTACAAAATGCCCCAATGGCCAAACCCACACGGTGCCATTATGATACGCTTCATCTCTGCTAATTTGGTCACCAAAGTAGTAACCTTTATAGGCGGGATCGTCTGGGGAAAGTGAGCGCATCCCCCTTGTAGTGAGAAGTTTTGATTTTGCAGTCTCCAGTACCTGATCACATTTATCATCACTGAGCATTACATAAGGTAGGGAGGTGGCAAAAATCATATTGGGACGTATTGCCCAGTCTTTTTCATCTCCATTTATGTAATCTGCCAAATAACCATGCTCTTCAGACCAAAACTCCTTTTCAAAAGTATTACTGATTTTTGTAGCATGACCTGCGATTTCTTCATCGCCGGTCAATTCATAGTAGAAGCAAAGGGCATTATACCAAAGTG
Source organism: Algoriphagus aurantiacus (assembly GCF_035156405.1). Classification (NCBI taxonomy): domain Bacteria; kingdom Pseudomonadati; phylum Bacteroidota; class Cytophagia; order Cytophagales; family Cyclobacteriaceae; genus Algoriphagus; species Algoriphagus aurantiacus. The sequence goes on along the minus strand of NZ_JAXRUT010000008.1, from coordinate 144,368 downwards.
CCTGAATTTCTACAGGGCATCCAGTCCTGGGAGTTACTGGCCCATCTGGAGTCACCGCATCCATCCAGGTAAGTGCTTTCCCTTCTTCCCCTCCGTAAACTAGGCCATTTTCCAGAACATGGATATTGAAATCAGTACCTTTTAGGTATCCGTCAATAATCCCTTTCATTTTACCTAAATAGCGATCTTTAATTGTCTTGCTGTCCCCTGTATATTTGATATACTGCTGTAATGCCCAAAAGTACCAAAGCGGGGCATCGATAGAATTCATATTGGTGGTCACTCCGCTTCCTACATTTGGAAAAAGAGGTCCTTTTAAATCACGGGACATGGTGTCCATGATATCCAAAAAAGTCTTTGAGTCACCCGTGGTGAGGGTCAGGCCAGGAGCCGCTACAAAGGTGTCTCTTCCCCACCAGCCAAACCAAGGGTATCCTGCAATAATTCTGGTGGCTCCGTCCCGCTGTCTTATAAATTGACCAGCAGAGTTTTTGAGACAGTTTACAAAATTACTTCTAGGGATTCTTCTTGCGATTTCTTTTTCGAAGGCATTTTGACGTGTTTTTGGATCTGCTTCTGTTAGCCCTGCCGAAAATATGACAGATTCACCCTTTTCGATATCAAATTCGAAATATCCTGGCACATATAAGTCTTCCTGATAGTCATATCCCCGCTCACGTTCGAGTATATATTCAATATTATGATACCAATCTGGAGCTGGAACAAAATCTACTTTCTTGGAGACCTGCAAATAAAGTGGGTCGTATTTTTCGTAAAGATGGAAAACTGCCCCATTCGCCGCCTTTTTGTAATTCTTATTTATATCCGAGCTGGCCTTAGAAAGGTCGTGAAATCCTCTAAAGGCCAAAAATGGCTGAATACGTATTTTGGTTGGGGAATGCGCATCCAGCAACGTATAGCGAATCATCAATCTATCTCTGTTAGTATCCAGGATTAATTCCTTCTGCAAAAGTACCCCCCCCACTCGGTAGGTTAATTTCGGGATTGGCTCAGAATCAAAGTCCTCAAGGTATTTATGACCTCTGGGAGAATAATTTCCCGGGAATTTACTGATGCCCAGATTAAAACTTGAACCGTGCTGGATTACCGTTTCATGAACGGTAGATAACATGACATGACTTTGAGAGTCGATTTTTGGTTGAGGTACAACCAACAGCCCGTGGTATTTGCGGGTATTGCAGCAAATAATCGAGGTACTGGTATAGGCACCAGAACGGTTGGATCTGATGATCTCTCTATCAAGAGAATAGTTCAGATTGACTAATTGTGTTTTATCGAAATGGATATAACTCATGAGGGAAAAATTCTATGTCGTTAAAAATAGAGTTTTGCACTGACAAGAAAAATGAAATGGAAAAAAATAAAGGTTATGTTTCCATAACCTTTTGTTTTTGTAGAGAAAATCAAGAATGAATCGCCTCTTTTTGGACTTCTTCGAAATTTCTTAGCGATTCTTCAAACTTCATCAAGTAGCTTTTTGCCATTCTGATGTTAATGGGTTTTACCTGAGGAAATTTTGGCGAAGTTTTGAACAAAGTAAACATCTGAAGTTGGTTTAGTTCTGGCAGGTTTTATCAAATGCTGTGCCAACAGAACTCTGGTAATAACAAAGCCCCTCAATTATGAGGGGCTGCTTGGGTGAAAGACCGGGTTCGAACCGGCGACCTCTGGATCCACAAACCAGCGCTCTAACCAGCTGAGCTACAATCACCATTTATACACCTGGACTGGTTTCTTCCAAACGGTCTGCAAAAGTAATAATTAAGCTGAATCAGCGCAACATGATTATCAAAATTTTATAGAAAAATTAAGTCGCTCACCTTTTTTCTCTTCATGGAATGTGCCGTTTTCGTACGCTAAATGTCCAGAAACGACTGTGTGTGTGACTTTTGACTGGAATGTGTGACCTTCAAAGGGAGACCACCCACACTTTGATAAAATATTCTCTTTGCCGACTTTCCATGGATTATTTAAGTCTACCAATACCAAATCGGCGTAATATCCCTCTCTGATAAATCCTCTTTCCTTAATGTGGAATAAGGTGGCGACGTTATGACACATTTTCAGTGCAATTTTTTCCAAGCTGATTTTACCTTGATGATAAAAGTCAAGCATGGCAACTAAGCTGTGTTGATTAAGTGGTCCGCCCGAAGGAGCTTTAGTGTAATTCTGAGCCTTTTCTTCTAGTGTATGCGGTGCATGATCTGTGGCTACTATATCGATGGTACCGTCAAGCATTGCATTAAATATGGCTTCCCTGTCTTTTGCTGTTTTTACTGCAGGGTTCCATTTAATCAGGTTTCCTTTGGTTTCATAATCTGATTCGGAAAACCACATATGGTGAATGCATGCTTCAGCAGTTACTTTCTTTTCTTCCAATGGAATAGTATTGGTGAAAAGCTCCAATTCTTTTGCGGTACTGATATGGAGAATGTGAAGGCGAGTGCCATATTTTTTTGCCATTGCCACGGCTCTGCTGGAAGCGTCGTAGCAGGCTTCTTCGGATCTGATTTTTGGGTGAAATTTTACAGGAATATCATCACCATAGATTGACTTGAATTCATCTAGATTGGCTTTGATGATGTTGTCATTTTCACTGTGGATCGCGATGATCGCTTTGCACTGTTTAAATATCTCTTCTAAGGATTCAATGTTGTCCACCACCATATTACCAGTGGAAGAGCCTTGGAAAATCTTTAATCCACATACTTCTTCGAAATTGACTTTCATGATCTCATCCAAGTTGCTGTTTGTCGCCCCCATGAAAAAAGAATAGTTGGCCAAAGAAACCTCAGAAGCTCTGGAGTATTTCTGCTCGAGAAGTTCCAAAGTAGTTGATTGAGGTACTGTATTTGGCATTTCCATATACGATGTAGTGCCTCCAGCCACGCCGGCTTTTGCCTCTGTGTAGATCTCAGCTTTGTGAGTAAGCCCAGGTTCTCTGAAGTGTACCTGATCGTCAATTAGCCCAGGAAAAAGATGTTTTCCAGTAGCGTTAATATGAATGTCAGCATTTTCCCCACTTAGGTCTTCTCTAAGTTTTGAGATTCTTCCATTTTCTACTAAAACATCGCCCGGACTTATCCGGCCTTCATTGACTATATTTGCACCGGTGATCAGAATACTTTTCATCTTTACTCCTTTTAGGATTTTACTAGTTCAACCAAAATTAACAAATCATGAGCAATGAGGCCTCAACTTTTGAAGCATTTAAGCTAAATCGACAGCTATTGAATGCGGTGGCGGACGCTGGATATGTTCACCCAACACCTATTCAGGAAAAGGCTATCCCGCTTGCTCTTGCTGGTCATGATGTGTTAGGGATTGCTCAGACAGGTACAGGAAAGACTGCAGCCTATGTATTGCCTCTTCTCATGAAAGTGAAATATGCGCAAGGTGATCATGCGAGAGCAGTGATATTGGCACCTACCCGTGAGCTGGTGATGCAGATCGAAGAAGTGGTGCTTCAGATGGCAGCAAATACCGATTTGAGGATGGTAGCCCTCTATGGTGGTTTGGGGCCAAAAACTCAGATTGAAATCCTGGAGAAAGGTGTTGATATTATTGTTTCTACACCGGGAAGATTTCTGGATATCTATAGAAAAGGAAAAATCCTGACCAAGGAAATCAAAACCTTGGTTTTGGATGAAGCTGACAAAATGATGGATATGGGCTTTATGCCTCAAATCCGTTCAATTTTGGAAGTCATTCCAATTAAGCGACAAAATTTACTTTTCTCTGCAACTTTTGGAGAACGCATCGACAGGTTTGCTGGCGAATTTTTGGAGTTTCCGGAGCGGGTAGAGGTTACTCCTCAGGCGACTACGGCTGAGACTATCGGTCAGGTAAAGTATTTGGTACCAAATATTAAAACGAAACTGAGTCTTCTTGCTCATCTATTCAAAAATGAAGAGATTAATAGAGCTATAATTTTCACTCGATCTAGAAGAAATGCTGAAGAGGTATTTGCTTTTCTAAGTCATCGGAGTTACGGCGAAGTGAGAGTTATTCATGCGAATAAGGGGCAAAATACCCGTATCAATTCCATTGAAGATTTTAAAGGTGGCGAAGTACGGATACTTGTTGCGACAGATGTTGCCTCTAGAGGACTGGATGTGACAATGGTTTCTCATGTGGTGAACTTTGATGTGCCGCTGATCTATGAGGACTATGTACACCGAATCGGTCGAACAGGCCGAGCTGAGAAAGAAGGCAAGGCAATCAGCTTTGTCAATCCTGCAGAGGCCTATCACTTCGAAAAAATCGAAGAAATCATACGCATGAAGGTAGAGGAAGCAGAAATACCTTCCGAAGTGGAAGTCACTGCTACTCCTTATGAGGAAAAACAAGCCTATGCACGTGAACTTGATCGCTTGCTACAAAGAGATAATCCTGATTATAAGGGAGCTTTTCATGAGAAAAAAGAGTTTAAAAAACCGAATCCAAACCTAGAGCAACAGGAGAAAGAGAAAAAGCGTGGAAATAAAAATTCCAAAGCCAAAACCAATAGAAATCAACTAAAGACAAAGCACCAGAAGAATAAGGGGAAGTAGATGATTTGCTTGTGTTGAGTTATTTTTCTGTAAAACTAATCCGGATCTATTTGTCGTTTTATATACAATGATAAAATTACTGTGTGAGATTAGTGTTACTATTTGTTTTTATAAGAGCTTCCCTGCAAGCCCAAACTTTTTTGGTTCCCTATGACCATCATCTTCCTGGTTCAAGAAAAATAGAAATTCAAGTTGAGTTGTTAAACGGATTTGATGAAGAAAGAGAAACCGTATTCCTTCTGGAAGATGCTTTCGATGAGCTTTTTGTATCGATCAATGAATTGCTGGATTTTTCTGAATCTTGCAATTTTGTTTTGATCAAGGGGAGAAAGAATAATGAAGAACTGAGAAGGGGTGTGATGTATTCGGGAGCCCCGGATTACCAATTGGCTTACAAGCTTTACAATCAGGATCAAGTTGCACGGGATATTGAAGTGATCCGAAAGAAGCTTCTTGGAGATAAGCAGGTGATTTTATTGGGCTACTCTTCCTCGGCCATGGTGTTACAGCATTACCTATCCTTATTTCCGCAGCATGTAAGCAGAATGATCAGCGTCAATCCCTTGGTTTTTGACATTCAAAAGAACCTGCGTTTTCCTTCCTCAGGGCTGTCGTTTTCGGATATGAAACTTAGAGATGAACAAAAGGTTGATTTCAGTTATTATGCAAATTTCGATAGAGAGAATATGGGTAGAAAGTCATTATCCATAGAGAACCTGATTAATTTTTTGACTTTTCAGGATGTCTTGACGGGATTAGCGAATGTTCAGGATATTCAAAGCAATATCCCGTTAATGGTGAGGTTGTTTGAGCATGCGATAGCACTTTCCGGATTGCAGGATTCTGTAAATAAGAGCAACTTGAGCGTAGAAATGATGAAAAAATTGAGCAGCCCACTTTGGACTGCCTATCAAAATAGCAACTTTGACTTCTATGGTACCAACTACGATAACTTATTGGAGTTTGATGGGAAAATGATATTAATCGGAGGAGCGTTTGATCATTTGATTTACTCCAAGTCTTATGATGTCCTCGCAGAATATTATGCTAATTGCACCTTGTTATTGCTCAACGATGGTCATGGGTTGCAGCAAGCACTGAAGCTTACTTCCTTCCATGAATTAGTAAATGCATTTATTTCCAATGACACTGCGGGCAAGATTGCTGCATATAAAAAGTTGTCCGAGGAGAACTTCATCTTCGAAAAATATTACGAGGGGGACTTTAAAGTTCCTCCACTTTTTTGATTCAAATTTGGATAGAAATATAAAACCCGATTCATTATGAATCGGGTTTTTCAATATCTACCGACATATAGCTACCTACTCACTCTTATTCTGTCCCATATAATCCACTACGAAATAACTTAACGTTCGCATTCCCAATACAAATCCGCCCTCGTCAATGTAGAAACCAGGCGTGTGGTGAGAAGGAGTAGTAAGCGGATCGCCTCCTTTTTTCATTCCTCCCAGAAAAATAAACACACCAGGCTTTTCTCTCTGGAAAAAGCTAAAATCTTCTGCTCCTGTAACAGGGTTTAAATAAATTAAATTTTCTGCACCTGCTGCAGCTTCTAGCGAAGGGAGCATTTCCTTGGTCAGATCGGAATGATTGACGGTGGATGGATATAGTTTCTCGATCTTCAGGTCAACTGTAGCTCCTGCACTTTCGGCAATATTTGTCACGATCTCTTTCACACGCTTATGCACTAGCCCTTGCTGTTCGTCACCAAAGGTTCTGATGGTTCCGATCATTTCCACTTCCTCGGGGATAATATTATGACGAATTCCACCATGAATCGCTCCAATGGTCACTACTGCTGGGTTCTGGGTGACATTTACATTTCGGGAAAGAATGGTCTGTAGTCCTATGATGATCTGCGAACTGGTAACTATGGGATCCACACTGGACCAAGGATAGGCACCATGGGCTTGCACACCTTTGACTGTGATTTCAAGATTATCTACAGCTGCCATTATTGGACCAGATCGGTAGCCAATCTTCCCTACTTCTGTCTGGGAATTGATATGCAAGCCGAAAACAGCATCCACATCCTCCATCACGCCTTCTTTCACCATCAGCTCCGCTCCAGCCATTTCAGCATCAAATACACCTTCTTCTGCTGGTTGGAAAATGAACTTCACTGTTCCTTCCAGGTCATTCTTCATGCTGGCTAGAACCTCTGCCACACCCATAAGGATGGCTACATGTGAATCGTGACCACAGGCATGCATTACACCTGTTTCCTGGCCGTTGTAAGTAGCGGTGTTAATGGATTTGAATGGTAAGTCATTTCGTTCGGTTACAGGAAGGGCATCCATATCTGCGCGAAGTGCTACGGTCGGGCCGGGCTTTCCACCTTTCAAAACTCCTACTACTCCTGTAATAGCTACGTTTTCGGTGACTTCTATTCCTAAAGAACGAAGATGGTCTGCGACTTTCTTTGCTGTACGAAATTCCTGATTTCCCAACTCTGGATGCATATGAAAGTCTCGGCGCCACTCGATCACCTTAGATTCTATTGAATTTACCTTGGTGTCGATAGCTGGCCGGAGTTCGGATTGTGCGCAAAGAGTTCCTGTTCCTATGAGCATTGGAACAAATAGTAGGGGGCGTAAAAGTTTTTTCATGGTTGGGGGTTTTCTTGATGTTATTCAAATTTAGAAAAATGTGCCAATGCTCAAGTTTTTTAGGGCTAATAGGAAGGAAACTCTTTAGATTATAGAACTATTTCACCTGAAATGCTTTTGTAGTATAAATCTCTTGAACAAGAATCTATGCAACTGAATAATCAAATCGCAGTGGTAACTGGCGTGAGTAAAGGAATAGGGCTGGAAGTAGTCAAATTATTAATTGAAAAAGGAACGATTGTCGTGGGATGGGGTAGAAATGCTCCGGATTTTCAGCATGATAATTTCCATTTTTTCACATGCGACATTTCGAAGGAAGATTCAGTGGAAAAAGCTTTTCAGCAAACTACGAGTAAGTTAGGTTCGGATATCAGAGTACTAATCAATAATGCGGGGTTTGGTATTTCGGGTAAATTAGAAGAAATGTCCTCAGAAGATTGGAAAACCATGTTTGACACGAATGTTCATGGATTGTTTTATGTGAGCAAAAGGCTGGTTCCAGCAATGAAATCTGCGGACGAAGGACATATTTTAAACATCGCATCAATCGCTGGATTGAATGGGGTGGCCAATTTTGCTGGATACGTAGGGACAAAACATGCAGTACGCGGGATTTCCCATTCTATGTATATGGAACTTAGAGATTTTGGAATCAAAGTTTCTACGATCTACCCAGGTTCTACACAGACGAACTTCTTCGATGATATAGAAGGTGCAACTGCGCATGAAAATATGATGCGTCCTGAGGATGTAGCTCAGACGATTGTCCAAACCTTAGAAACTCACCCGAATTATTTCGTGGCAGACGTGGAATGTAGACCTCTAAGACCAAAAGGGAAGAAGTAGGGAGTGATATTGCTGAAGCCAATACTCACTCAAGATTAAAGTAAGTATTGGCTGGCTTTAAGAACCATTTCCACGCTGCAATCACAGAAATTCCTTCGAAGATGTCTTCCTGATTATACGTGATGATAAAGCCTGAGCTGAGTCCGATTTCCTTCATCGCATCTTTGATGCCTTTTACTTCTCTTTGCAAATTGTCTGAGTTTAATTCCCAGCAGACCTGGACTGTACCGATAATTTCTTCATTCCATTTGATAAGAAAATCACATTCAGAGTTTTTGGATCTGTAATAATGGATTGTATTGAATGACCTCCGCAGATGTAAATACACGAAATTCTCAAGCCTTCTTCCCAAATCCTTACTAAAGGAGAGGGAATTTGCGGAAGCCAGTGCCGGATCAACGCAAAAGGCTTTTTTTGGATTAGCTACTTGCTTTCGGATGGATTTGGAATACATAGGGATCAAGTCAAATAAGTAACTTTCTTCCAAGTAATCACAGTAATCTATCAGTGTTCGCACGGATTTGATTTCCAGCAGTTGTGCCATTTTAGAATAACTGAATTCCTTTCCTACGTTGGATGCTAAAAAGACCCCTAATCGGATCAGTTGAGTTTCATTGGAGATATTTCTTCTGACAGCCACATCCCGAGTCAATATATCCCGCATCAATGTTCTTAGATATTCTTGATCTTGGTTGTGCAAATATTCAGGAAAGCCTCCAAGGTGAAAATAAGATTCGAAGCTGGCTTCCTCAGGAGCCAAACCTTTATAGGTTAAAAACTCTGTATAACTGAACGGGAAGAGCTCTATTTGTTTGTATCTACCGGTAAGTCTGGTTCCTAGCTCTCGGCTGAGCATGCTGGCGTTGGAGCCTGTGATGTATAGCGGTTGCCCTTTTTCATGTAATGAGCGGGCAAAAACCTCCCAGCCTTCTATCCATTGAAGTTCATCTAAAAGTATGGTAGTTTTTCCAAACTCATTTCTTAACTCTTCTAGCTTTGGGAAATCCGTTGGCTCAAAGTCTACCAGTCTAGGATCCTCAAAATTGAGATATAGTCCGGATTGGTTTTCGGAAAAGCTGTTCCGTATCAAAATACTTTTTCCACAGCGTCTCACCCCGCTTACTATCACGATTTGATTCATGTAATCGGGTAGGCTTTCCTCTCTTGCTATCAGGGATTTTTGAAGAAAATTTTTATTTTGATCTAAGATTATTTCTCCAAGTGTTTGCTTTTGTATCATTTAAGTTTCTGTAAATCAATGTAAATATAATATCTTGTATTTACAATACAAGATATATTGTATTGTAAATACAAGATATTTCAAAAAGAATGGAGTTGAAAAGTGAATTGTCGAAGATGTAATGACTTCCAAATGCGCTTCGGCCAATGAAAACTACATTTTTTCCTTACTTTTGATTGACTAAAAAAGCTACATGTCACTAGAAGTATCCCAACTCACCAAACTCTATGGAACCCAAAAAGCATTGGAAGAAGTGTCTTTTGTTGCTACACCTGGAAGGATTCTTGGGTTTTTAGGTCCAAATGGCGCAGGGAAATCCACCACGATGAAAATCATTACCGGATTTCTGTCGGCAGATTCCGGGGGAGTGACTGTGTTGGGGAAGGATGCATTGAATTCACCAAAAGAGGTCAGTCCATTGATAGGCTATCTGCCTGAGCACAATCCTCTTTACTTTGATATGTATGTGCGGGAATTTCTGGAATTCTCTGGAGGACTGTATGGGTTGTCAGGCCAAAAATTAAAGTCCAGAACCAGGGAAATGCTTAATCGCACCGGTCTTGAACCGGAGCAACATAAAAAAATAGGACAGCTTTCCAAAGGATACCGACAGCGGGTAGGTTTGGCCCGGGCTTTAATCCATGATCCGCAGGTGATTATTCTGGATGAACCGACTACTGGCCTAGACCCTAATCAATTGGTGGAAATCAGAAGCCTGATTCAAGAAGTGGCTAAGGACAAAACACTAATACTTTCCACTCATATAATGCAGGAAGTAGAGGCAATCTGCCATGATGTGGTCATTATCAATAAGGGTAAGATTCTAGCTTCGGATTCACTTTCAAATTTGAAGTCCAATTCTAATGAGACTATTTTAATTCTTGAAACAGAGGAGAATTTAGAGCTTTTATGGTTTGAAAATGTGGGTAAAGTAGATTTTGGCTCAAAAGGAGAAATGGAGTTACTTATTTCTACTTCAGATCCTGCTTTCGCAAGAAAAGCTATCTTACAAATTCTTCATGAGCGTTCAATAAATCTGGTCAGCCTCAATCAAAGTAAAAAAAATCTGGAATTAATTTTCCGGGAAATCACCAACGCCTAAGTATGAAATCGAGCATGACTCCAACGTCACATACTGGAATGATTATTTACCATGCGAGATTCTTTCCAATAGCTAGCGGGATGGTAAAAATATAATTATATAAAACAGATGAAATACTCATGATGAGCGGACGACACACAGGGGGATGATTATATCCAGACATATACCGCATCAGCAGATTTGCTTGTTGTTAGGGCGCGCTGGGGTGACGCAGCAGCGAGCCAGGCGGCTGGCCTGCGGGGTGAAGCTTTGCTGGCGTCTTGACTTTTTGGTTCTTTTGCGTCAAGGCAAAAGAACAGAGAAATCGAGCATGACTCAAGCGTCTCACACTGGGATGATTATAATACATGCAATTCCATATGACCTTTAAAAATCAAATTATAATCATATGAAAAGCCTTTTTCTTAAAGAAATCAATGCCTTTTTCGGAAGCCTTTTAGGTTATCTGGTTTTAGCATTGTTTCTGGTATCGCTAGGTTTGATTGTTTGGGTATTTCCAGAAAGCAGTGTACTCGAATATGGTTTTGCCGATCTGGAAGCACTGTTTACTTATACTCCTTATGTATTTACGTTTCTAATCCCTGCGCTCTCCATGCGAGCAATTGCTGATGAGCGGAAAACCGGAACCTGGGAGCTATTAAGAACCTCTCCACTTTCTCTAGTGAAGATTATTCTGGCAAAATATTGTGCGTTGCTTTGTATGGTACTTGTGGCGCTATTACCTACCCTTCTTTACTTCTATAGCATTATTCAACTTGGTGACCCAATAGGCAACCTAGATCAAGCAGGCTTTTTTGGCTCTTGGATTGGATTGATTATGATCGGAGCGGTTTTCGCGGCGGTGGGCTTATTTGCAAGTTCGCTGACTTCCCAGCAGGTTGTAGCTTTCGTATTGGGCGTGTTTTTATGCTTTGTTCTTTATTTCGGGTTCTCCGCTTTGGCAGACATGCAGCTCGGCAATCTTTCCTATTGGGCAGAAGATCTTAGCCTTAGTTTTCATTATATCAACCTGAGCAGGGGAGTTATTGATTCAGCAGATTTGTTCTTTTTATTCGGCATGATTTGGTTGTTTTTGGGTGGGTCGATTTTGGTTTTGAGAAATAAATGAAAAACACGGCCTTACATATCGCAAAGCCTTGGTTATTCCTTTTTGGGGGAATTCTTGTATTTGTATTGTTGGCTCAATTCCTCAATTTCCGGATTGACCTTACAGAGGAAAAGCGCTATTCTCTTCATCCTGCCACTGAGGATGTGCTTTCTGAAATCACCGAGCCCCTGCGTGTGGAGATTCTTTTGGTAGGAGAAAATCTGCAAGGTGGTATGAGAAGATTGCAAAAATCCATTGAAGAAACAGTAAGGACTTTCAATGCATATAGTCCTGAGAAAATCACTTTTTCATACTTTGACCCAATGAGTATAGAAGCCGAACAGCGGGAAGAATTTGTGCTTTCTCTGACTCAATATGGCATCAATCCAACGAACCTTTCCGTCAAGCAAACTACCGGGTTGCAGACGCAGCTGATTTTTCCGGGTATCCTTGTCAGCAATGAAGAATACGAAACTGGAGCATTGATTCTCAAAGGAGAGCGTGGAATGAGTTCGGATCAAATCCTAAATCAATCCATCGAGAATTTGGAATTTGAACTCAGCAACGCCATCCGAAAGTTAACTTCTCCTGAGTCCTCTTCCATAGCGATGATCATGGGGCACGGAGAAATGAGTTCAGATGAAGGCTTTGGAATGGTAGAAGCATTGGACGGAGAATTTGAGCTTTTCAAAGTACCGCTTGAGCAGGCCAATTCTCCTGCAGACTTGGTTGGGTTCAAGATGATTTTTATTCAGGGACCAAAAGAAAGTTATACTGAGCGGGAGGTTTACCTGCTGGATCAGTATGTTATGGGAGGAGGAAATTTAGTGATATTACTAGATGGTGTAGCAGTGGAAATTGAGAATGCAGGAGGTGAGGGAACCTTAGCTATGCCTGTTGATCTGGGCTTGGACAACTTGCTATTTCGCTATGGTATCCGCGTGAACAAGGATCTGATTCAGGATTTAAACTTTGGATATTTCCCGGTGATGGGAGGGAATTTTGGAGATCAACAGCAAATGGTGCGACTGCCTTGGCCTTTTTATATCAATGCTGGAATAATGGCTGACCATGCCATCACCAAAGGCTTAGATGTGGTCCAATTTCGATTTGCAAGTAGCTTAGATACTGTCAAGGCCGATGGTGTTATTAAGACTCCTTTGATTTTCAGTTCAGAGTCTTCCCGGATTTTACCAGCTCCGGTGCGTGTTGCATTCAGCGATATGGAAAGTGAACCTGATTTGACACTTTTCAATAGAAAAAATCTTCCACTAGCGTATTTACTGGAGGGCAATTTTACTTCCATGTATAAAAACCGTTTTCTGCCAGAGGACTTTGCAAAAGCAGATTTTAAAGATACAGGAAATGGGAAAGTGCTCGTGATCGGGGATGGTGATGTATTTCAATCTCAAACTAGCCTAGAGAACGGTGCACCGTTGGCATTGGGAGAAGATCCATTTAGTCAAACTACTTATGCGAATAAGCTTTTTCTGAAAAATTTAACACAGTATCTTGCTGATCCTGAAGGGATAATTGCTTCACGTACACGTACATTCCAGATTCGCCCATTGAATAAGGTGAAGATTGCACAGGAAAAGACATTTTGGCAAGGATTGAATGTGCTGGCCCCGGTAATTGTATTGGTTATTTTTGGATGGATAGTCTGGTGGATTCGAAAGAATAACTACAGCAGAAAAGTAAACTAGCCTAAAAAATAGCATCTATTTCAATAATTTTCCAGAGAATCATTTATACGGCGGTTCGAATTAGAATTTATTTATAAATTTACCCCCATTCAAAAGTAAAAATAAAATAAGCCCTACGATATGAAATTTATTGTTTCCTCTTCTGCCTTACTAAAGCAGCTTTCGGCTATCAACGGGGTGGTGACAACCAATCCCGTAGTGCCAATTTTAGAAAATTTTCTTTTTGAGATCAAAGAAAGTCTATTGACTATTACTGCATCTGATTTGCAGACTTCCATGATTACAGAAATCGGCGTGGAGGCCAAAGAAGATGGCAATATCGCGGTGCCAGCAAAGATTTTGATTGAGACATTGAAAAATCTTCCTGAGCAGCCGGTTACATTTAGTATCGACCACGATACCTATGCTGTAGAAATCAGCTCTGATAATGGGCGCTACAGACTGGCTGGGGAGAATGCTACTGACTTCCCAAAAATCCCGACCGTAAGCAACGCTACTTCTGTAGATATGTCCACTGAGGTGCTTTCTTCTGCTGTTTCTAATACCATCTTTGCTACTAGTTCTGACGAACTTCGCCCTGCGATGACGGGTGTTTACATCAATCTAAGCCCAACCAATACGACCTTCGTGGCAACAGACGGACATAGATTGGTGAGATATAGAAGAGTGGATATTGCTTCCCAGGAGGCTGCTACATTGATTATTCCCCGTAAGGCGTTGAACTTGCTTAAGTCAACATTGCCTTCTGAAAACCTTCCGGTTACCGTAGAATTCAATCAGTCGAATGCTTATTTCAACTTCAATAATATCAAGATGATTTGTCGTCTGATCGACGAGCGTTTCCCTGATTACGAAAATGTGATTCCTGCGGAAAACCCAAATCGTATGAACATTGACCGTCAGGAATTATTGAGTTCGCTACGTCGAATTGCGATCTATGCTAATAAAACTACGCATCAGGTGAGATTGAAATTGACAGGTAGTGAATTGATGATTTCTGCTGAGGATCTTGATTTCTCTAACGAAGCGAATGAAAGACTATCCTGTGATCATGACGGTGAGGATATCGAGATCGGATTCAACGCAAAATTCTTGGTAGAAATGCTTAATAACCTTTCTTGCAAAGAAGTTAGCTTGAAGTTCTCTGCACCTAACCGTGCGGGTTTGATTCTCCCTGCTGAACAAGACGAAAACGAAGACATCCTTATGCTGGTGATGCCAGTGATGTTAAATAATTACGTATAATAACCACAAACTATAAAACGAAAAGCCCGGAGATTTCTTCGGGTTTTTTTGTGAAAGACTTTTTTTAACCGCAGTGTACGTGGAGGGTTTCACAGAGGACACAATTGGTTCGTATGGTTTATATTCTCCAAGTCAGGAGAATTGAACAAGAGAAGTTTTTTATCCCGTCGCGCTGCCGACCTGCTGCGAGAAAAATCAACTTAATTCTTTTTCGCGTCACGAAGCGACTTCAGATACAATCCTTCTACCCGCTCTCTGGCCCAAGGCGTTTTTCGAAGAAATTTCAAGCTGGAATTCACGGAAGGATCATGTGTGAAGCAACGGATAGTAATTCGCTCTCCTAGTTCTTCCCAGCCGTAAAATTCAACTAGATGCTCAACTATATCTGCGAGTTTGATTCCGTGAAGAGGATTGTTGGGTTGGGGTTCCAAAATGGAATATAAAATGAGTGAATTTAAAATTATGAATTCTTTATTACTTGTTAATTATTTCCTCTCTATAAAATCCCAGAGATTTCCATATAAATCCTTAAAAACTGAAACCGTCCCAAATGCTTCCTCAGAGGGTTCTCGGATGAATTCCACGCCTTTAGCAGTGTAATTATGATAATCTCTGTAGAAATCGTCAGTGTACAAAAAGAGAAAAACTCTTCCTCCAGATTGAAAGCCAATTTGATTTCGTTGGAGTTCATCAGCAGCTTTTGCTAGTAATAATTGGCAGGATGAACCTGGTGGACAGACTCGTACCCAGCGTTTTGTGTCGCTGAGATGCGTGTCTTCTACCAATTCAAATCCCAAGGTTTGCGTATAATATTCAATTGCCTCATCGTAATCCCTAACCAAAATTGCGATTTGCCCGAGTTCTTGTTTCATCTGTTTAATAATTGATTTTTTATGGCCACATAGCCTGTCCCGTCCCGATAGTTATCGGGATCGATTCGGGAGAATCTCACATGGCCAATAATCATCCCTCTGTGTGATGAGTTAGTCCTATTCGATTTCATATTCAAAATAGGCTAAATCCATTCTTAATTGGAAGCCAATTGAAGTATTTAGGAAGTTTTTTCTGTTGAGGATGCGATGTCTTCGACAATGAAAATCGCGTTGTTATTCGGATCATACAGCCCAAATTCATGAGTCCCCCAAGCAGTATTTCTGATAAGTTTATCGCATTTAATAATTCCTTTTATCACTAGGGATTCAAAATACGGTTCAATGTTTCTTACAACCGATCCTCCCAAAAGTGGGTCTTCTGTAGTATCGGCATGCCATTGTAAATGTATCTCAATCCCTTCCAGACGCATGCCCGCGTACCTATTATCACCAAAGGTCTTGATAAATCCAAAGTTTCGGGAATACCAGTCCAAATCCCGGGCAATATTTTGAGACGGTAGAACTGGAATAGTGCTTATAAAATCAGTTTTCATATGTTTATAATTGACTTTCAAAGGCCATCCCGATAGCTATCGGGAGGAATCTCGCAAGGTGAATAATCATCTCGCTGTGTGTAGCCTTCGATATGCTCGGTTTCATAAGAGTAAATAAAAGCGGTCCCGAAGAATCAGTCGGTCCGTGCAGTATATTAACCTTCGTTTTGGAGCTGGTTTCTTACTTTCTCCAGCTCTATTTTTATATCTTCTATACTTTCCCACTCCCGACCTTCTTCACCATGTTCTATGCCTACATATTCATGAAAATCATGTGCTAGTACAAGTTTCATCATTTTAGAATAATCTAAGGGGAATTGATTGCCTTTGTCATCCCAAACCGTAGGCTTTAGACTCACTCCTTTTGCTCTTGGCATCAATTCATCCACTCCAAGGTAGGAGTCATAGGAAATGTCTTTCCCATCTTCACTAGTGATTCTGAAATTACCAAAATCTGGCAGCGTTCCTGCCCGACGATGATTAGTTTTAGCAATCATTTCGGCAAGCCATTTTCCATTGCTTGAAAACCCACCGTGATTCTCAATGAGGACATTGATATCAAAATCATCTGCAAATTCACAAAGTTCATGCAAGCCTTCGCTGGCAAGATCACTTGCCATTTTATAATCTTGCTCAGAAGCACTCCAAGGTACTGATGAGTAAGCATTTACCCGGATGGAATGACAGCCTAAAAATTTGGCTGCCTCTACCCATTTTTTATGATTCTCTACTGTTTGTGCTCGCTCTTCAGCCGTCGCCGCACCTAGCATACCTTCCCCATCACACATAATCAAAACAGATCTAACTCCTTCTCCATCAGCCCGGGTTTTCATTTCCTTAAGATAGGCCATGTCTTGTGCCTTGTCTTTGAAAAACTGATTGACGTATTCTACTGCTTCGATTCCAGCTTTTTTGGTGAGAATGGGGAAATCCAAGTGGTCCATTTTTTCAGCGAAAAGCTGCTTATTCAGAGACCATTCCGCAAGGGATATCTTAAAAAGAGGATCGGCTTTACCTGATGAAAAAGCCATTTGTGGCATTCCTAGGCCAATTGCAGCAGTAGCAAGCCCAGCTGATTTGAGAAAATTTCTTCTGTTAGTCATGTTGATTTTTTGAATGGTTTAAATGAATTTAATGGTTGACAGGAGACTTGATATTCACGCTTCTTATTGGAAAACTGGAAACTGAATGCGTTCTTATATCTCCCAGCCTTTTCTATATTCTCTTGTTAAGAATTTATTTGCTTCTTTATCATTGGTAATCTCCAAAGTTGAAGCGTCAAAATCCACCTTTTTTCTTGCTCTCAAAGCTACAGCACCAAGATTGATGGTATCTGTGATGGTCTGTGCACGGATGAAGCTACCTGGGGTTTGCATTCCTGATTGGATTGCTTCCACCCATGCCGATGTATTCCTTTCTACACTGTCAGAATCAATTCGCTCTGATGCAGGACGACTGGCCATTTTACTTTCTGGAAGTAGCACAGGATTTTCTCCTCTGAATCCTCCTAATATTTTGCCTTTGGTTCCCACAATCATTAAGCCTTCCTCAGGCGTTTCTTTACCATCCACTTCCAGTTCCTCTGGGGCAAATGGCTTCATGCCTCCATCATACCAGATTAGATCAAATGCAGGTAGGGAAGTTTGCTTAGGGAATTGCCATTTGATCATACAGCTGGCAGGAAAAGCTACATCATTGTTAACCCATTGATAGACCCCATTGATTTCTTCCCGGGTGGTGGTCCCGTATGCTTTGGCGGTTAAAGGAGATTTAGTAATGCCCAGGGTTTCAAAAAGCGGAAAGAGACTGTAATGTCCCATATCTGCTACAGAACCTCCCCCGAAGTCATACCAGCCTCGAAAAACATTATGTGTGTAGTTTTTGTGGTAATCCATTTCGGGTACGGGTCCCAACCAAAGATCCCAATTGAATCCTTTCGGAATAGTTTCTTCGCCCTTAGGTCGCTGTGTCCATTGCTGCCAAACTGGTCTATAGGACCAATTGTGAATTTCTTTGAGGTCCCCAATTAACCCTGCATCCATCCAAGATTTGATCTGACGATACTCTGGACGATCAGACCAAGCAAGTAAGTGCGTGATTACTTCGGATGATTTTGCCTTTTCTATTACTTTTCTTCCTTCCAGAAGTCTATTGGAAATAGGCTTGTGAGTCACCACATGTATTTTTTGTTCCATTGCGGCTATGGCAATGGAAGCATGCGTATGGTCAGGTGTCATTACTTTGACTGCGTCGATTCCTTTTTCCTTTGCAAAAAGCTCCCTAAGATCTTCGTAGGATGCGCAGCCTTTGTATTTCCCAGAGGGGTTATTTTTTGAATAGTATTTCTCCACATAGGCTTGGGCCACATCTCTTCCACCAGCAATTCCTTTTACGTCGCTCCTCCAGCTGTCATCACCCAGTGTCTTGCGAATATTATCCCGGATCCCATAAGGGGACCAATCAATGTAATCTTCCGAGTATTTATTCGCATCGCAAACGGCAACTACCCGAACTTTTTGGTTCTGTAAGAGCTCTCCCATTTCTCGCAATCCTTGCGTCCCGCAACCAATATTTGCTACGGTGATTTGATCGGAAGGAGGAATTTTTCCAAGACCGGCAATGACATTTGACGGGACAATAGAAATAGATGCAGCTACTGTGGCTGCGGAGCCAAGGAATTCTCTTCGGTTGAAATTCTTAATTGGAGCCATTTTTTATGGATTCATGAAATTGGGCTTTTAAGTTACCAAAGCTGGACATTATTCCAAAGAAGTCTGCCGTTGGATGGGGTATTGTAAAATGTTCTATGGCTAATAGCTGAGTTGATATAGGGAAGATTTTAATTTCTAGAGTAAATGGAATATCTTGAAATGTTCAAAACCATTTCAGTATGAAGTACTTATTTGCTATTTCTCTTCTTTCGATTCTATTTTTTTCATGCCAAAAGAAGTCAAATTCTGATGCGGAAATAGAATATCCTGAACGACCTAATATCCTTTGGATTGTGAATGAGGATATGTCACCAGAGCATTTGGGAATATATGGAGGAACTGGCGGAGAAACCCCCGTTTTGGACTCGTTGGCTAAGGCTGGTGTTCTTTTTACAAATGCCTTTTCTACAGCAGGGGTTTGTGCTCCAAGTCGTGCAGCACTTATTACAGGTGCATATCAAACATCGATTGGTGCAATGCATATGCGCACTCTTTCCTTTTCAGCTGCAGGTGGGGATAATTACCCTCCGGATCATAAATCCTATTCGGCTGTAATACCAGAAGGAATGCATGGGTTTCCTGAATACCTACGCATGGCGGGTTATTATACCAGTAACAATGTGAAGGAAGATTACCAGTTTGTCGCGCCTGGTACGATGTGGGATGAAAGTAGTAACCGCGCGCACTGGAGAAACCGTAAAGATCCAGACCAGCCATTTTTCTCAATTTTCAATTTCACTACTACACATGAATCTCAAGTATGGGGACGGGAAAATGAAGATTTGCTGATTGATCCGACAGATGTGACGGTGCCACCAGTGTATCCTGATGATTCCATTACACGAAGGACCTTAGCAAGATTTGTTACAAATGTGATGCGCTTTGATGTACAGGTGGGGGATCTTTTGCAGCAGCTAAAAGATGATGGGTTGTATGAAAACACGATTATTTTCTATTATTCAGATCATGGGGATGGCATGCCTTATTATAAGCGGGAGTTGTATGATAGAGGCTTGCGAGTACCTCTTTTTATAAAGGCGCCTTTTATCGAACCAGGAACAGTGGATGATCAGTTGGTGAGTTTTGTGGATTTTGGTCCTACTGTACTTTCACTGGCAGGTGTGAAAATCCCAAATAACATGCAGGGGCAGGCATTTATGGGAAATCAAAAGTCAGCTCCAAGACAATACATCTATGCTGCACGGGATCGAATGGATTCTGAGGTAGATCGGGTTCGAGCAGTGAGTGATGGTCGATATAAATACATTAAAAATTATTTGCCTGATAAGCCCAATTATCAGCATATACGTTACCGATTAAGTAATCCTCTGATGGTTCACTTGCTGGAATTACACAAAGAGGGGAAATTGGATGAAAACCAAGAACGCTGGTTTGATGAGACAAAGCCGGAGGAGGAATTATATGATACACAATCAGATCCCTATGAGTTTACTAATCTGGCAGGAAATCCTGACTTTGCAGATAAACTCATAGAGCTTCGTGACGCCCATTTAAAATGGGTCGATGAGTTTGGAGATTTGGGAGCACTTCCTGAAATGGAAATGGTGCATCAGTGGTGGAATGGAGTAGATCAAGCGCCGACTACAGACCCTGCAGAAGTGCATTTTGAGGAGGGCATGGTTTCGATTTCCACTGCGACAAAAGGGGCTTCAATAGGCTTCAAGAAGAATGCTGCAGAGGGTTGGTCGGTGTATCAGGTTCCGTTTAAAATGAATCCGGGAGATTCTTTGTATCTATTGGCACATCGAATTGGCTATGAACCCTCGACTGAGGCGATAGTGGTGAAGTGAAAAGTCTATTCGCTTATAGGGTTGCTCAAAGTTCCTATTTAACTAAAATTCCCCCATCAATCGTGTAAGCTGATCCTGTAATCCAGGAAGCTTCATCAGAAACCAGAAACAAAGCCAGTGAAGCAATATCTTCTGGCTGGCCAAGACGCTTCATCAACGTATTATTGGCTGTTTGCTGTACGATGGTATCAGGCGCACCAAAAGCTTTTGCTGAATCCCAAATTAAAGGAGTGTCGACAGGACCGGGACAAATTGTATTCACACGGATTGTTGGACCATAATCCAACGCCATCTCTTTTACCAACGCAACCAGAGCTGCCTTGCTGGCACAATAGGCTGCATGATTGGGGAAACTCTTGAACGCTGCAATCGAACTATTTGCGAGTATGACCCCCTTACCATTTTTCTGCATCTCAGGAATCGCAAACCGACTCAGGTAAAACACGGAGTTCAGATTGGCGCTTATGGTTTCATTCCATTCTTCAAAGGAAATATCCGTCACAGATCCTAAACCTAACCTTCCGGCATTGGTTACGACAATATCCAGTTTTCCGAAATTATGAATCGCTTCGTGAACGAGCGTTTCATTTACAGCTATAGTAGAAATGTCCCCAGCAACAAAAACTGCCTTTCCGCCATGCTGAATCAGCTTTTTCTCTAACTCTTTGCCTCTAAGTTCATCACGACCACTTAAAATCACGGATGCTCCTTCGCTGACAAAACGCTCTGACATGGCTTTTCCCATGCCACTTGTAGCTCCGGTTATGATGGCTGTCTTTCCTTGCAATCTCATTTTTTGGGGTCTAGTAGAAAATGTTTTTTTATCCTGAATTGGTTGGGTGACATGCGCTTTAGTTTCGCGTTGCGGATTTAATTTACTTCTATTTCTCGTTAAACCTTATGCCAGTTTAGGTCACGCTAAATCTTCTTTTTCAAAGATGTACTTTTGAGTACTTAGTTAATTATTTTTCATCCGTTTTGGGATAAAGGATTGCAAACCCATTGATGGATCTTCGAGATTACAAATCTCGAAGATCTGAATCTTGAAAAAACAATAAAAAAACACAATCGTGGGACTTTCAATTTACAGGCAAACAAGGGATTCCTCCCTTTGTATATTTTCCAAATGGGGGTTTAATCCGGTAATCTTTTATTCCCTGATGAAAGTCAAAATCTTTCATCTGATAATTGGGAGTATAGCGGACTTCATCCCAATACAAAGAACGGGGATCACTCGCTCTTAGGTCACCTGTTTCTTCCATCCAGGCTTGTAGCTTTTTTCTCATTTTGACTTTGACAGTTTCATAGTTTCTGTCATCTGCCAAATTAGTTAGCTGGTATGGATCTGCGATTACATTGTAGAGTTCTTCTTCAGGTCTTTTACCAAAGGCCAATTTGAAATAATCAGGACTCCCAGAAATAGATTTTCCTTCCATTTCCATTATTAGATATTTGGTGATGGAATTGTCCACGTCTCCATATTGCCCCACGGATTGATGTACTTTCGGATCTCCGGCAGGATTCCTCTCGGGCATCATATTCCTGATGTATAGATATTCATGATCTCTGACTGCGCGCATTGGATAGGAGAGATTGCCTTTTCTCACATTTGCGTGTCGTTCTCTTTCCAAATATACTTGAGCCCGATCTTGCTTTTCTCCTGCCAGCAGCGGCCATAGTGATTGGCCACTCATTGTCTGGGGACTTAAACCAGCAGCTTCAACAAAGCTTGGGGCAAAGTCCACAAAATTCACAAACTCATTGATGACGGTTCCAGCTTTTACTTTTTCTGGCCATCTAATCACAAGAGGCATGCGTGTACCATAATCGTATAGATTCGCTTTTGCTCGGGGAAAAGGCATGCCATTATCACTCGTCATCACGATAATTGTATTATCCAATTCCCCCGCTTCCTCCAGCATCTTGATAAGTTGCCCACACTCTCGATCAAATCGCTCCACTTCGAAATAGTAATCCAACATGTCATTCCTTACACAGTCCACATCAGGAAAAAAGCCAGGTACCCGAACATCTTCTAAAGCCATTCCAGTTTGGATTCCAGAGTTTGTTACATATTCCCGATGTGGGTCTGTACTTCCGAACCAAAATGTAAAGGCTTGATCTTTTGGTTTTTGAACGAGGAATGACTGAAAGTCTTCGTAAGTTTTTCCTGCAGGATTATGTGCCAAGCCACTTACTTCGTATTCTCCGGGGCCCCAACCTTTTCGAGTTGATCCTGTGAAGTATCCATCTTTTTCTAATAGGCTTACGTAAGTCGGGTATTGTTCTGGGAATTCTGACCAAAGATTACCACCATCTTGATTTTGGTGAGGATATCTACCCAAAAGAATTGCAGCACGGGAGGGAGAGCAAGAAGGCGAAGCTGTATAAGCATTGGTAAATAATGCCCCCTCTGCGGCCAACCTGTCAAAGGTTGGGGTACGTACTACCTGGTCTCCATACACTCCCGCATGAGGGAATGACCAGTCATCGGCTATCAAAAAGAGAATGTTGGGCTGGGAGGCTCTTTTTATTTCGGGGGTTTGGGGTGTTGAAAAAAGTGTGATCAACAAAACTATAATCGAAAAAAGATGCATGGCTACAGGGTTTAGAGAAATAAGTTAAGTCTCTTCTCCAAGTGATGCAAATTTCAAGCTGCACCTATAGGACACTTTTCTTCTATGAGTTTTCTAAACCAGAACTTAATAGGGACAGAATATTTCGACGGCAATGATCGATAGTGTAACCCTGAAAACGGGGTAGTATATTTTTCTGCCTAATTATCCGCTATGCTCTTCCTAACTGCCTGAGCATTTTTATATGATCACCTAGCGCACCCAAAAATGTATCTTTTACTAAGTAGGGGATATTATACTCTTCAGCTGTTTCAGAAACTATACTAGAAAGATTATGATAGTGGATGTGTGAAATATTAGGGAATAAATGGTGCTCGATCTGAAAATTCAGACCACCGATCAACCAGGAAAAGAACCTGCTTTTAGGTGCATAATTACTGGTAGTGGCCAATTGATGTACCGTCCAATCACCATGGATTTGACCAGTATCATCGGGCTGTGGAAAGGAGGTGTCTGAAACAATATGTGCCGTCTGGAAAACAGCACTAATGCAAATCCCAGTAACAAAATGCATACTCAAAAAGGCTAAAATAATTATCCAAGCTGGGAGTGGTACCATAATCAAGGGCAACACAAGTGCGTAAGAATAATAGAGCATTTTCCAGCCTATAATTTTTAAAATTTCCTTTTTGAATTCACTTCCTCTCTTGAAGAATCCCATTTCCTTATAACGGTTGATTCTTACAAAATCCTTCATGGTAATCCATGATATAGTAGAAAGCCCATAAAATAACCAGATATACAAATATTGAAAACGATGGATCCAATATCTCTTAGCGTGTGGGGAAAATCTCAAGAAAAATGGAGCATTTATATCGTCGTCAGCATGATCGATATTAGTGTAAGTATGGTGAAGGACATTGTGCTGAATCCTCCAAACGCTAGCATTGGCACCAATTAGATTCATAGTGTAACCCACATACTTATTCACAGATTTGTGTTTAGAATAAGATCCATGGATTGCATCATGCATTACTCCCATACCCACTCCTGCCATTCCTAGTCCGCTGGTGATGTATAGTGCAAAAAGTAAAAATGGACTGGCAATTAACCCAGTGCTAATAGTAATGAGTGGCAAAAAAAATATAGAAAGCATAAAAACGGTCTTGAAGACCATGTTGCCATTACCATAAATGTTCTTGTTGTTTTTTTTGAAATAATCATTCACTCTCATTCGCAAGATTTTAGAGAATTCAGCATTTCCTGTTTTGTCGAATGTTAAAGTTTTCATTTATATTTTGTCTATACTATTTCTTTTCCTACCAATCTTCAATACTTGTCTGGGCCGGCTTCTGTTTACGACTCAATAGGTCTGCAATTCGGCAAAGAGTGTTTGAAGCTCTTCCTTGGTTTTTTTAAGTTTTTGAGAAAGCCTGTCGAGCATACTTTCCCTTTGTCCTTGATTAAATTGGAAATCCGCATCCTTTAGAATAGGAAATCGTAGTTTTAGCATCACTTTTTGCTCTCGCCAGCTTCTTGTTATTTCCATTATTATATTGATCTCCCTTTTTATCAGGATGTTTTATTCTTGGGCTTTTTGATTTTTTTCCTCCAACGGAAGATTTGCTACTATTTCTCTTTCAAAATAGACCAACTCTTTTTTTTCTGGATGATCCTTTATTTTGCAATAATAGACCCCATTATAAAATCGCCTTAATAACCAAATCTAATGAGGGATTGACTATCGCATTTACAACATCACCTGAGTTGTGTTTGTTTTGGACAAATTCTTTATCCATGGTGGGCTCTATTGGGTGAATAACATCAACAAGGTTGAAATTTTTACATTAAGACCTGTTACACATCATGCTCTATATGTTACATTTATCTCACTTACGAATTGGAATAAGTACTTATGCGAAAGATATTTCACGAATGTTTTACTCTTTGAGTGGAGTATCTGCTAATGATTGGGGTGATATTATAAGGCTTAAAAAATAATGTTACTTTACTCATTTCATCAGCAAGTGGGGTTAATATTTGTGTGTAGCTTCTCACTTAGCCGATTGATATTATCAGCGCATTATAAGAAATTTTGCGTAAAAAATGTATAGATACGAATTCCATATCAGCCCCTAAACTACACATGATTTTTGTACTCACAACTATTTTAAATGCAGCATATTTTAACTCACTTAGAAACGTATTTTATTGAACTAGTAGTTTTTAAATGGATCAGAATTAGAATCTTTCATATCCGCTTTTAATAATAGTGGAGATGATTTTAAACCTGACATTGGCTTTAATGATATTTCGACAATGTGCTGGAATTATTATCGATTGTCCTGTAGTCAAACTTTTTGATTCATCATCAATTAAGACCTCAGCTCTCCCTTCAATTACCTGAACAAACGTGTCGAAAGGCGATGTTTTCACCGTCAATGCTTCACCTGAATCAAACGAAGATACCGTTACATTTCCTGAGTTTTTTTTGAGGATCGTTTTTATCAACACAGAATTTGGGACGTATTCTATTATCTCATTTATTGTGAAGACTATTCCTTTTTCTTGTTCTTTATTTTCCACTTCGTTTAGGCCCGGATCCTAATCTTCATTTCGTTTTTCACTGCGCTTTGCTTCTTTAGCTGCTCGCTTTTCTTTCAATGATTTAGTAGGTGCTGTTTTACCCGATTTGGCTTTACCTTCCTTTTCTTTAGACATGATTTATACAGATGTTTCTTGCTTTATAAAGTTCATTAAGATTTTACAGAAACAGTTACATATCCGGAAGAGGGTATTGCATAAATCACATGTTTTATGTGGGAATCAGTTTGTCATTTAACCTGATAGGAAGCCAGGCGTACTTTTCTACCCGTTAGCTAATTCAAAAGATAGCTGATGGTGTATCTGCTCCTTGGTTTAGATTAACATGGTGTTCTTCCAGACCGTCCTAACACCCGCCTTTGATGCAATATTGTCCAATTGGAATCTGGAAAAAAGGAAGAAAACGTTTAGGTATGGGAAAAAAGCAAATCATTAAAGGCCAAGTAGCTTAAACGTCTTCTAGATTTTGCTTCCGCTTATCCTTCAATTGCTTGTAATAAGTTGGAGTGAGGCCTGTGATTTTTTTAAACTGATTTGATAAATGAGCGACGCTACTGTAATGTAAATTGTAAGCGATTTCAGTCAAATTCAATTCATCATAAATCAGCAATTCTTTTACCCGTTCGATTTTGTGAGTGATGATAAATTGTTGAATCGTAATTCCCTTTACTTCTGAAAAAATGTTCGCCAAATAGGTGTAGTCATATCCTAGGCTTTCGCTGATATAATCAGAATAATTCACTTTCGGCAATTCATCGGAATAGTGAATCATTTCAATAATGAGGTTTTTGATCTTCTCAATAATGATACTTCTCTTATCATCTAGAAGTTCTAATCCCGACTTCATCAGGCTTTTTTTAAGCTGCGCTCTTTGTTCATCTGTAATTTCCTCAAGGATTTCAACCATGCCCAAATCCACTAAAACGTAATGAAGGCCGAGTTTTTTCAACTCATCCATTACCAGAATTTTGCATCGCAAACTCACCATATATTTTATATAGAGTTTCATCATATTGGTTCTGGTTAAATTACTGAAAAATGCCAGGAATAGAGTCTAAGATAAGCCAACACGCCTATTCCTGCATCCTGTCGTTATGTAATCATAAGGATGCCAAACAATTTTGAATAAAAAAATGTGAGTGCGTTTCACTGGGTTTTAAATTCAATTTTGATAGTAGGATTATCAACCTTTTGATATCTCATCGATGCTATAATACTCTTTGATACTTTCTAGTTCCATTGAAAGATTATATGCCTGGTTTGTTTTTCCTAATTGCATGGCAGCTAAGAAATAGACATTCCAAGTCTTAATCTGATACTTTTTTCTGCCTATTCCCAATTCTATTACCCCATCAATAGAGAGTTGTTGGAGGCAAAGTGAGTCACAGGTATTCCAGGGATATTCTTTTTGATCCACTCTGCCATAAATGCTGATCCGCCCTCTTCACTTGCCGAGTGACCGATCACGATCAAGCCGAGCTTTTCACCCATTTCATTTGCATTTCGAACGTATTCGGGAGTTTCCCATTCCGGACTTTCACCACAGATCAAAACATCGGGTTTTTCCTTCATAATCATTTCCATTTGTCGCCTACCGCCTGCTGCTCCAGGCATGAGTAGAATTTTACTTGCCTTTTGTGAAAGATCACCAACATAACGAAGTTCTGGGACATTCATTCTGGACTTCACATGAGAGATCAAATCACCGAGCGTTGTCTGTGGGAGATTCAAGACTGCATTTTGCTCGTAATATTCATCCCAACCCAGTTCATTTACCACGCCTGCCTGTACCCCGTCGATTTCGAGACTGTGCACATAATCGTGGTTTCGCCAAACAGCAATACCATTTTCATCGAGAAGTTTTCGTTTGAATTGGTAAACCGGATCATTGCCAAGCCAGGCGATTTCATCCAAATGATTGTAAAAAGTGGGTTCATGCACTATGATGAAATTTGCCTTCAGCTCGATGGCTTTTCGGATTACCGTGATAGTAGCAAACATGGTAGTGACAATACCGGTAACCTGTTGATCTTTGGAGCCTGTCTTCAGTGTATCTACAGTTTGCGGGAAAGGCGCATTAGGAACCTGAGCGATAAATATATCCATGACTTCTCTGACTGTATAATTTTTTACAGAGGTGGAAAAAGCAGCCATTGGATTAGTAATCAGTCCCGCACTGATAATGAGACTGGAGTTTTTGAGGAAATTTCTTCTATTTGATTTCATTTTGGATTTAGGTTTGTTTGGGCTAGTTGTTGTTTTTCAATTTAAGGAAAAGCAACAAAAAAAAACCGTTTGCATCAAAGCAAACGGCTAGTTATTAGCGCTTCAAATCATTAATTCACAGAAATATTCGAAAACCAGATAAACTTCTCACCGGCTTGATTGGCATGGGTAGTCGCTAGCTTAATTGGTCCAAATTGTTCTACATCCTCCCAAGTAGTAGGTCTGCCATCAGGGCCATTGCCTCGGCGGAATACCCATTCCAGAATCATGTTATTTTCGTCCAAATATAGATCATACGCATCGCCAGGCGTGTAACCATCAGCTCCATTATAAACGATTGTGAGTTTCGTTGAATTGGTTCCGGCAATTGGAGTAGGTACATTTTCTTCTGTCTCGTACTCGTAGCCACTGTCCCAGGCGAGTTGAAAGGGGAACATCATCCAGTACTTATCGTTGATAAATCCCTTGTCGGCATCTGGCAGAGAATCTGCTGGCATGTCCAAGCTGTATGTGTAGCTGGTATCCGAGGTGGCATAATAAACCGTGCGGTCTTTTATATTCCATTTCCAATCTCTGGTCATCACATTCACAGAGTCACGTTGCACATTCCATGTATATGCGATTGAATTGACTTCGTCAAACTTATCGAACCCATAAGCCATCGCTACTTTCATAGGCAAGGTGTCAGGCATGGTTTCTTTGGGCTGGCATGCCTGTAATGCACAGACAACTAGCAGAATGAATGCAATATTTTTCATGGCTTTGCTTTTTTTATAAAGTTAACAGACTTAGAATTCAGATTGTTTTTTTAGCCACTTTTTATACTTCTGGTATTCAAACAGTTGATAAAGCCATCTGATGAATCTTAAAAACCGATTCAACACTAACATAGTAAGAAATAAGGCAGAAGGGAAGATTTTCTTATTTCCTTTGGCAGTGCCTCTCAGTATGGTTGTTGCGACCCAACTTGGAGATTGGATTGGAAATACTTTAGGTATATTCCTACCGGCTATTTCAAAAAACTTCGTTTTAGTAGCTATGGGAAAAACCAAGGTTAGCCAATTTTCATTTTTCTCCAACCAAACCGTCCTTGCCCATTGAAGTAAAGCTGATTTGGTGGCTGCGTATAAGCTGTAGCCGGGAATTGTCCAAAATGACATTGCTGAGGCGGTAATGATCAGTCGGAAATTCGCTCCTGGGAAACGCTCACGGATTTCCATACCGATCTGAATTGGGCTATAGACATTCAATTGAAAAAGCAGATCCATTCCTTTCCAATTCGGATCTTCTGCTGGTCCAAATTCTGCTTTCCCTGCATTAGCAAAACAGAAATCAACGCTATTCCAGTGTGCTGAAACCCAAGCTAAAATCTGTTCATTGCCAGATTTTAAACTCAAGTCTGCCTGTAAAATGTGAAGGTTTGGGAATTCACTTTGCAGTTGTTCTAAACCTACCAAATTAAAATCTACCGCCAAGATTTGTGGGTTAGATGGAATCAGTTGTCTTACCAACTCTTCTCCAATACCCGAAGAGGCTCCAGTGATGATAATATTCTTCTCGGTAAACGCCTTATAAAGCATAGGTTGCCTTAGGGAATTTGATATGAAAAGGATCTATTTTGACGGCAAAGAGTGGCTTTTGAGGACTAATGTCAGGGAAATAAGCAGGGTCGATTTGCAAATTTTTTAGGCTAGCAATTTTTCCCCATCCTGAACCTGAAGGTTTGGTGAAAAAATCAACTCCATCCCACACTTGATGTAAGTGGATAGGCAACAAACTGGTGGATATAGGAAAAGGAATTCCCCCAGACTTTATCTCACATGAGAAAGCTATTTTCTCATCATTTTTTATTTGGATGAATTCTTTTCCAGCAGTTTTCTCCCAGAAAATCGGTAAGGTCTCTTTGGGGATTCCCCAATTAGTATGGCCGTTTTGTGTGCTTACTTCCGAACTTACATATATTTTGGTGATCGCCTGCTTGTGATACTGTGAGAATTTTCCGGGGATTAAAAGTAGCTCCTTGTAGGGCCCGACGGGTGATGTGTGGTAATTTACTAGCATGATGTAGCCCAGACCTCCTTGAAACTTTCCCATTAAATGTTCTGGTAAATTCCCGTAAGTTTCCACCCAAGTTTTTGAGAATTTGTAAATCAAGATAATCCCTTCCCCTTCCAATTCCCATGGTGCTGGTGCCTGTTTGTAAAGTTTAAGGCTCTTCAGGGTGATTTGATGATTTTCAGGCATATGGTGAAGGGCTGACACTGGTCCAGCCTCCGTCAATTATTAGCGTTTGTCCAGTAATATGTCTTGCTTCATCAGAGACCAAAAATGCAGCAGCGTTGGCGATGTCTTGTACAGCAGCTGGTCGACCCAGTGGAGTAATTTTCGACCAGGTGTTTTCATAAGTTGGATCCAGCGTTGTTCTGTTTGTTACCGTGGCGCCAGGGGCTATAGTATTGACTCGGATTTTGAAAGGAGCGAGCTCTAGTACCAAATTCTTTGCGAGCATTTCCAGTGCAGCTTTACTCATAGCGTAGGCAGCTAGATTTTCATGACTCTGGTGCGCTGTGACTGATGAGGTGAAAAGCAAAGCTCCTCCACTGGGCTGGTCTTTCATCACTTTGGCGGCAGCCTGTGCCAGAAAGAATGTACCTGCTTGGTTTACTCGTGTTACTTCCATGAAGTCTTCTCTGGAATAGTCCAAAAAAGCTCCAAAAAGCGTTATGCCTGAATTTGCGACCACAATATCAACTGAACCAAAATTGCTTAGCGCAGTTTTGATCAAGTCTTCTATGACTTTTTCAGCACTGGAATCACCCGGAATAGCAAGTGCGGATATACCGTGAATATGACTGATCCGCTTACATGCTTCCGTGATCAAACCCTCTTCAAGATCATTTAGGATTAGATTTACACTTTGCGCCGCGAGTTTCTCAGCGATTGCCAATCCAATGCCCTGTCCTGCTCCAGTGATAATGGCCGTCTTTTGGGGTTTCATCTGATTATAAGTTGTCTTTTATTGGCCATATGGAATCTCGCGTATATAATAATCATCCCAGTGTGTGACGTCTGTGTCATGCTCGATTTCATCTGTTTAATGTGAATCTCGTTTTACTTCTGAACCTGAACCTCCCTGAAGGAAATCGAAATCTACACCTTCGTGTGCTTGGTTTACTTTATCAAGAAAAAGGTTAACATATCCACGTTCATACGGTAGGTTTAAAGGTTTAAATCCGGCTCTTCTTTTTTCAAATTCCTCCTCTGAAATCATCAAATTTAATGTTCTGGCTGGGACATTGAGTTCGATGCCATCACCATTCTGCACAAATGCCAATGGTCCACCAATTGCTGATTCAGGCGAAACGTGTAGAATTACCGTACCGTATCCCGTTCCACTCATTCTGCCGTCAGAAATCCTTACCATATCTTTTACGCCTTTCTTGAGGAGTTTTTCCGGTAACCCCATATTACCTACTTCTGGCATCCCTGGATAGCCTTTTGGCCCCACATTCTTCATTACCATCACACAGGTTTCATCTATATCCAGCTCCGGAGAATCAATTCGTGCCTTGTAATCATCAATGTTTTCAAATACTACCGCGCGTCCAGTATGCGTTAGTAAACTTGGTGTCGCTGCTGATGGCTTGATCACTGCTCCATTTGGACACAGATTGCCTTTCAGAACTGCAATTCCCGAATCTGGTTTGATAGGTTTTTCGAACGTGCCAATTAGGTTTCTATCGTAGCATTCAGCTTTTTCTATGTTTTCACCTATTGTTTTACCATTTGCTGTAATAGAATCCCGATGTAGGTGTTTTTCTATTTCTTTCATTACCGCTGGAAGTCCTCCAGCATAAAATAAATCTTCCACCCAATGCTCTCCAGATGGCTGCACGTTGGCGATTAGGGGAATCATGGAAGAGAATTTATCGAAATCAGTCAAATCAATATCGACTCCAATTCTTTTGGCAATAGCGGTAAGGTGAAGGATGAAGTTTGTAGATCCGCCTAGCGCTGCATTGACCATGATAGAGTTTTCAAATGCTTTGCGGGTCAGGATTTTGCTCATTTTCAGATCCTCATTCACCATCTCTACGATTCGCATTCCCGTCATGTGAGCCAATACTTTCCTTCTGGAATCAGCAGCTGGGATAGTAGCATTGTCTGGCAGGGATAGGCCTAGGGACTCGACCATGCCTGCCATCGTAGATGCGGTGCCCATTGGTGCGCAGTGACCCACAGAGCGGGACATTGCTGCTTCTGCCTCAATAAATTCTTCTTGCGATATTTTACCGAGTTTGAAATCTTCGGCAAATCTCCAAACATCAGAAGTTCCGATCTTCTTCCCTTTAAAGCGCCCTACCAACATTGGTCCTCCAGAGAGAACTATGGAGGGAAGGTCTACTGACGCCGCCCCCATAACAAGGGAAGGAGTGGTTTTGTCACAGCCGCACATCAAGACTACTCCGTCCATTGGATTGGCACGGATACTCTCTTCTACATCCATGCTGGCGAGGTTGCGGAAAAGCATCGCAGTGGGTTTTATGGAACATTCTCCCAAAGACATCACGGGGAATTCCAACGGAAAGCCACCAGCTTCCCAAATTCCACGCTTTAGTGCTTCTGCGAGATCTCTGAAATGTGCGTTGCAAGGGGTGAGCTCTGACCAGGTGTTACAGATCCCGATTACAGGTTTGTCTCCTTCAAATAGGTGATGGGGAAATCCCTGGTTTTTCATCCAGGAGCGATATATAAATCCGTCTTTTCCAGTGCGTCCGTACCAATCTTGACTTCGTAATTTTTTCTTTGACATATAGGTTGTTTTGGCTTATCGAGCCAGAATTTACCAAAAATTTCGAAAAGGAAAGAAATGAAAGAATATTGATGAAGTAAATATTTTACTTTCTTCAAAAAGCCATTAGTTGGAAACGATGCCTATCTGTTTGATTACGTGTTCCCTAGCGCTATAGACTATCAGACTCAGCTAAGTTAATCTTGCTGATTGGGTTTTTGATCAGTGGAAAGCGAAGTTTTTACATTTAGTGATGCAAAAAAAGAGGGGCTATGTTTCCAAGCCCCTCTGTAATACGGTAGTTAATTTAATGCTATGAAATTCTCTCGATATCTGCACCAAGTGCCCGTAGTCGATCGTCAATGTTTTGATAGCCACGATCGATCTGCTCAATATTATCGATAATAGAAGTGCCATTGGCTGAAAGTGCTGCGATAAGCAATGCCACTCCGGCACGGATATCCGGGGAGGTCATTCTGATTCCCCGCAGTTCGGTTTTTCTATCCATACCGATTACGGTAGCTCTATGTGGATCACAAAGGATGATCTGGGCACCCATGTCGATCAGTTTATCCACAAAGAATAATCGGGACTCGAACATCTTCTGATGAACCAGTACTGTTCCTTTTGCCTGTGTTGCTGTTACCAAAATGATGCTTAGCAAATCTGGTGTGAACCCTGGCCAGATTGCATCTGCTACTGTCAGAATCGATCCATCGATAAAAGTTTCAATCTCATAATGCTTTTGTGCTGGAACGAAGATGTCATCACCTCTGAATTCCAATTTGATTCCCATTCTTCTGAACGTATCCGGAATATTCCCAAGCCGTGGAATTTGACAGTCTTTAATCGTAATCTCCGATTGAGTCATGGCAGCTAGACCTATGAAAGATCCTATTTCAATCATGTCTGGGAGCATTTTGTGGGTAGTTCCTCCCAATTTCTTTACTCCTTCTATGGTAAGAAGATTCGAACCTACTCCAGAGATTTTCGCTCCCATGCGATTAAGCATGTCACAAAGCTGCTGAAGGTATGGCTCACATGCAGCGTTGTAAATTGTAGTCGTGCCTTCGGCCATCGCCGCAGCCATTACAATATTAGCTGTTCCCGTCACCGAAGCTTCATCAAGTAGCATGTAACAGCCTTTAAGATTTTTCCCATCGATATGGAAAATCTCATTTTTTGAGTCGTAATTAAATTTTGCGCCGAGTTTCTGGAAGCCTGTAAAGTGAGTGTCCATTCTTCTACGGCCAATTTTATCTCCTCCTGGCTTAGAAAGTTTACCGGTACCGAATCTTGCCAGCAACGGTCCAAGAACCATGACTGAGCCTCTAAGTCCTGATGCTTTTTTCAAAAATTCCTCCGTTTCCATAAAGTCAAGATTGACTTCATCAGCTTGGAAAGAGTAAGTCTCAGGACCTTCTTTGGTGACTTTTACACCCATGTCGCTCAACAACTCGATGAGCTTATTGACATCTACGATGTTTGGGATTTTTTCTATGGTAACTTTCTCCGGTGTTAGGAGAACAGCGCAAAGGATTTGAAGTGCTTCGTTTTTTGCTCCCTGAGGAATAATCTCGCCCTTGAGTTTAATTCCACCATTGACCCGAAATGAACCCATTAATTTCTACGTTTTTTATTGTGTCCCGTATTTGGGCGACGTTTATTACTGTGATTTGATCGCTTGTTTTTGGTATTTGTGCGCTCTTCTTGGCGAGGTGGCTTGAAATCACGGTGTGTGTTAGATTCAAACAGGCCATTTTCTTTTACCTTTTCTAAGTCGATATGCAGTTTGCCTTTGGATAACGTCTTGATGTCGTCCAAGATTATGGCGTCATCAAAATTTTCCCTGTTCCATGTAGAATGAAAGCTTCTCATCAGCTGGCCTATAAAAATAATGGCTGCCTCCTGCTCTTCGTCATCTTCCAATAGGATAGCTCCTTCGATTAGTTTTTCGATGTTTCTACCATAGTGTTTAAATCTCACTTCACCTTTAGGATAGCCAATTGGAAGCGGTTTTTTGCCTAACAATTCCTTTTCAGGCATAGGAAAAGGTGCGTCCACATCCAGTTTGAAATCAGACATGATATACAAGTCATCCCAAAGCTTTTGGTCGTTTTCCTGCTTCATGGTAGGATTCAGTTGCTTGATGATTTCAATTGCCGTATAGGCGCTTTGGGTACGCTTGTCACGATCTTCAATCGCCGTGATATGATCAACGAGACGTTGAATATTTTTGCCGTATTCTTTCAAAATGAGTTTTTGTTTGTCTGGTTCAAATTGCTCCATAATGCATCCCTATTTTGCCTAATTAAGGTAATGAAAAAAATTACCAAAAGGCAGGGGAGCAGGTGATTAGTCTATAATTCTGAGCTTCGCAAAGCTAAGTAATAATGTTTTCTCTCCAAAATGCTCGAATTGAATCGTTGCTTTTCGGTTAATTCCTTCTGTCTCAATCTTTTGAACTTTTCCAAAGCCGAACTTTGGATGCTCTACCAATTGCTCTGCTTGTAGATTATTCGTATTTGAAGGTTTGAAATCAGGGCTTGGCGTGTGCAGCTTCATTGCAGTTGGCATACGAGTTTCAGGTTTCTTCTTGATGCCAATATATCCAGAAGATTCGGATGTTCCCGGTAATCCTTCCTTACGGAAAGCCCCCGACATTTCCTTCGAAGATACTCTTTTATTCACTTTGATACAGTCGGGAGATACTTCTTCCAAGAATCTGCTCGGCTCACAATTCAGCAATCTTCCAAAACGATATCGGGTAAGCGCATAGGTGAAATATAGCTTTTCCATTGCTCTGGTAGTAGCTACATAGAATAACCTTCTTTCCTCTTCCAGATCTTCCCTGCTCTGCATCATCATTTGTGAGGGGAATAAATCCTCCTCCAACCCCACCACAAAGACCTGCTTAAACTCCAGACCTTTTGATGAGTGAATCGTCATCAGCGTGATAGCATCGGTCATGTCTTTGTCACGATCATTGTCTGTCAATAACGCGATTTCCTGAAGGAAGGCCCCTAAGCTTTTGTCCTCGTTCTCCTCGTTATCCACATATTCTTTGATCGCGTTGAGCAATTCCTGAACGTTTTCATAGCGGTTCAGCCCTTCTATGGTTTTGTCTTCATACAGTTCTCGTAACAGTCCACTTTGCTTCGCAATGCTACTGGCTGCTTCGAATGCATCTTTTCGTTCTACTTCGATCTTAAAGGCTTTGATCATCGTGGCAAAGTCGTCCAATTGGCTTGCGGCTCTTCCTCCAATGAAGCTGTGCGCATTTTGCACCACCTCCCAGAGCTGCATGTCATGATCAAATGCTGCTACCAGAATCTTATCCACCGAAGTATCACCTATCCCACGCTTAGGATAATTCACGATTCGCTTAAATGCTTCTTCATCTACAGGATTTACTGTGAAGCGCATGTAAGCCATCAGATCCTTAATTTCTTTTCTTTGGTAGAAAGAAAGCCCGCCGACGATCTTATACGTCAAATTCAATTTGCGAAGCGCTTCTTCTAGTGCTCTGGATTGAGAGTTGGTTCTATAGAGAATAGCGAAATCGCTGTTGTTGAGTTTTTTGGTGTTTCTCTCTTCGAAAATTGTGGAGGCGACGATTCTGCCTTCTTCGCTATCAGTACTTGCTTTGACCAGTTCGATCAGATCTCCATCTCCATTAGCAGTCCAGACGTTTTTCTTGAGCTGCGCTTTATTTTTATCAATGATTGAATTGGCTGCATCTACGATAGTCTTGGTGGAGCGGTAGTTTTGCTCGAGTTTGACTACAAACAAATCCGGGTAATCCTTCTCAAAATTCAGAATGTTTTGGATATCCGCCCCGCGGAATGCATAAATACTTTGTGCATCGTCACCTACCACGCAAATATTTTGGTGAACGGCTGCCAACTTCTTGGTAATGAGATATTGGGAAAGGTTTGTGTCCTGAAACTCATCCACCATCACATATCGGAAGCGCTGTTGGTATTTATTCAGCACATCGAGGTGATCACGGAAGAG
The DNA here is from genome assembly GCF_035156405.1 of Algoriphagus aurantiacus. NCBI lineage: Bacteria > Pseudomonadati > Bacteroidota > Cytophagia > Cytophagales > Cyclobacteriaceae > Algoriphagus > Algoriphagus aurantiacus. Next base: position 107,775 of record NZ_JAXRUT010000008.1, on the reverse strand, counting down.
AATATTGGTGTTGAAAAGTAAGTCATCAAAATCCATCGCCCCGGCTTTGAAAAGCCTGTCTTGATAGCGCTGATAGATTTCGCCGATTTTGGGTTTCATGGCAGCTTCATCATCAGCTTTCACGAAAGGGTCATCTTGATAAACTTTCCAAGAAATTAATCTGTTTTTAGCCCCAGAAATCCTAGAAAGAACGGCGTTGGCTTTATATACTTTATCATCCAGACGCATTTCTTTGACAATCGTGCGGATAAGCGATTTGGAATCATCCGAATCATAAATGGTGAAATTGGAAGGGTATCCAATTTTCGGGGCTTCCACACGTAGTATTTTTGCAAACACGGAGTGAAACGTTCCCATCCAAGTATTTCTGGCTTCCAAACCTGCCAACGTTTCTATCCTATGGCGCATTTCAGCGGCCGCTTTATTGGTAAAAGTCAGCGATAAAATATTAAATGCATCTACGCCTTTACCATAAATTAGATGTGCGATTCGGTAGGTGAGTACACGGGTTTTGCCAGATCCGGCTCCAGCGATGATCATCACCGGTCCATCCGTATGTTCTACAGCCAGTCGCTGTTCTGGGTTTAAACTATCGAGGTAATCCATTTTTATTTTTTGCTTAAGCGATTTTCCATCGCTTGTGACTCCAGAGGTAAAGATCCGGCTGAAGTTTGATATTGTCTTCAAGCATGTCACAGAACTTGTCCGTAATGCTATGCTCTTGGTGTTCAGTATATGGTGGCTCTGCCAATTTGATCATCTCATAGCGGTAATGACCTCTTTTGATTTTAGTCATTTTGCCATAGATGACATGGAGATTCATCTTTTTAGAAAGAAATTCTGCTCCCTCGAAGAATACTGCAGGTCTATTTAAGAAGTCCTTTTTATACCTTTTTTCCGACTTCGGAGGGCGTTGATCTGATCCAAGCAATACCACTCTTGGTGATTTCGCTAAGGTAAGCATGGTCCTCCGAAAAGCCTTTTTTTCTGTCACTATTCCGCCAAAGTGTGTCCGAATACTATTGATCAGGTTGTCAAAGAAAGGATTATTCACTTTTAGATAAACCGTTTCTATGGGAGCTTGAATCGCAAGGTTGATGCCTATTACCCCCATTTCCCAATTGAATAAATGACCTGATACCAGTAACGCGGACGTCCTGGAAGAAACAGCTTCATCTAGCAAATGCGTATTGATCATCTCAAATCTTCTTTCAAACTCTTCCTTTGAGATAGTCAGCAGCTTAATTGTTTCTGCAAATGAATCAGTGAAATTTCTATAAAACCGGTTTCTGATTTTAATTCGTTCCTTTTCAGATTTATCGGGAAAGGCGTGTTTCAGATTATCATCAATTACCTCTTTTCTGTAACGAAGTATAAATCTTGCTACCAAATAAAGTAAATCAGAAATCAAATAAAGAACAGGAAGTGGAAGAAAAGAGATTAGCCTTAGTACAAAGGTCATAAGGTTTTGGGTGTATCGTGCTGATCATGTCAATTCTTCACAAAGAAAAGGAAATCACTCGAATTCTTTCTGTCCTAAATTCTTATCAGTCACAAAGTGAGCATTTGCTCTCCTTTTTGCAAAAGTCCACGTGCCCGCATATTATAATTTCCAGCGCTTGTGACTCCAAAGATATAGGTCAGGTTGCATGCGGATGTTTTCTTCCAGCCTTCGGCTAAACTCATCAGTTATACTGTGAACAGCATGATCATCATAAGGTGGTGTGGCAAGTTCTTTGAATTCAAAACGATACTGACCACGCTTTATTTTGGTCATCTGGCCATAGAAAACGGGAAGATTCATTTTTTTAGATAAAACTTCACCTCCCTCAAAAAACAGCGCAGGTCTATTCATAAATTCCCTAGTATAACGGCTATCAGACACTGGAGGTCTTTGGTCCGCTGCCAAGTGAACGATTCTAGGTGTGCTTCTCATGGTGATCATGCTGCGTCTAAATGCGCTTTTCTCCGTCATGATTCCTCCGAAACGCGTTCTGATAGCCATCATCAATTTGTTGAAGAAAGCATTGTTCAGCCTAAGATAAACGGTCTCCGCAGTCACTTCCGTATTTAGTGCGACACCTAAAATAGCCATCTCCCAATTAAAGACATGACCCGCCATCATCAGTGAACTTTTCCCATTTTTAACTGGAGCATCTACTAATTGTTGGTTGACTACCTGGAATCTGTGCCTGTGTTCGACCTCAGAAATTGTTAGCATTTTAAATGTTTCGGCAAAAAATGCATCTGTAAAATTCCGATAAAACTTATTCCGAATCGTCTTTCTTTCAGCAGGAGTTTTCTCTGGAAAAGCAAATTTTAAATTAGTGTCAATAATGTCTTTTCTATACCTAATCACATAACGGGCTAGTAAATAGAGAATGTCTGAAAAAATGTAGAGTACCGATAAGGGTAATCTGGAGAGTAGTCTAAGTGCAAACATCTCGTTAGAAAGCTAGTATTAGTTGGAATAATTTGAAGAATCATGAACGCATTTCAAATATGTTGCGTTCGAATTATTCCTATTTTCTAGTTATAAATTGACCCAAGTGTTACTTTTGAATCTTATGTCGGAAGTTCAGCGCAGAAAATATTCTCAGGAAGAGAAAAATGCCATCTTCGATGGGGAGTTTATGCCACACATAGACTCAATGTACAATTTTGGCTACAGGCTCACCTTCGATGAAGATGATGCCAAAGATCTTGTGCAGGATACCTACCTGAAGGCCTATCGGTTTATCAACTCATTTGAGCAGGGTACGAATGCTAAAGCTTGGCTTTTCAGAATTCTGAAAAACAGCTTTATCAATGAATATAGGAAGAAATCCAAGCAACCTACGAAGGTAGATTATCAGGAAGTTGAAACTTATTACAACTCAGATGACGTTCACTACCAAAGCACTAGTGACCTTAGGGCTGAATCCGTTAAGGATATGCTCGGAGACGAGATCTCAAATGCGCTTAATAGCTTGGCAGTGGATTTCCGTACAGTGATTATCCTGTGCGACTTGGAAGGGTTCACATACGAGGAAATGGCCAAGATTTTAGATATCCCTATTGGGACAGTGAGATCCAGATTGCACCGCGCAAGGAATCTTTTGAAAGAGAAACTTCAAGGTTATGCCCATAATATGGGATATAATACGGACCAAGAGGAGGAATAACAAAAAAATACCCATGGAAATGAATGACAACCCATCTGGAAAGCGAAAGATGCAGTGCAGCGACGAGAGCAAATGCTTCGAGTTGCTAGAAAGTATTTTGGACGGAGAACTGCAAGATTCAGGCAAGGAAGTCTTGAAGGAAAAGCTAGCCAAGTGCCAACCGTGTTTTGAACATTACCACTTGGAGCAGGCAATTCGTGATGTATTGAAAACTAAATGTACAAAGCACAATGTGCCTACTGAGCTGGCGGATCGCATCCGTCAGAAGATTCAGGATATTAAATAGTCATGACAAAAGGTAAGGCCATTATTTTTTCCGCTCCGTCCGGGTCAGGAAAAACTTCCCTCGTGAAGCACCTGATCCAAACTATCCCAAATTTGGGATTTTCTATTTCTGCCTGTACGCGGGACAAGCGTGGTAGACATGAGGTTCATGGCAAAGATTACTACTTCCTCTCTCAGGAGGAATTCATCAAAAAAATAGACGAGAACGCATTTATCGAGTGGGAGGAAGTCTATGCAGGCAACTTCTACGGTACACTCAAAGAGGAAATCCAGCGGATCTGGGATTCTGGAAAGGCTGTTATTTTCGATGTGGATGTAAAAGGTGGGCTAGCCCTGAAAAAATACTTTGGGGATCAGGCTTTGGCGATTTTTGTGAAAGTACCCAGTCTTAATGTGCTGGCTGAGCGGCTAAATGATCGAGGCACAGAATCCGAAGAGTCCCTTTCCCGTCGCTTGTTCAAAGCAGAATTTGAATCCAAGTTTGAACCTCAGTTTGACGTCACTGTAGTCAATGACGAATTTTCAAAATCCAGTGCAGAGGCCGAATACTTGGTAAGCGAATTTTTAGCCCGCTAGTGCTGTGAAACCGACATGATTAACAAAATCATTAAACATTCAGGTTATGATTGTTTTAATCATCAAAGGTTCCCTGCCTACCGGACAGGCAGGCATATGACCACTGGAAAACAATTAACCATCATATGAAAATCGGTCTGTATTTCGGTTCCTTTAATCCCATCCATATCGGTCATCTGATCATAGCAGACACACTTCATGATAGTACAGATTTAGATCAAGTCTGGTTTGTGGTGAGTCCACAGAATCCCCTGAAGAAGCGCCAGTCACTAATTCATGAATTTGATCGATTGCGAATGGTGGAGCTTGCTATTGAAGACAATTACCAGTTTCGGGCTTCGGATGTGGAGTTTTCCATGCCTAAGCCGAGCTATACCATCGATACCCTCGCTTACCTGACAGACCAATACCCGCAGCATCAGTTCTGCTTATTTTTAGGTTCGGATAACCTTGCCCAGCTGAAGCGCTGGAAGAATTACCAAACCATCTTGGATAACTATGAGATTTTCGTCTATCCCAGGCCCGGCGATGGGAATTCCTTCGATCATCCGAATATCAAGCTGATTGATGCACCTTTACTGGATATCTCAGCAACTTTTATCCGCAAATCCATTCTTGCAGGCAAGTCTGTCAAATACCTCCTTCCTGAGGGTGTGGCAGATTATATCCGGGATAAGAAGCTGTATTTGTAGAAATCACAATGCTTTGATATAAAGCAACCTGCATTTCAAATCAAAATTTGAGTTTTGTGCGTTAATTATTAGTTAATTTTCAAACTAATCCTTGCGACTAAAAAAAAAAATAAACTTATACCGAAGTCTTAAGTGAGACTTTGATTCCGGCCGGGATTTTTTTAAACAATCATAATTATAAGTTTTATGAAAAAATTACTATTTGGAATGGCCTTTATGGGGGCTATAATGTGTGCTGGTTTTGAAGTCGGTGCAAGTGTGCCCTATCCAGGCGGTGATGAAGGTCCTTGTAAAGATAAGGTAATTCGAGATGGAGAATTAATCACTACCATTGTATGTAATCGAAAAACTACGTTGGGAGGGGCAATGATTGGCGCGCATTGTACCAAAGTGGCAACTACATCGTGTTCATTTACTAATATGTAACTAAAATTCAGAGGCATGTTTTTCATTAACATACCTCTACTAATTCTATAATGAAAATAACTTTCTATATTCCTTTTTTGCTGTTAGGTCTAATTTTTTCTTGTTCCAAGCCCAATCCTATAACTCAAACTATTCAAGTTCATCAGCCAACAGATCCCTCAGATCTCAGAATCGATAACCCACAACTAATCAGACTCTCTCCCAACCCATTTTCGGAGATCAGTGGAATAGACAAAATCCTTTTTGCAGAGAATCGAATCATCATCCTAGATCAGATGAAAGGCAATACAGTATTCATTTATGATAGATCAGGCGAATACATCAATCATATTTATAGCGTAGGGGAAGGGCCCGGAGAATACAGGAGAGTTGAAAATATTTTTTACTCACCTATTGAAATGCAACTTGTCTTGATCCCGATGGACTTTGATAAAAAGATGTATTTCGATCTCGACGGGAATTTCTTGAAAGAAGAATTTCATGAACATTCTACAGTCTATGCAGATTTATTCTTTTTAAGAAATGGTGAAATCCTCATCAATAACAGCGCTATCAATGGTGAACCCAACCTGAAAGTCAGTCAAAATGGTAAAACGGAATTGATAGCATTCCCTTTTGATCCATTGCTGGACGACAGTCCTTTGGATCAAACAAATCTGATTTCCCAAATCGATGAGCATAGCTTTTTACTTTCGATAGGCTTGAGGGACACCTTATATTCTTTAGATCTGCAAGACTTCTCATTAAAACCAAGCTATTTTTTGGATTTTGGCAATGGCCCCTCTTATCAACTGAATGAAAAGCCTGATCCTATTCAGTTTTTCTTGAAAAACGATATTTATGTAGGAGCAATCGATTTGTTCCACAGTGGACAGTTTATATCCTTCACCACCTTACACCACAGTGGTCTTCAAGGAAGAATTTTTTCCAAAGAGCAAAGAATTCTGGTGTCTACCGAAGACCTGATCCTGCAGGAAATAGGATCTGTAGGCTATGACGGAATCAAAGGCCTCACTACCACTCAGGAATTTGCAGCAGTCTTATCCAGTGGCGAAGATGGGATTTGGGATTTTTCTCAGAATCCAAAACTGCAAAAGCAATTTGAATCCTTAATTGAAGTAGATCAAGAAGAGCTGATTTTGTTGCTATTTTCTATAGAAGAGAAATAGACATTCATTCATGAATTTGACAGACTGAAAATGGTGGAACTTGCTATCCGAGGATAATTTCAATTTCAGAGCCTCAGATGTTGAGTTTGGTATGCCCAAACCTAGTTATACTATCGACACCTTGGCCTATTTGACGGATCAATACCCGCAACACCAGTTTTGTTTGTTTTTGGGGTCGGATAATCTCGTGCAGCTTAAGCGATGGAAAAACTACCAGACGATTCTGGACAACTATGAGATCTTTGTCTATCCCGGGCCTGGCGACTCTAATTCTTTTGATCATCCGAATATCAAGCTGATCGACGCGCCTTTACTAGATATCTCAGCAACGTTATATCGCAAATCAATTCTTGCCGGCAACTCTTTCAAATACCTTCTTCCTGATGGAGTGGCGAATTATATCCGGGAATTGAAGCTGCATTTGTGAAGAAGGATTTCCGCAGTGAAAATATCAGCTAATCTATCGCCGTTGTTGTTAGTCAGGTAATTTTCTATGCTGTAACTAATGGTATTGGAGATCAAGCAATCTCATTTTTTGACTGAATACTTCCATATCTCAGCTGATGCGCTGTTTTTTACGACTAGAATTTTATCATCACCTAACTTGCTGAATGCGCGAATATTTCCCTCCAGCATCAATCCATGCTGAGCATTTGGCCAAAAAGTGAAAGTCCCGTCACCCTTACCAACAAGAACTTCACCAAAGCTTGCGTCAAATTTCCCTATTTCCGGTTTTACCTGAGATAGATTTCCTCCGAGTATCAAATCTAGAACACCGTCTTTGTTGATATCCATCACTTGGATTGCAAATGTCCATGACCGCTGAGCAAATCTTGGAAAAGGCTTCCAGTCAAAGTTTCCTCCTCCAAGGTTCAGTAAAACCCCTGATTCCAAGTTGTTGATTACCTGAACAATAGATTTGTCTACAATGTCCTTAGAGAAAATGTCATAAAGTCCCTGATGGTTGTAGTCTGAATAGCGCATGTATTTTTTCTTAATTCCAGGTACTTGTCTTTCCAGCTCGTGTTTTAGTGCGTAGGGGATCTGGACTTCTCCAACTTTCTGTGTGAAAAGTTGTTCGATTGATCCATTTCCGTCAAAATCATTCAAAAACAAACTAACTGGAGAGTTAGCACTAGCTTTGAGTCGGGTGTTCAATCCGTGATTCCCAAAGGCAATGTCAGGCAATCCATTTCCGTCAAAATCTCCAATTTCAATGGTCCGATACCAGCCTTTTAAGTTGTTTAAACCCGGCATTTCCACTTTTTCCAGCTTTCCCCCACTATTTTTGAAAAATGTAGGTGCCATCCACTCACCGACTACAACTAGATCGTTTTTTCCATCGCCATCCCAGTCAAGAACTTTCGCATCTGTCACCATTCCTAAGTCCTTAAATGCCGGGGCAAGTGTCGCAGATTGTTCGGTAAAATTGCCTTTGCCGTCGTTGATCCAAAGCTGGCTGCTGGCTGGAGCTCCGTAGGTGAATGGGATCAGTCTTCCGCCAGTAAACAAATCCATAGCACCATCTCCATTGATATCGATCGGTCTGACGCTGCTGCTGCTTCCAAAAACTGAGGCAAAGCCTGCCTGAGGTTTTTTCGTAAAGTTTCCCTTTCCATCATTGAGGTAAAGTCGGTCTGAAAGATCAAGAGACCCATAACCGGATTCATTTCCTCCGGAGGTTACAACCAGGTCCAAATCCCCATCCCCATCGGCATCAAAGAAAACTGCATCTGTATCTTCAGAAAGTGCATCGGCCAGAAAGGCTTCCTGTGGGCTTTCTCTATATTTTCCAGATGGGTCAGCCAAATAGAGTTTGGCAGGGGAAGTTCTAGCTCCTCCGAAGAACAGATCGTCCAGACCATCTCCATTTACATCGGCTTTGGCAAACGCAGGTCCTTCTGTGGAAAACATAAAGTACGTCATGCGGTCCCGGTCAAAGTCTACAAAGGAATTTTCCTCATGGAGGAATTCCAATCCGGGGTTTTCAACTTTGGAAAATTGTGGGGCTGTTTTCTTTTCAAAAAAGGATTTTCCATCAGGAAGCTCGGCTGCATTTTCCCACTTTACCACCAGTAGCTGATCGACCGGCTGATTTTTCAATTCAGTGAATTTACCGTCTGGCCACAGTATTTCTATGGACTCTACCTGAGTGAGAGTGCCTAATCCGACGGTGATCTTTGGATCAACCGAAGATTGAAATCCCCGGTTGGGCATCTGTTCTGAGTAAAAGATTTTACCTCCGGAGGTAATTCGGATTTGGGTTCCGATGGCCTGAGTATTCTTACTTTTACCCTCTAATTTCAACTGAAGGGAGTGGTTTTCAGGATATATGGTTTTCCCCGTATTTTTGAAGATCTGGGCAGATTTATTCAGATTGTTTACAACCAAATCCAGAGTGCCGTCATTATCCAAATCTCCGTACGCCGCACCGTTGGAATGGATTGCTTGACCAAGTCCCCAAGCAGTTGCTTTGTTTTCAAACTCCAGTTCTCCCAGATTATGGAAGGCATAGTTAGGGATCGGATTGACAGGAATCGGATCAATGAGCGCTTTGTAATTAACTCCTCCCTCGGAAACAATCTTACTTTTAGTCTGCTCGTCATCTATGAAATTCAGGTAATCCAGATCAGTGATATCCTGGTAGATTCCATTTGCGACAAAAATATCCCGAAGGCCATCATTGTCCATGTCAAACATCAGCGCACCCCAACTCCAATCGGTAGCTTCCACGTTTGCCAATCTGCCAATTTCGCTGAAAGTCCCGTCGCCGTTGTTAATGTGAAGCATGTTTCGGGAAAACTGATAGTGGTAACCATGGGTCTTGTTAAACTGGAACTTGTCCCAATTCTCAAATGTCGTAACCTGTTTAAGACGTGCTTGTGGTTCTGGAAGCATGTCGGTGACAAATATGTCAAGCAATCCGTCCCCGTTGATGTCAGCAATATCAGCACCCATAGATGCTGCGCTAATCGAGCGCATGGAGCTTTCCAAGGATTCGGTGAAGGTTCCGTCCTGATTATTGATATAGAGATAATCGCGTTCGAAGAAGTCATTGGAAATAAAAATATCAGGCCAAGTGTCCTGATTAACATCGCCAATGGTAATTCCCAATCCAAAACCGATTATTGAGCCATAGATTCCTGCTTCTTCAGATACATCCGTGAATTTGTCCCCGTCATTTCTGAAGAGCTTATCACCTCCGACAGGGTCTCTTTTTGGACGCTCATTTTGCATTTTATTGAAGCTTCCGATTGCCTGATAGGAGTTATTCAGCAAATAAACATCCAGATCTCCATCTTTGTCATAATCAAAGAAAACTGCATGGGTGGAAAATCCTTGGTCTGCCAGTCCATATGTCTCGGCCATCTCGATAAACGTGCCATCTCCCTGATTGATGAAGAGCTCATTCTGCTTGTTGTCGCCTGAGATGTCTCCAGAATTGCAGACATAGATGTCCAGCCAGCCGTCTCCATTGACATCGGCCATGGCTATACCTGTACTCCAGGCGCGGGTTCCTCCTGACCCTGATTTCTCAGTTACGTCTTCAAATTTAAAATCCCCCTTATTCAGATAAAGCTTGTTAGGTCCCAGATTGGCAGTGAAATAAATGTCCAAAAGCCCGTCATTGTTCACATCACCCAATGCCACGCCACCTCCGTTGTAATAATTACGGTAGGTGAAAATGTTGAACTTCTCATCAAATGAAAGTTCATTGATAAAATCAACCCCTGAATCTTTTGGATCGATTTGCTCAAATAAAGTTGGCGTTTTCTCCTCTTTCTTCTGACAAGAGATGGATGCCGCTAAAAGTAAAAGTACAAGCAATTTATTTTTCATGAGAGATTTTCTTCTTTCAGTTTTTGAATTTTCAGATCTATGATTTCAGCTCTCCCATTTCAAGTAGAACCCATTGTTGCAGTGTCAACCACTGAAACTTCGGAAGGACTATTTGTAATAAGTCCTTTTTCATTAAGATCCCAGCATTTTTCGTAAAAGGATTTTTTATCCATTCCCAGCTCCAAACCAAGAAATATCTCATTCTCAACCTTTCTAGAAGATAATTCTCTGGACTGCATTTTTTCATATTTTGACTTGCAGGACATTTAGAAAAGGATAAAATTAAGATAAGCAGAAATTTATTGAAGCTTAAATGCAATAGGTTTTTCATTGTTTCTCAATGTGATAATATGTGGTTCGTTTTCGATTTTGATTGACAAAATCTGCCTGATTTCACCGGGGACGAATAGTCCGCTTTGTTCAGGAAGGAGGGTTTTCCATTGGTTTTTTCCGCTTGGTTTCAGTACCCATCCGTAGCTTCCCATTTGTCCTCCGAGTTCGGGTTTAATGCGACTTTGATTTCCTCCGAAGAATAGAGTTGCATTACCTGATTCGGAAGGAAGTGCATAAATTGCAAAGACTGGTGAGGATTGGATTTCATTTGGTAATGGGCTAAGAGATAGCTTCCCATTACCTTCATTTATCCATAGCGAAGTCTCGAGTAAATCAGCCTGTAATGTTAGTGATTTTGATATGACTGACTCAGGAAATAGCTCTTCTAAGGTCTTGTTTTGATAGGAGGAATAAGTCGGTAATTGCTTTCGCAAAGAAGGGATTTGTTTTATCAGACTGTTTTTCATAACCCATGGATTGGACTTGGTTCCGTCGAATGAAACCAGAATATGGTCCAAAGATCCGTTTTGGTCAAAGTCATTGACCACCATTCGGAGCTTGGATTTTTCAGATGTTTTTAATCTGGAATTCAATCCCCAATTTCCTGCCAGAATATCCGGTTTTCCATCGCCATTGATGTCTTCAACCAATAGACAATTCCAAAGCCCACGAGTTTCGGAAAATCCGAATTCGGATGTTTTTTCAACAAATTGATCCTTTAAAATAGTGAAAATCCTGATCGACATCCAATCACCTGCTACAATAAGTTCTTGTTTTCCATCCCCATCTAAATCAGCAATAGCCCCTGAAGTGAGCATTCCGAGTGACTGGATTGCCTCGCCGAATTTTGATGTGATGTTTTGAAATTCTCCTTTTCCGTTATTTTCCCAAACTTGGATTCCGGCAGGAATTCCATAGGCAAACGGAATGCTTCTGGCTCCAATAATCAAATCTTCGTCACCATCATGATCGATGTCATTGCTGAGAATAAAGGAGGTTGGGAAAGAAGAGAAGACCTGATTACTTTTCACAAAATTGCCTTTGCCGTCATTCAGATACAATCTGTCTTGGTAAAGTAGTGAATTGGATCCAAACTCAATACTTCCGCTGCCCACTAGTAAATCCGGTGCACCGTCTCCGTTTGCATCAAAAAAGTAGGCGGTCACGTCTTCTGCCAGACTATCTTCTGCGAATAGAGCAGATTGGTGGTTGCGGAATTTCCCCCCTTTCTCCTGAATTAAAAGGGTTGACGATTTTCCTTTGGCACCCGGAATGAATAGATCTTCCAAACCATCCTGATTTACATCTGCTTTAGCGGCTTTTGGACCCTCATTGCTGATCATCCAAAATCGAAGTCGGTCTCTATCGAAATCAACAAATTCGCTTTCAATATGTTTAAAAGGAATTTCTTTATCAGAAAGGGAAAGGAGTGTAGTTATGGATGGAAGAGGTTCTTCTAAAAGAACTGCATCAGCCTGATCCGGCGTTAGAATTTGGTTGGCAGAGACATTTTTCAGAATACTCGTTTTTCCATCCGGCCAAAGAATTTCTACAGAGTCCAGTTTTGTATTTTCTCCTAATCCAAAGTGCAATCTGGGATCTACTGACGACATGTAACCTTTAACAGGCTGAAACTCCTGGTAATAGGTTTTTCCATTTGCATAGCAAGTAATCTTGGTCCCAAATGAATCGCCTAAGTCCAGTTGGAGATAATTGCCTGATCCGTTTTCACGACTTGTGTTTTTGTAAATAAAAGCACGCTCATTGAGATTATTAACTACCAAATCCAAGTCGCCGTCATTATCTAGATCTCCATAAGCTGATCCTGTGCTGAAGGTGAGTTGGTGTAAACCTTGTGTGGCAGCCTGATTTTCAAATTCCCAGTTTCCCAAGTTCTTGAACCAAAAGTTCTGCTGGGGAATTGAAGGGAATTCGTCAATCATTTTGGTAAGGAGAACAGAGTCCTCTCTATAACCTTGCACTTTTCTCTGGTTATTCACATAAAAGTCGACGAAGTCAAAATCCGTCAAATCCTTCACTATACCATTTGCCACAAAGACATCTTTCAAGCCATCATTGTCAGCATCAAAAATCAAAGCTCCCCAGCTCCAGTCAGTAGCGTCCATTCCGGTTTGGCGCGAAATTTCAACGAAAATCGGCTCCTTGGTTCCGGGCTTGAATCCCAGATTTCTCTGAAGTGTGTTTCTTGTGAATTGATGATGATAGCCGGCTTTTACATTTGCCTGATACTTGTCCCATTCTTCAAAAGGAGTTTTGGTTTTAACTCGTGCCAAGTCTGTAGGAAGCATTTCGGTTACAAAAATATCAGGACGTGTATCATTGTCCAGATCGGCGATATCAGCACCCATAGAACCCATACTGATTTCTTTCAGAGTCTCAGGCAAAACTTCGGAAAAAGTGCCATCCTGATTGTTGAGGTAGAGATAGTCACGCTCAAAAAAATCATTTGAAATGTAAAGATCCGGCCAGTTGTCCTGATTGAGATCTGCAACAGTCACTCCCAAACCATAGCCTATAGCACTACCGTAGATCCCGGCGGATTCACTTACATCGGTGAAAATTGCACCATCATTTCTAAATAGTTTGTTGCCACCATCGGGATCACGGATTTCGCGTTGACCTTTGCGAAGGTCAAATATACCGACTGATCGTCCAGAATTAGCGAGAAGGTAGAGATCCAAATCTCCGTCTTTGTCAAAATCAAAAAATACTGCATGCTGCGAAAGCTTTTCCTCGGCAAGCCCATATTCTTTGGATCGTTCTGAAAATGTAAGGTCACCATTATTGATGAAGAGTTCATTGTGACGATTATCGCCACCTCCAGGTCCTGATTTGCATACATAGATATCAAGCAGGCCATCCCCGTTGATGTCTGCCATGCTCACACCTGTGGACCAATATCCGGTTGATTCCAAGCCGGCGGATTGAGTAATGTCTTTGAATGTCAAGCCCCCCTGATTGAGATATAACCGGTTGGAGGTTTGGTTGCCAGCAAAAAGAATGTCTATCAACCCATCGTTGTTGATGTCTCCGAGTGCCACGCCGGCCCCATTATAAAAGTTTCTAAATGTGTAAGGGTTTATTTTTTCGGAGTAAGCGAGGTCATTCCGGAAGCTTATGCCTGTTTGATCTTCTGAGAGAAGTTCGAAAAGAGGATCATTAGCCTTCTGTGCCTTTTGGCAGGAAGAAAATAGAAGAATAATCGGAAGGATGTAATTCCTAAATTTCATGTGTTTATAATTGATTTTAATTGGACACATGGAATCTCGCAGGTTTTATAATCGTCCGGCTGTGTGACGCTTGAGTCATACTCGATTTCATCTAGTTTTTTTAGAAATTAATTGTATGCCATCAATCATAAGGGTATTGCTTCAAGTTAGGGTTAGCATTGATTTATTGCAATGGAATAGGAAATTAATCTGAAAGCTTGAGAAGCTGTTTTTTCATGCACATGTCTTCAATTCATTTACAAAACGGATCAAACGAGTTCTTCTTGAAGCTTCTTCAAACATTTCACTCTCTTTCTCCAAAGGTCAAAGACTTTAATTTCTAAATGGATCGTTAAGAATTGTCGCATCATCTCACCTGGTAAACTTCCAGTTCACCGTCATTTTTCAAAAACAGGATCCACTTCTGATCGCCTACCTCCATTACTTTGATTTGGCGGATATCTCCGCTGATTAATAGTCCAGAATCGGTCATGGGAAGAAAATTCCCAAATCCATCTCCCTTTAAAATCAATCCCTGACTCCCCAGAAAAGCTCCGAAATAAGGAGCAACCTGTGTTTTATTTCCGCCAAGGATGAGATCGAAATTTCCATCCCCGTCCAGATCATCAATGGCAATGGCTTCCAGAGAGGAAAAATCAGCCTCTATGGGCAAGGGTTTCTTTAAAAAACCACTACCATTCTGATTGACCAAGACCAAAGACTGTAATTGATGGACTTCATAAAGTAAAGCCTCTTCCAGCTTGAAGCGATTAAAAAGCTCCCTTATGGTTTTGCCGGCAAAGTCCCTGTGGCTGAGTAGATCCTTTTTCATCATGGGAATCTGCCTGACCAGTTCATCTCTTGTAGCCACTGGGTAATAGTTGCCTTGCCTGGAATAGGTAATAATCTGCTCCAAACTTCCGTTTCCATCAAAGTCCTTAACATACATTTTCAAGGGGAATTCCTCTGTGGCTTTTAACCTGCTGTTCAATCCCAGATTACCCACCACTAGATCCGGGAATCCATCTCCATTCAGATCCTCCACTGCTAGGGAATTCCACCATCCTGAAGTTTTAGCCAGACCCATTTTTTCTGTTTCGTTGACTAGATGCCCCTCTCTGTTCATAAAAACCGTTACCGGCATCCAATCCCCCACTATGACCAGATCCAACTTGCCGTTTTGATCCAAATCCACCCAAGCGGCATCAGTGACCATACCGATGAATTCCAATTCCGGAGCAATCCTTGCTGTTATATCTTCAAACTCATTTCCGCCTTTATTCCTTAGAATATAACTCCTCGGGATCAGCCCGTATTTCCCAGTGACATTTCTGCCGGCGGCAACTAAATCCAGTAACCCGTCTCCGTCAATATCTGCCGGCAATACCACGGAGACCAGGATGTCAGCGTCAACGGGTAGCTGTTTCTTTTTTGAGAAATGGTTATTCCCCAAATTTGTATAAAGTGTGTTGTTTCCTTCTGTCTGGGTGTCTGGTATATCCCTTCCATTGAAGACCAAAAGGTCAGGTTTTTCTTTTTGTTCATTGTTCAAAAAAACTGCAAAAACCTCATCCTGATCCAATTCTTCTCCTTCGATAAAAAGAGATGATCTTTTAAACTTCCCATCTTTGGTTTGGACAAATAGAGCTCCCGTTTGACCTTTAGCCCCCCCAAGATAAACGTCCATGTACCCATCAGCATTCGCATCACCCAGAGCCATGGCAGGCCCGGTATTAGAAAGCTTGAAAGGAATTAAGGGCTGATGGTTGAAGTCATTGTACTCATCTTCCATATGGAAAAATTCTAGTCCAGTGATTCCGGATGGGATTTTATGAAAAAGAGGGTCTCTCTTAGTCTCGATTGGGAGGGGTGGGGTCTGTGCGTCGATTTCCTTGAAAACCAAACTTCTGTTCACCTCCACCTTCTTCAATGTCTGGCTTTCACCGCCGGGCCAGGTAACTTTCAGGGAATCCAAAAATTGTATATCACCCAGTCCCAAATGGATCTCGGGAGCCACGGATGACTGAAATCCCCTAGCGGTAAAATTTTCCTGAACAAGAGTACGGTTTTCACTAAAAGCCTCAACGCGCGTACCTATCCCAAATTTATTATTTCTGGCACCTTCAAACTGGATTTTTAAAAATGTAGTTCTGTCATTTCCTGGTATTTTGTTGAGTTGATTTTCAAAAATACCAGCCTGGGCATTCAGGTTATTGACTACCAGATCTAGATCCCCGTCATTATCTAAGTCGGCGTAGACAGCTCCATTGGAAGCAGTCGCTTTAGAAATACCCCAGTTTGCACCCATATCCTCAAAGGAAAGATTTCCCGTGTTTTTGTAGATATAATTTGAAACCTTCCCTGAAGGCATTTTTTGGGCCAGATCCAAGTTGCTGATTTTCTGATTTTTATCCACGCCCTTCTCCAATTCCGGATTGGTTATGAAGTTGATGTAATCCATGTCGTTGGGTCGCCTCAAAATACCATTGGAGACAAAGAGGTCCTTCCAGCCGTCGTTGTCAAAATCGGCAAATAAGGGAGCCCAACTCCAATCTGTGGCAGAAATACCAGCCAATTGCGCGATTTCTGAAAAAGTCCCATTTCCGTTATTCAGTTGTAGGGTATTTCTGCTCACTTGTCGCCCATATCCAAAATTCAATTTCAACCGGTAGATTTCATAGCTGTCCTCTCCTGCTGAGCGCTTTTGTGTGATTTCATCCTCCGGTAGCATATCAAGACTTAAGATATCTATCCACCCGTCATTATTGATATCTGCCAGATCATTGCCCATGGAAAACCGGCTGCTCTGTGTGACAGTCTCTGATGCAGATTCCTTAAAAGTCCCATTTGTAAGGTTCAGATAGAGGTAATCATTTTCATTAAAATCGTTGGAAATATAGATGTCCGGCCATCCATCATTGTTGACATCTGAAATTCCCACGCCCAAGCCATAGCCGATTTGGGAGGAAAAAATCCCGGCTTCATTGGTGACGGGCGTAAATTTTTTTTCACCCTTGTTCGCGTTGTTGCGGTACAGCCGGTCTCCCGAGGGACCACTGTCTATATACCTTAAAGAGGCTCGGCCATAACTATTGGCAGTATGCACTGCATGATTGAGTAGATACATGTCCAGATCTCCGTCCCGATCGTAGTCAAAGAATGCTGCCTGTGTACTAAACCCTTGAAAGTCAAGACCGAAATCCTCGGCATTTTCGATAAAGGTCAGATCTCCCTGATTGATATAAAGCTCATTTTTACCTTTTATTCCCTTCCAGTCCCCCAGTCTGCAGACATAGATATCCAACAGTCCGTCTCCATTGATATCTGCCATACTCACTCCAGTTTTCCAGGCTCCAGGAGAAGCCAGACCGCTTTGAGCAGTGATATCTTCAAAAACCAGATTTCCTTTATTCAAAAAAAGCTTATTGGGCAGCTGGTTGGCAGAAAAGTATAAATCCAGAAGCCCGTCATTATTGACATCACCCACGGCTACTCCACCGCCATTGTAGAAATACAAGTATTCAATGATATTGAATTCCTCTGTCTCTGTCAGTTGGTTGCTGAAATCAATGCCTGTGATATTGGAATCCAACTCCACAAACAAATATTCTGAGCCGGACTTAGTTTCCTTATTACAAGAGGAAAAAATCAAAAGGGAAAGGATAGGAGTCAGCAGACAGGTATTCTTCATCAAACATTTAATTTTTAGAATTTAATCAGTCATTTGAAGGTTCATAGTTGGGGGTTTTGGTTTTCTCATATTCCTTTTTCAGTCTTTTTTCAATTTTCAAATCCGTAAAAACAGCCTGGACTAGGTGCTCATCTCTGACAAAAAGGTTGATTCTCCTTTTACCATCTATTTTATAATAAACTTTGCCTTGGGTGGGATGTTCAAGAAGTTTAAAATCATCCCCATAAGTTTCTTTGTATTGTTCTAGTACTTTGGGAAGGAGTTTTTCTGCCCAATATTGTCTGTTCCAAGGTGCCCAAGCTACATAAGAATAAGTAACCGGCATTTCAAATATTTTTTCATCGATGAAAGTCGGAAAAAACCTCATACTGACTTCGGAATCAAATCCATCCTCAATTCTATGCTCCACATTTGTATTGCCACCCGGTCCTTGTGTAATAAGTTGATTTTTATTCAATTCAGTACAGAGGTCATAAAAATCTTTTTGAGACATACCCAAATGGATTCCTAAAAATAAGCTATCTGATTTTGATAAATCATCATCTGAAGAAAAGATTGAAGTACCGCAGCCTTGGATGAATAGGCTAAGTATTACTAAAGAAAATAATATGATTTTAGAACTGCGCATAGGTTAAATGGGGGGCGAGATATATGATTTTTCCAGCTATTGAGGGTTGAAATTAAATAATTTTGATCTTCTACTTCAATCCTTCTGGTTAAAATATTGGCTTTTAAAATAGTAAGAAAAAAAAAGCAAGCTGGAAACTTTTCCAGCCTGCTTTTTTATTGTAATTCAAACCCTAATTAATTATACCCAGGATTTTGTACCAATTTTGGATTGGCAAGAAGCTGGGGTGCAGGAATTGGGAACAATTCCAAGAAGCTTCCTGGACTGTGAACTTTCTTAGGTCTGTTCATGCCGGCATAAGGCCACCATGCACTTCCATACTTTTTAAACCGGATCAAATCCTGTCTTCTGGTCATCTCCACATACATCTCTCTGCCCCTTTCGGCCAAAAGATTTTCATCTGTCAAAGTAGTAAAGGGACTAAGATTACCTGCCCTTTCACGGACTTGGTTTACCAAAGCCAAAGCTTCTGCTGATTGTCCTAACCTGAACTTCGCTTCGGCCAATGATAGTATGGCATCAGAGAGTCTGAAAATCACAAAGTCATTGCTCATGTTCTCGGTACCTCCTTTCTCAAATTCATACTTGCCGATTCTTGCTCCTGCCTGACGCAAACCGCCAGGGGAGATTTCATTAAGGAATGGCATGAAAGTGATTGGCTGACCATTCGGATCGCCGTTTTTTCCGGTAGGATCTGTTGCTTCCACTCCCGGATCTAACAAAGGAGAACCATCAGATCTGGTTTGTGGGCCTACCAGGAAATTACTCAATCTCCCATCTATCGTACCCGTAGATTGGGTCAATGCCAATCCTTTCCATACCGGTCCTTGAACACCAGGGTTTTTGACTGGATCTACGTAGGAATTATAAAATTCCTCTACAGTTTGATAGCCATTCCATGGTTGCTGAGTTAGGTTAAATGTACTGTTGCTTGCAATGTGCAGAGTCATCATGACCCAGTTGAAACCTCGAGCAAAAACTTTGTCATAGGGATAAACGAATATGTTTTCATTCGAGCCACCATTGCTTACTGCAAAATTTTCTTTGTAAGAAGGGTTCAAGCTGAATGTACCGCTATCCACAATTTCAGCGGCATCAGCTGCTGCTAAGGCCCATTGGGCAGTACCTGTATACACTTCTGCATTCAGGTAAAGCTTCATCCTGATCATCAAAGCAGCCCATTTGGTCATCCTACCATAGGTCTCTTCGCTTTTTGCAGTAGGTAACAATGGGATGATTTCATTGAGTTCTGCCAATATGAATGCATAAACCTCACTTCTCGGTTTTGTATCTGGAGCTTCTTCATCAAGGAAATCAGTTACTATCGGAACATTTCCAAATGCATCCATTGCCCAATAATAATAAAGTGCTCTTAAGGCTCTCAATTCAGCAATAAAGGCAGGGGAATTAGGATTGTCCAAAATCTCAAAGGAATAAATCAACCTGTTGCAAGTATTGATTCCGGAGAACAGGAAAGTCCAGGAATTTTGCAAAAAAGGATTATCAGGTTGGAATTCATGCTGATGCAATTGTAAAAGCACCCCGCCATCAAACCAGTCACCACCCTTGTGGGAGACTACGATTTCATCTGAAGCGATTTCATTGATAGACCAAAGCCCGGAGTGGTTTCCCAATCCGCCCAATGAACTATAAGCCTGGCCCAATGCTGAGACAAATTCTTCCTCCGTTTGGAAAAAGTTATCTGCGGATACTTCGCTGAATAATTCCTCTTCCAAATTGACACATGAAGAAGCGAAGTAACTCATTCCCAGGCCAATCAAGAAGTATCTTATATTGATTAATTTTTTCATGATATCTTATATTTTAGCTTAGAAACTTAAATTGAGTCCAAAAGTGGTGATTGTAGTCGTAAAGTAGGTTGCCCTTCTCTCGATGCCTGGTGCAAGTGGATCATTGCCTGATTCCGAGTCCCCATACCTTACTTCCGGATCCACACCGGTATATCCGGTAAACATGAAGGGGTTTTGGACAGAAATGAAAGTTCTGATTTTTCCGATTGTTTTTCCTGAACCCACATTAAAGTTGTATCCAAGTGTCGCATTATCAAGGACTACGAAATCCGCTTTTTCTACGTGAGTGCTGTTGTACTCTGCCTTTGTGATCGCAGGATCAAAATACTTGGTATTTACAATATTCCAGTTTTGAACAGTTGTAGTTTCAGTATTTTCATAGAATCCTCTGTAGCTATTGATCAGCGAATGGCCGATTGATCCTCTGAAGAAGAAATTCAGATCCCAGTTTTTATAATTGAAGTTGTTGTTGAATCCAAAGTTAAAAGTCGGATAGGCAGTACCCAATTGGGCACGGTCCAGATCACAATTACAATACACCGGATCGCCATTGTCATCCACAGCAGTACCGTCGATTACTTTCATGATAGGAGCACCGGTTTCACTTACACCAACCTGTATAGGGCCCCAGATCTGTCCAAGTGGACCGTTTTCTTGGATTCGAATTAATTGAGTCAGGTTTTGACCGGGGGATCCAAAGTTGGAACGGTAATTAACCTCTCCAAAACTAAGATCATCTGTAGATAAACTTCTCAGGTTGGTTCTCAATGTTGAGAAATTGACTCCTGTAGTCCATCTGAAATCAGATTTATTGATGGCTTTGTAATTTAACATTACCTCCAGACCCGAGTTGGACATTTCTCCGATGTTCAATTGAGTAGTACGAAAAAGATTTGGTGGAATAGGAACATTTATCGGTAAGATCATGCCTGTCGTGATCCTGGTGTAGTAGTCGATCGCACCATCCAGTCTGTTATTGAGGATGACAAAATCCAAACCAACGTTATATTCGTCCTTTGTTTCCCATGCCAGGTCTGGATTGGCATTGGACACAGGGCCATAGGAAGGTACAAAACTACCGTCGTATAAGAAATTATTTCCCTTTCCAAATCTCAATAATGATATATAAGATGAGTTGGGCTGGGTACCTGTTCTACCATAACTTGCCCTAAATTTCATGGCACTTACGCCTGGCATATCGACCAAATTGGCAATATTGATACCCCCACTTATTGCAGGAAACAACCCCCATTTGTTATTAGCTCCAAATCTAGTAGAACCCTCATATCTAGCACTGACAGATAAAAGGTAAGTGTCATCTAAATTGAAATTGGCGCGTCCAAAAAATGCTACCAACTTGTTTGAGTTAGCAAAACTCTCTAAGCTAGCCAATCCATTCTCTCTATCTAATGCTGCATTCATATTGTTATATGTAAATGCATCAGTCAGGAAATTACCAGCTTGCACAAAACTGCCTTGATTGAAAAATTCCTGATAAGAGTAACCTCCAAGGAAAGCCATAGCAACTTTTCCTGCATCGGTGTCATAATGAAGGGTAGATTCAAATAATTCATTCATAAACGTATTATTCCGGACTGAGGCCAAACCATTTCTACCATATCCACCACCAAATTTGGCTGTCTTTGGTGAATAATTTCCCCTGAATTCAGTTTCTCTCTGGCTCGCATAAAAAACCGCACCGCGGAATTTGCTGGTAAAATTGTACTCTCCCCGGATACTTGCCAGCAATTTGCTGTCTCTGCCATCTGCAATGTTTTGCTCCGCAATGGATACCGGATTGAACCAGTCAAAAATATCCAGTTCTTTATAGCCTCCAAACTCGACATCAACAGGCAATGAACTTCTTACCGGAAGGGTAGGGTTTGTGATGATAGCATATCTGAAGGAGTTTTCATTTCCAAATCGTCTGTCTATGGTAGTATTGGAAACGTTTACCGTAAAAATTGCCTTGTCTTTCAATGCCTTTTGCGTCAGGTTGATCCTGGCATTCAATTGGTCAAACCCTGAATTGATACCGACACCATCAACCTTTCGGGAGTTGACCGAAAGCCTGTAATTGGTAGTGGCGGTTCCACCTCCCAAGCTCAGGTTATTAATAAAACTCAAGCCAGTATTGGTCACTTCATCAAACCAGTCAGTGCTAGAACCATGGTCAATTGAACCAGGGATTTGTTTGTATTCTTCCGCATTCATGACACTGATGGTTCTTGCCACGTTTTCAACAGCCGCACTGCTATTGAATTCTACGACAGTTCTACCTGTTTTACCTGTTTTAGTAGTGACCAAAATCACCCCGGCAGAACCCCTTGTTCCGTAAATTGCAGCGGCCGAACCGTCTTTCAATACATCCATTGATTCAATGTCATTAGGATCCACGGTACTCAAAGAACCTCCGATCACACCATCAATTACTACAAGAGGTTCAGCATTTTCCCCTATGGAAGAAATTCCCCTTAGACGCATGTTAAAGCCACCGTTGGGGTTGCCTCCAGGTCTGGCAATATTCAAACCAGCCACTTTACCTTGAAGCAATTGGCGAGGGTCATTTACAGTACCTTGGTTGAAATCCTCTGCCTTGACACTAGTCACAGCACTTGTAATTTCCTTCCTTTCTTGGGTACCATAGCCTACGACCACTACCTCGTTAAGGGCTTGAACGTTTGGCGATAAACTAATATTTATGATGGACCGGTTGGCGATAGGTTGCTCTACAGTATCATAGCCTAAAAATGAAAATACGAGGACTTCTTCCGATCCTGCTGTAATCGAAAAGCTCCCGTCTAAATCGGTAATAGCCCCTCTGGTGGTCCCCTTTATAAGGATACTTACTCCAGGAATTCCCTCGCCGGATTCTACGTCCGTAACTGTTCCAGTTATTTCCTCCTGTTGGGCAAATGTCTGGCTAGTCAGGCTCAGGCACAGTAGGAAAACCAACAGGAAAGATAACTTCCTCTGCTTTTTCATAGTGATTGGGTTATTGGGTTGATTAATAATTGAACTCATTGAAATGTAACGAATCCCACAAGATATTCAAAGGTGGTATTCTAAATTGAGATTCGAATCCATCGTTTACAAATCTGAAGAATTAATACATGAAATGCAATCCATTTCCCTGATTAATTTTCAGAATATCAGTATAAAAGTATTGCCTCTCCTCCAATTACCTAATAATGTTTCTTTATTTCTATTCAAACTGATTGGTTATACTGAAACTGTCAATTGAAATTCGTGTATGCAGATTTAGTCTTTATAGAAAATGGGGGAATTGATTGTTAATTACAGCTCAATCAATGGAGAATCCAATGTAGCTATCTATCAGGATGGTGAGGTTAAACTGGCAGGATTTCTCTTTGATCCGGTGTTGTTTGACAGCCCTTTGGATAAAAGAAACATCTTATCAAAGATTGATGAACACAATTATTTACTAGCGTTGGGATTGAGGGATACCCTATATGCGGTTAATTATAGATGAGTATCTTATTGAACTCAAGTACATTCTGGATTTTGGGAATGAGTTACCTTGAATCCTGAATTGAATCAGCAGTTTGCAGATTTAGGCAAGGTGGATAGGGAAGAATTACTTTTTATGCTATTTGATTTGGAGATAGATATATAGTTAATGGCTTTATAGAACTTTGGAAACGGCCGCTTGATTACTATTGAAATAACAGTTTAGTTTTGTTAATTCTATTTGCTTACCAAACCTTTTTTTTAGTTGATATTTGGTATTTGCAAATTATTATAGCTGGTAGTTACTTATCAAACTAAGTCTTGTGATTATAAATCAAGAGTCCTATTATAGGATGGTATTTATCTTACCTTTTTTATTTTGAGGCTTAATGACATCAGCCATGCCAACTAAAACAATATATACCCTTTGTATTATTCTGCTTTTTTGCGCATGTCAGCCGAAAGTTCAAGATGGAAATATCTATTTCACAGAAGATGACCTTCCCCCGCCCATTGAGCTAGTTGGAGAAAAGTACAACATCCCTGAAATAATTAACCCGCGAGGAATTATGATTAAAGATGGGCTTGCAGTGGTGTTTGAGAGAAAGAATACCTATGACGACAAGTTTCATGTGATTGATCTTGAATCAGGAAGTTATCTTCGCTCTAAGGGAATTCATGGGTTGGGACCAGGTGAAACCACTACAATTACTCAGATAGAGGATGCGGGAGAAAAAAATAAAGTCTGGGTCTATGATCCGGAAGTTCGCAAATTCTCAAAGTATGATTTGTTGGATAGCAGTAAGCTTGCAGAAGAGGAGTTTAGATCTCCTGAGACAGAATTTTTTATAACCCGGGCAACATGGGCAAAGGATCAAACGCTATTGGCTAGCTTAGTGGACGGGTGGACAAAATATCTTCATTTAACTACCTCTGGTGATACATTGGCCACTTTTGGTAATTGGAGGGATATGATCAAAGGAAAGGAATTGCCCAATGGCTATAAGGAAGAAGGCTTAGATGCCAATCTGGTGAGTACTGTTTTTCAGGCAACCATCAAAGCTGATCCAACGAAAAAACATTTTATCAGTGCGGGCAAAGTAGCCGACTATATTGAAATCATTGATTTGGAGAATAGGTCGAGTAAATTGATTTATGGACCGAGGCAAGAATTGCCTGAGTTCAAGATCAGTTATAGTATGGGCTATCAAATGGCAGATTTTGGAAGGAATTCTACATCAAGGTATATGGATGTTTATGCTGGGAATAATTCTTTCTTTGTTCTTTTCAGCGGTAAATCCTATCGGGAAATAAGTAACTCAGATAATCTCAACAGAATATTTGAGTTTGATTATGAAGGGAATATTCTAAAACAATATCAGCTGGACTATCCTTTATTTGGTTTTGCAGTGGATGAGGGAAATAGAGCTATCTATGGAGTGACAGTGGACCGTGAGCCCAATCTGGTGCGGTTTGATTATTAACTTTCTTTCAAAATTTCTTTAGTGGACAGGATTTTTGCATTCTGTCCCCTTTTTTACTTTCTTGCTTCAGACCCAAAAGCCCGTACTTTTCCCATTTCAAACCTGACCTTAATGAAAAAACATACCTATGGAAGTGGGGTGATCGGCAATTGTGCCTATATCGCCCATGTGGAACTGGATACCAATATCAGTTGGATGTGTCTGCCAAGATTTGATTCTGATTTTATTTTTGGGGGAATGCTGGATCGCGAGAAAGGCGGGGAATTCACTATTCATCCAGAATCCAATGACTTTAAATCTTCACAAGCTTATCTAGAAAATACCAATGTACTTAAGACTACTGTGGTATCCGGTGAGGATAGTTATTCAGTGACTGATTTTGCGCCAAGGTTCAAGAACTTTGATCGCTACTATAAGCCGCTGATGCTGATTAGAAAGATCGAAGTGGTATCCGGCTCGCCATCAATACTCATCAAGTGCCAGCCATCAGCAGAGCATGGTGCTAGATTGCTAAAATCCAGTATGGGGAGCAATCATATCCGGTTTATGGATACAGATCAGGAGCTCAGACTGTCCACCAATGCACCGCTGAGTTACATTATGGATGGTAAGGCTTTTTCCTTGAATAAGCCCATTTATTTGGTATTGACATACGGTAGACCGTTAGAAGCTCCAATAGACACTACTTCTGAGCGATTTCTTCAGGCGACGACAAGCTATTGGCAAGAATGGGTGAAGTCCACGAGTATCTCTAATTTTCATCAGAAGTTGGTGTTGAGATCTGCTCTGATACTGAAGATTCACCAATATGAGGATACTGGGGCAATCATCGCAGCTTCTACTACAAGCCTACCAGAGTCACCGGGATCTACCCGTAACTGGGATTACCGCTACTGCTGGATACGTGATAGTTATTATACCCTGACCTGTTTTAACAGTTTGGGCCATTTTGAGGAATTGGAGAAGTACTTCGAATTTATTCATAACCTAAAACCTGGTCCAGATGGGCGGTATCAACCACTTTATTCTATCACAGGCGATTCGCTTTTGACAGAAGAGATTTCAGAACTTGCTGGTTATTTGGATAATAGGCCAGTTCGTTTTGGGAATCAGGCATATACGCATATCCAAAATGATCTCTATGGTCAGGTCTTAGTGTCTTTACTTCCGCTTTACTCCGATCAGCGTTTTACAGAAGAGGAGAGAAGTAGCTCAAAGCCGATGATCATGAACCTGCTAAACAAGATCGAAGCAACAATGGATGAGAAAGATGCAGGACTCTGGGAATTCAGAAATCTAGCTCAGGAGCATTGCTATACCTTCTTGTTTCACTGGGCTGGTTCTTGTGCTGCCGCCAAAATCGGTATTCGTCTGAAAGATGATAACATGTATCAAAAAGCGATTCAGCTTCGGGATCTGGCGGTTCAAAAAATAGAATCCTGCTATCTCCCAAATCGAAAAGCCTACGCACAGGCATTAGGCTCTACTTACATGGATG
Organism: Algoriphagus aurantiacus; assembly: GCF_035156405.1. Taxonomy (NCBI): domain Bacteria; kingdom Pseudomonadati; phylum Bacteroidota; class Cytophagia; order Cytophagales; family Cyclobacteriaceae; genus Algoriphagus; species Algoriphagus aurantiacus. The sequence goes on along the minus strand of NZ_JAXRUT010000008.1, from coordinate 81,477 downwards.
CTTCTACACTTCAATTGATTACCATGGGGTATTTTGGGGAGGATTTGGAGCGTGCAAATGATCACCTAAAAGCCTTGGAAGAAGAGCTATTGGCAAAGGATTTCCTCTTCTATCGGTATAAGCATATGGATGATTTTGGTGTGCCTGAGACCACTTTCTTGATCTGTGCATTCTGGTATATTGAAGCCTTGGCTTGCGTTGGAAGATTAGATGAGGCTGTAGAAGGATTTGAGACGCTTGTGAAATATTGCAATCACCTAAAGCTATTCTCCGAAGATGTGGATCATAAAACCGGAAGTCAATGGGGCAATTTCCCGCAGGCATATTCCCATGTAGGTTTGATGAATGCAGCTTTCCGTATCGGCCGGAAGTTAGATAGACCGAATTTCTTGTAAAAGATTTCCCGCAGATTTTCGCAGATAAAATTTGCAGATCGTCGGAGATAATTTCCAGAGAATATCAGACTAAGTGTTGTCCTGCTTTTGAGTTGCCTTGCTTCTCCAGAAGCAGGACTTTTTTTTCCAGTATTTTGTCCCACCTCCTCCTGTTTTTTCTATAGTTGGTTTTCAGACTTAGTACAATACTTGTAGCTTCAAATTCTGATTAACTATTTCTTCCCATGAGTTCCCGTAGAATCACCTCTGCCGTTTTATTGATTACAGCCTCGTTAGCTTTTGCTTCCTGCTCAAGAGACATCTACCGAAAGAATAACAAAGCACATAAAAAGGCAGTGAAGGAAGCCACAGCTACTATCCAAGAAATTCCTAAAACCAAAGCTGAACTCGACTATGACACCTTGAGCATCACAGATGAATGGGTAGGGACTACAAATTTCAGTATTCGAAAGCCAAACTATGTGATCATCCATCACACAGCTCAAGACTCACTGAAGCAGACCATCACCACCTTTACCCTCAGCCGAACTCAGGTTAGTTCACATTATGTAGTAGGCAGAGATGGTGAAATCGTGCAAATGCTGAATGATCATCTGCGTTCTTGGCATGCAGGTAGAGGACGTTGGGGAAATGACACAGATCTTAATTCAGCTTCTATCGGCATAGAACTGGATAATAATGGGAGTGAGCCATTTACAACAGCACAAATAGAAAGTCTTTTGGTATTACTGAAGCGGTTGAAGTGGAAATATGGAATTCCTACCGCTAATTTCATCGGTCATTCTGATATTGCTCCTGCACGAAAAGTTGATCCAAGTGTTTATTTCCCTTGGAAAAGACTAGCGGAAGAAGGTTATGGGCTTTGGTATGATGAAGATGTGGTTTTTCCAATTCTTACTTTTCAGGATAATTCATCAATATCTATTGAAAGTACAGACTATATACCCGAAAAGAGATTAGATACAGTTCTCGCGCTTAGGATAATTGGATATGATGTGAGCGATCCAAAAGCTGCGAGGCGCTCATTCAAGCTGCATTTTATCCAGCGTGACATAGAAGCTGAATTGACAGAAACCGATAGGCGAATTCTCGATAACCTCTATAAAAAATACCTGTAGTTTTCTAACTGCAGAGTTCACAAAGAGTGACGCGGAGGGCGCAAATGTGTAAGGGCGAAAAATCTTTCACCCTTACTTTAAATTCTTAACCCAATTTTCAAATCAATCAAGTAGTCAATTTCTGAAGCAATTGCCTTACTTGTCTAAATGATTTGATATTGTAATTGGCTTGAGTATAGGCATAACCTACACGAATCGAATACGCGTTTTTCGGCATCGCTTTGAAGGTGTCTTCATCGGTCCAGTCATCACCAATGGCTAATACAAAGTCATATTCTGTTCCTTTCATCATCGCTGTGGCAGCACGCCCTTTATTGATGTCAGGTCGCTTAATTTCTAAGACCATATTTCCTTCCAGCACCTGCAAGTTGTAGCCTCTTGCCATGTATTTCAAATGGCTAAAGAGTTCGCGCATTCTTAGATCTCCTAATCCACTTTCTACTTTTCTATAATGCCACACAAGAGAATGATGCTTCTCTTCAATGAATGCACCAGGGGTTCTGAGTACATAATACTCCATTATTTTTCTGATGTCATCTTTCCAGCCGTCTTCGACCTCGGCGTACAATTCCCAATCACCTTGATTCTCTTTTCTTTTTACCCACACACCATGCTCGGCGATCATGTCTATAGTCTGCCCTTCAAACCATCTTCCCAGTGTGTCCTTATCTCTTCCTGAGATAATCACTACTTGGGCAAGTGCGCTTAAGTCTTTCACAATCCCTTTCAATTCTGCATCAGGCGAAGCTTTCTGTGGGTCTGAATGAAAACCGGTTAATGTGCCATCATAGTCAAGGAACAAAACAGCATTTTTAGCTTTTTTGAAACTTGCCTGGATCTCATTCATCACCTTGGTATCCACGTCCTTGGAAGTCAATTCTTCTTGCTTTTTCTTCACATGATCCAGACGATCCATAAATACTTTCACCCATTGGAAAACGTCGTACTTTTTCAGACTTTCCTGCATGCTTTTCATTCGGGCAATCTGCTCAGCCTGCGGCATAGATAGGGCATTGTAAATCGCATCCACCACGCCTTGTCTGTTATTTGGATTGACTAGGATTGCATCTTGAAGCTCTTTGGAGGCTCCTGCCATTTCTGAGAGAATCAATACACCAGTCTGATCAGTTTGGCTTGCCACAAATTCCTTACAAACCAAGTTCATCCCGTCGCGCAACGGCGTTACTAGCGCGATGTCAGACATGTTATAAAATGCACTGAGTTCTTCGAATGGGAAACTTCTGTAGAAATAATGAACCGGTACCCAGTTCAGTGTGGAGTGCTCACTATTTATACGACCTACCAGAAGGTCAATCTCTTCTTTAAGTTCTTTGTAGGACTGTACTTTGTCCCGACTGGGTACTACGATCATGATCATGGATACCTTGCTATGAAGTTCTGGATGCTGTTCCAGCAATTGATTGAAAGCCTGAATACGCTGGGGAATTCCTTTGGAATAATCCAGTCGATCAATGGTAAGAAGCAGTTTTTGATCTTCCACCTGCTTACCAAATTCTTTCACAAAACGTAGCGTCCGTTTACTTTTTGCCTGCTTTGCAAATTTGTCATAATCAATTCCCATCGGGAAAGAATCCACATTGATGATTCTATTTTCTGCTTGGATATAGCCGCTTTCGCTCGATAAGCCAGTAATTCTACCTACTGCACTAAGGAAATGGCGCATGTCATCATAGGTATGGAAACCTATCAAATCTGCTCCACAAACTCCCTCAAGTAATTCCTTCCTCCAAGGAATCATTCGGATGATCTCATAAGAAGGGAATGGGATATGCTGGAAAAATGCGATTGTAGCATTTGGCAATACTTCTCGTAGCATTTGTGGAAGTAAAAGCAGCTGGTAATCATGAACCCATATCGTATCGTCTGGCCCTGCTTTTTTCAAAATAGCATCACAAAACTTCTGATTCACACGGACATAAGCTTCCCAATGCTCAGGATTATAGACCATGTATTGGGTAAAGTAGTGGAATGCTGGCCAAAGCGTTTCGTTACTAAACCCTTCATAGAATTCTTCCACATCTTCTTTGGAAAGGAAGACAGGAGCCATTTTTAGCTCATGAAGTTCGAGGATGATTTCTGCTCTCTGCTCAGGATCATCTACCGTGTTTCCAGGCCATCCGATCCAAATATTTTCTCCTTCCTTATAAATAGAACCAAGCCCTGTGGCCAGTCCTCCAGCACTTGGTTTGAATTCAAATCGGCCATTTCTGTGTCGTAAACTGATAGGCAGGCGATTGGAAACTATAATGGTTTTTGACATAAAAGGGTGGTTTTAAAACAAGAAAAGGAAAAGTCCAATTTAAAAAGGGGATAAGAGAAGTTACAGAATATCTCTTGGAATAAAAACATAATGAAGCAACATGAGTTCAATCTTGATACAGAATTCACAATTCGGAAACAAAAAAGCATCCAGGGTGGTGGATGCTTTTAGAGTTAATTACTTGCTACACTTTTGGACTTGGTCTCCACCTTTGTCCAGATGAATTTAGCCAAGTCTCTCCCTTCTGTAATGCCATACTCAATGGCTGGACGGTAGTGAATTCCTCCATAAAATCTGCTAAGTGCAGCTTCTTCCGCGGCTTGAGAGAAGGAGTCAAATTCCCTCACCGGAAGACCATAGGCTACTTCCGAGCTGTCTACGATATGGAATTCATCTCCAAAAAGTTGAGCTAATGTATAAGCCGAAGCAGCAGAGGCTACGCTGTGCCCGCTGGTATGCTCAGGGAAAGGAGGCGTTTGCAATAGGGGTACCCATTGCTCATCTATGTGCTGATTGATGTAGGTTTCCGGTCTGATAACATTACTCCGATACTTTTCATCCCAGCAGGAAATGAAGGCTTCATTGAGAGAGATTCCCGTCATGGCAAAAGCCTCTGCGGTACCTTTCCAATCTCTTTCGGCTCCTTTGGATGCAATTGCTGCTATACTCATCCAATGTCCGCCAGGAGTGATTTTCTTCTCTGCAAACATTACATGGCCTTTCACATTCATTTTGTAAGGATTGCAATCCCAGAATAGGGCAATATTTTTTTGTTCTTGGGTGGCCATCCTGTCCATATCATAGACTTCCTTAGCCACTTTGTAAAATTCACTGTCAGGCTCTGTTGAGAATGGTGGAGGTGGAAGTGGTCTGAACTGTGATGCTGAGTCCAGCACGAAAGTCCTGATCTTGCTCCAATGAGGCTCAATGGCTTCCATGTAAGCTGGTGGAGTAGGCTGCCATGTACCTTCTTCACCAGTGACGGTGAATTTGGGGAAAGACCGACTCTGGTGATAGTTGTCTTTGGAGGAATATGCCTTGATCACGTCACCCACTTCTTTGCCAAAGGCTATAGAAGCTTCAAATACGTCCTCAGGGATACCTTTTTCCATTAATGCGGCGTAGGTAGCGTCTCTATGCTCATTCATCATATCTTCTGAAAAGATTAATCCAGTGCCTACATAATAATAGGCTGCAAGTGACGCTAAGGGCGGATATACTTTTTCCGAAGGAGAGAAAGACACCTTCTCTGATCCATTTAATTGCCCTAAAAGAGACGTGTAATTGGGATCAACTGCTGCTGCCACTTCATATGCAGCTAGTGATGCATATGTGTAGATTCTCGCTGCTACAGGGGGGGAGAAAATATCGTGAATGATCACTTCTGTGATTCTATCTTGTGCTTCGGTTATGTAGTGGCCGTCTGTAATGGCTTGGGAATAATCGGCTTGTTTTGCGCAAGAAACAGCAATCAGGAGAATCCCTGAAAAGAGCATGAATTTAACGGTACGCATATTTTGGGATTTGTTTTTATGATTTCTAATGGCTGAAATCGTGGTTCAGCTTTAATGAAACGGATTTCAATTTGTTGTGTTTGGACCTCAAAGCTATTGGAAATTAAGACACTTTGCAATGATTTCTAAGAAGTTTAGCTTTAGGGCAATACAATATTTGTTCTTTGGGATGAGATTTCAAAATCATCTGTTTTTAAGTTTTTGTACATGAATTTCCTTGAAAAAAGAACTGCAAGAATCAGTTTAGTAGTTTCATATTTCTGAAGGAGCATTATTTTTTACAACCAAAAGTTTTCCATTTTCCAGCTTTGCAAAAGCTCGGACATCACCCGTTAGCCGAAGTCCATTTTGAGAATTGGGCCAAAAAATCGAAGGTACCATCACCCCTTCCCAATAAGACTTCACCGTAGCTGGCATCGTATTTTCCTACCTTGGACTTGGCCTGAAAGATTGCCTCCGAGGATTAAGTCTAGGTTTCCATCCTTGTTTAAGTCCTCCACGTTTAAGTCCTCCGCCTGAATAGCGAAAACATAAGATTTTTGTGCAATTCTTGATGAAGTTATCCAAATGAATTTCCCATTTCCTTGAGCTACCTTTTTAAGATTTAAGCTTACGTATCAGTCGCTTATATAACTTTTTTCAAAGTTGAATTTCGGGGAATCATATTGCTTGGCTAGAATTCCTGATCATTCAGTGATAATATCATTTTAGATTTATCATGGAGTTTGTTACGTTCCTAAATCATCTTAAAACACAATGGGTATAAAGCTCATTTTTGAAAACCTGTTTATCTTGAGATATAAACCAACTTTTATGAAAAAACTAGTACAATCAATTTTGGTCATATGTGTTTCCTTAGTAGCAGTATTTTTTAGTAACCACTCTGAAGCACAAGGTGTCAGGGGGAAAGTGAGATCATCTGATGGAGAACCTTTAGCTTATGCCTCAGTCTATATTCGTAATCTCGGTGATGGAGTCCCAACCAATGAGGAAGGGAATTATGAGTATAAGCTTCCAAACGGGGTTTATGATGTATTAGTCCAATATCTTGGCTACAAATCCCAGCTTGAAACTATCATTGTGACCGATGAGTGGACGACCAAAGACTTTGTATTGGAACCCCAAGAATATACGCTGGAAGAGGTGGAGGTAAGGGCCGGGGCAGAAGATCCTGCGCTGACCATCATGCGTAAGGCAATCGCAAAAGCCAAATACCATAGACTCCAGATTCAAAAATATAGCATGACAGTCTATCTAAAAGGAACTGGGAAATTGACAGATGCTCCTTTCTTTCTGAGAAAAACCATAGAAAAAGAAGGACTTAAGCTTAATGAAGCTTATACCTCAGAATCCGTATCGAGAATCACATTTACTCAGCCTAATAAAGTAGAGGAAAAAGTGATTTCTATACGTACCAATGGAGATAATCAGTCTACTTCACCGGCCCCCTATATTCAAACTACTTTTTACCAGGAGAAAATTAATGGTATCATCTCACCACTTTCTCGCTCAGCGTTTGTGTACTATAAGTTTAAATATGAGGGAAGTTTTTTTGATCAGAATGTAATGGTAAGCAAGATCAAAGTGACACCGAGATCCCGAGGGGAGCAGGTCTTTGAAGGATTCATTTACATTATAGAAGATTTGTGGGCGATTCATAGTTTGAACTTGCAAACTTCCTTGCTAGGATTTCAGATTCAGGCTAAGCAGCAGTATGCTCCAGTGGCTGAGAATGTCTGGATGCCTCTGACACACACCTATGACTTTGGAGGGAAGATTTTTGGCTTTGAGGGGAATTTCAAATACCTAGCTTCTACTCGTGAATATGAGATAGAACTGAATCCAGATCTGGAGGTCGTACCAGAGATTATTGATGAAAAAGTACAGGAGGTGCCTGAAGAAGCGGTAGCTTTTAATAAGTCCGTCTCAGCTTTGGAGCAGCTCGCAAAGGAAGAACCAAAAACGCGAAAAGAGTACCGTAAACTACTTAATGAATACGAGAAGGAATCTCTGAAAGAGCAAGAAGAACCCGATGTGATCCAAGAGAGCTACTATGAGGTGGATTCTATGGCAAAAAAATATAATCAAGTTTATTGGGATAGTATTCGTCCAGTTCCATTGACCGAAAGTGAAATTCAGGGATATCAGCGAGATGATAGTTTGGCTACGGTTGAGGCTGCTAAGATGAGTGATGTTGATTCTGTGGCTAAAAAAGCTAGAAAAAAATACAAGCCGCTTGACTTTATGAATGGCGCCTCGTACAGCATGGGAAAAGGTGTTTCTATAGGTTTCAAGCAAAATTGGACCAAGACTTCATTCAATACAGTTGAAGGTGTCAAGCTTGGAATAGGACTGTTTTATAGAAAGCAATCATCAACCAAGTTGGCTGATAGTGTGAGCGTTCATCTCAAAAGTTTTAATATAGAACCTGAGTTGCGGTATGGGTTTTCGAGTAATCGGTTTTATGGGAAAGTGGATTTTCGGTGGTCTAGTACTTTGCGTATCACTGGGACTACCTTCGGCGTAAGAGGCGGAAGATACATCTATCAATTTAACGGTGGAGAGCCTATCAATGAGCAAGTAAATGCCGTCTATTCCTTGTTTTTCAGGCAAAATTACATGAAGCTGTATGAGCAGGATTTTGCGCAAGTGTACTGGGCACATCGGGTCAATGGTGGTATTACATATCGGGTAAATATGACTTATGCTAATAGAAGAGAATTATTCAATACGAACAATTATAGTTTCTACAATAAGCCCGTGCGGGAATACTCATCAAACCAGCCAGAAAATGTGGAAACTGATCCGGGCTCTTTTAGCAATTATGATATTCTAAAACTGAATACTGAACTGGAATGGCGACCGGGAATAAAATATGGTATTAGAAATGGCCGTAAGTATCCGATAACAGATCGATCTCCATTGGTCAAGCTGGCTTATAATAAAGCATTTGGTGGAATAAGTAGCAATGGAATTGCTGCGGATTTCGATCACTTAGAACTGGGAATTAAACATAATTACACTTTTGGGGTCAGCGGTAAGTTGGATTTCAATCTTGCTGCCGGAGCCTTTTTGTCCAATGGCCAAGTTTACTTTCCCGATTTTCAGCATTTCGGGGGCAACAGAACCATCTTTTCCAATTTCGGTCCGGCATCGAATTACCGTTTTATGGATTATTATAAATACAGTACAAATTCAAAGTACTTTTCTGGGATAGTGCATTACCAGTTTAGGAAATTCATTTTCACACAATTGCCTATGCTAAGATTCTCGGGAGTGAGAGAGAATATTTTCTTTAATTATTTGAAGACTGACAATTCCCCGCATTACTGGGAAGTAGGCTATTCATTAGACAATCTGTTTAGAATTTTCCGGGTGGAGATGGGAGCTGGGTTCGAAAATGCGGATTTTCTCCGCGGAGGAGTGAGATTTGGAGTTGCCACCTTTATCAATGTGAATATTGATAACTAGACAAAAAAATGGTGACAGGTAGGAAGTTAAAGGGGATAAGTAATAAGTAGAGCGGGAGGGTGGTGTTAATTCTTCTTGACTTTTTGCATCAAGGTAAGAGGCAGATAATAGAGATAAGAAATCGAGCATGACCCTAAGCGTCACACATTGGGATGATTATCTTCCAAGCGAGATTCCATGTGACCATTAGAAAACAATTATAAACACATGAAAGTAAGCTTAAGTATTAATCAACGGAGAAGAAAATGCAAATTAATTCCGGCTTCTGGAGAAGCAGGATAACAAAATAAAACCCGGCTTAAGACCGGGTTTTTATGAGTTATACTTTCATGATGTCCACTTCTTTTTTGGCGAGAAGCTCATCTATTTTAGTAGAGAACTGATCGGTTAGTTTTTGAACGACATCCTCTGCTCTTTTTATTTCATCTTCAGATGCGCCATCTTTTTGAAGCTTTTTGAGCTCGTCATTGATGTCTTTGCGCACCGTTCGTAGGGAGATTTTCCCTCCTTCACATTCATGCTTTGCTTGCTTCACCAAATTTATCCGTCTTTCTTCTGTAAGAGCAGGAATGGTAAGAATAATTACTTCTCCATTATTTTGAGGTGCCAGTCCAAGGTCTGAATTGATGATGGCTTTTTCGATCTCAGAAATCATTGATCGTTCAAACGGCTTGATGGAAAGAGTCCGGGCATCCGGAGTGTTTACTGATGATACTTGGCTCAAAGGAGTATTAGCGCCGTAATACTGAACCAAAATACCATCTAGGAGATTTGGCATTGCCTTACCTGCGCGTATTTTCAGAAGTTCCGCTGAGGTATGAGCTACCGCTTTCTGCATCAATTCTTTTGCTTCGTCTAAATATAATTCTATTTCTTCCATGGTTTTTAAACTTAAAGAGAAGTGATCAAAGTACCAATTTCTTCACCTTGTACCAATTTGCTAAGGTTTCCTGCTACGTTCATATCAAAGACGATGATGGGCAGGTTGTTTTCTTGGCAAAGCGTAAAGGCCGTCATATCCATTACGTTAAGGTTCTTTTCATAAACTTCTTGAAACGAAATGATTTTATATTTTGTGGCTGTAGAATCTTTTTCTGGATCAGCAGTATAGACGCCATCCACTCTAGTTCCTTTCAATACGATATCAGCCTCAACTTCAATAGCTCTCAAACTTGCGGTGGAGTCAGTAGTAAAATATGGATTTCCAATACCTGCTCCGAAGATTACAATACGGCCCTTTTCAAGGTGTCTGATTGCTCTTCGACGAATAAATGGCTCACAAACACTTTCGATTTTGATACCGGACATTAAGCGGGTGTACATTCCACCTTGCTCAAGTGCACTTTGCAGCGCCATAGCATTGATCAAAGTTGCCAGCATCCCCATGTAGTCACCTTGAACTCTGTCGATCCCGGACTTTTCGGCTTGCACTCCTCTAAAAATATTACCTCCCCCGATTACAATCGCTACTTCAACACCCATATCCTGTACTTTTTTGATCTCCTGTGTGTATTGCTGAAGTCTAACAGGATCAATGCCGTAACTCTTTTCACCCATTAGCGCTTCTCCACTGAGTTTGAGCAGTATTCTCTTGTATTTCATATATTTGGTGTTGTTTTCAGAGGTTTTTTGACGCTATTATTGCGATTATTTGAGGCGAGTTATTCTCAGATTAGCGCTAAAAAGAATTTAGCAAATTGACTGAAAAAAGATCGGACGTGATCCGATTTGCGCAAAATAATCCGACAAATATAATTTCTTCAATTCATTATGCTAGGCATAAAGGCTAAAATTGAATCAAGACTTGGTTTTTTTCTACACTTTGATGAAGAGTTACTTTTACGGCTTTTACGATGCCATCTCCTGAGGATTTGAGGATATTCTCCATTTTCATAGCTTCCAAGATCAGTACTACATCTCCTTTTTTAACTACATCTCCCGGCTTTACTTTTAGATCTAATATAAGACCGGGCATAGGAGCTTTTATTTCTTTCAAAGCCTGGGAGGCTATATTGTTCATTCCCAATTGTTCCAAAAGTAGATCAAATCTGTCCTTGAGCAGAAGGCTGGAGATTTTGTTTCCAAGTTTGATTTGAACTGTTTTTGTTTCTTTATCTATGGAAATCAATTCTGCTTCTACGGACTTATTATCATAAATAAGGTGAATTTTTCGATCAGAAATCCACTGAAGATCCCAGTTGATCGTTTTGCTATTTACTTGGATAGTATCATCAGATTTTTCTATCGAATAGCTTTTATTTTGGATGGTAACTGTAAACATTCATGTTAATTTGAAGCCGAATATACAATTTCAAATAAAACCAATCCTTTTTCATTCGTTTTAAATATGAATCAATTGTCAGTTAAAAAGTTAAGGATCAGAGGATATTCTTTTGCAGGTCAGATTATTTTTTTTCTTGTTTTTGCAATTGCGTGCAAGTCTGCAAAGATTCCAGACCAGGGACAATCAGAAAATCCCATAATTGAAATTCCTGCAGAAGAGAAGCTGGTTGATAGTGCCGCTTTGGTAGCAGACACTTCTCGGGAAGAAAAAGCTGATGAAACCTATGATTATAATCCTTCTGCAAAGAAAGATTTCGACATTTTGCATACAGACTTGGACTTGTCTTTTGAGTATCAACGACAAGCAGTAATTGGAAAGGCCGAGTTAACGATCAAACCATTTTTCTATCCCACTCGAGAACTGGTCCTCGATGCCCAAGATTTTGAATTTGACGAAATATTTTTCATTCAAGCCGGAAAACGGGAAACCACTACCTATAACTACGATGAAGAGAAAATCCATATTTACCTGCCGAGAGAATTAACAAGAGCTGACACTTTTCGGATAGTTTTCGATTATATAGCGTTTCCCGAGCGTAATGGAGGAGGTGGAAGCGAGGCTATTACTGATACGAAAGGTCTTTATTTTATTGATCCGCTGGATACGATACCAGACAAACCGACAATGATCTGGACACAAGGGGAGACTGCACATAATTCCAAGTGGTTCCCAACCATAGATTCCCCAAATAATAAATTCACCCAGCTTATTAAACTGACTGTATCCGACACCTTAGTGACCATAGGGAATGGGGAATTAGTGAAGCAAGAGGTTTTAAGTGATGGAATGAGGAAGGATTATTGGGAAATGAAGCTCCCTCATTCTGCTTATTTAGCTGCTTTTGCCGTTGGCGATTTTGGGAAAGTAGAGGCTAACTGGGAGGATGTTCCCTTAGGTTACTATGTGGAAAAAGGCTACGAAGAAGGAGCCAAAAAAGTGTTTAAGAATACGCCTGAGATGATTGGTTTCTTCTCCGATTTACTTGGTGTGAGATATCCTTGGCCAAAATATGATCAGATCGTAGTGCGGGACTTTGTGTCTGGAGCAATGGAAAATACGACTGCATCTATTTTTATGGAGGAATTGCGGCTTACCGAACGTGAAGCAATTGATTCCGAGTGGGATTACATTATTGCCCATGAGCTTTTTCATCAGTGGTTTGGAGACTATGTGACTGCCGAATCCTGGGCAAATCTCACGTTGAATGAAGGCTTTGCAAATTACAGTGAGTTCTTGTGGAATGAGTACAAATACGGATCAGATGAAGCTAAGCTGAAGCTTATAGCAGAGATGGAAAATTACTTTATGGAAGCAGAAACAAAGCAGGTTGATTTGATTCGTTTCGATTATGAAGATGCTGAAGATATGTTTGATTCACATAGCTATTCCAAAGGAGGAGCTATACTTCACATGCTCCGGGAATACTTAGGAACGGAAGCATTTTATGCCAGCCTAAAGGTTTATCTAGAAGAGCATGCATTTGATAATGTGGAAGTGAATGATCTTCGTATAGCTTTTGAAAAAGTTAGCGGGGAAGACTTGAATTGGTTTTTTGATCAATGGTTTCTTGATAAAGGACATCCTGAGCTTAATTTTGATGTTGACTATTCAGATCCAAAAAGCATCATTATATCCGTTTCTCAGGAGCAGGATTTGACAACAAAGCCGCTTTATCAGCTTCCCTTAGAAGTGAGCTGGTACGAAGAGAAGGAAAGAAAAAGTAAGCGATTCATGATCACTGAGGCTTTTCAGCAAGTTTCTGTGGAGAGTGAAAATCCAATTAATCTGATATTAATTGATGAGCAGAAAAATCTGCTTGCTGAGAAGTCCATTGAGATGGATGCAAATCAAATGCGTCAACAATTCAGGGTTTCAAAATTTGGAATAGCAAGATATGAAGCATTGGATAGTCTGGCAGCTTGGGAGGCTGTGACTGAATTAGAATCAATTCTCCCCGAGGCTTTGGATGATGAGTTTTGGTCTATAAGAGAATCAGCATTGTCTATCCTCCAAGGGTACCCGGAATGGCTAGAAGATACCCCAGAATTAGCTCGTAAAATTGCCAACCTAGCTGAGAATGATCCAAGAAATTCTGTGAGAGCAGGTGCAATTGATGTGCTTTCGGCTTTTTCTCCTGATGATTATTATTCTACTTTTCTGGAATTAGCTAAGGGCTCGTCTTATCTCGTCGCTGGATCTGCCTTGATGGGCTTGGTGAGCATGGAATCCCAAAAGGTCGATTCCTTGTTGATAGAGAGTTATGCTAGTGAAAATAACTTCCGCATGGTGATTCCAGTGGCAGATTATTATATAACTAAGGCTGTTGCTGGCAAAGGAGATTGGTTTCTAAATCAAGCAAATACCATTTCAGGGGAAGGCTTGTACTATTTCTTTGGTTATCTGAGTGAATATTTCAGCCGCTTCCCGGAAGAAGGCGAAGAGGATGTAATCGATTTTTTATTGGCTAAAATGGGAAATGATAAGAGAAGCTATATTCGTTTGGGAGCTTTCCAGGGACTGCTAGGGTTTTCTGACGATCCAGAGATTTTGAAGAAAATTAGTGAGGTTGCTGCCCACGAAATGGATAGTAACCTGATTATGTACTACCAGAATTTTCTTGAAGCGATGAAAGGCGAAAATTAATCCGTTGATTTATAAATGTTTGGAAATAAAAACAGCAAAATCTCATCAAATATGAAATGCATGTTTTGAATCTTTAATAAAAGCCTATAATTTTGCCATCCGTTACGATAGAAAAGCCTGAGAAAAAGGCTAGAATTGAAGCGGAATTTGGGGGAATACCAAAGCGGCCAACTGGGACGGACTGTAAATCCGTTGACTTAAGTCTTCACAGGTTCGAATCCTGTTTCCCCCACACCATTGCCAGAATGCAAAATTTTTTTTCTAATTTTGCAGGGCGAAAAAAAATCTGGATAAGACCAGGTTTAAATGGAAGTAGCTCTCCAAGGCATTATTGAAAGATAGATTGCCTAGAGGTAGAGCGGCAGAGATGATTTCATCTCGAAAGATTACAAGCGGGAGTAGCTCAGTTGGTAGAGCGGCAGCCTTCCAAGCTGCAGGTCGCGGGTTCGAGCCTCGTCTCCCGCTCTTTGTTTCCCTAAGAACTCTTAGGGGAGCATAAGAGTCTAAGCCGACGTAGCTCAGGGGTAGAGTACTTCCTTGGTAAGGAAGGGGTCAGGGGTTCAAATCCCCTCGTTGGCTCATTTCGATTATAATAAGAGAAAAAAATTAAATATATCTTTAAACTTAAACTGAGGATTTTCACGCATGGCAAAAGCACAATTCGACCGTTCCAAGCCGCACGTTAATATCGGTACGATTGGTCACGTAGATCATGGAAAGACCACTTTGACTGCTGCCATCACTACCGTTCTGGCTAGTAAGGGTCTATCTGAATTAAGAGACTTTTCTTCTATCGATAACGCACCGGAAGAAAAAGAAAGAGGTATTACCATTAACACCTCTCACGTAGAATATCAAACTGAAAAAAGACATTACGCTCACGTAGATTGTCCAGGTCACGCTGATTACGTTAAGAACATGGTAACGGGTGCTGCCCAAATGGATGGCGCTATTTTAGTAGTTGCTGCTACTGATGGACCAATGCCTCAAACTAGAGAGCATATCCTTCTGGCTCGCCAGGTAGGTGTTCCTCAACTAGTAGTGTTTATGAATAAAGTAGATATGGTTGATGATCCTGAGCTTCTTGAGCTTGTGGAAATGGAAATCAGAGAACTACTTTCTTTCTATGAATTCGACGGAGACAATATCCCAGTAATCGCTGGTTCTGCACTTGGTGCATTGAACGGTGAAGAAAAGTGGGTTAATACTGTAATGGAATTGATGGACGCTGTTGATTCTTACATTCCTCTTCCAGAAAGAGCTATTGATAAAGACTTCTTGATGCCTGTAGAAGATGTGTTCTCGATCACTGGTCGTGGTACTGTAGCTACTGGTAGAATCGAAAGAGGTGTTGTAAACTCTGGAGAAGCGGTTGACATTATCGGTATGGGTGCTGAAGGCCTTAAGTCTACAGTAACTGGTGTTGAGATGTTCCGTAAGATCCTTGACAGAGGAGAAGCAGGTGATAACGTAGGTCTATTGCTAAGAGGTATTGAAAAGTCACAAATCAAACGTGGTATGATTATCTGTAAGCCAGGATCTGTGAAGCCTCACTCTAACTTCAACGCTGAGGTTTACGTTCTTTCAAAAGAAGAAGGTGGACGTCACACTCCATTCTTTAACAAGTACCGTCCACAGTTCTACCTTAGAACTACAGATGTAACTGGCGAGATCAAACTTCCAGAGAACGTTGAAATGGTAATGCCAGGTGATAACGTGACTATCGAGGTAACTTTGCTTAACGCGGTTGCTCTTGAGAAAGGTCTTCGTTTTGCGATCCGTGAGGGTGGTAGAACAGTAGGAGCTGGTCAGGTTACTGAAATCCTTGACTAATTCATCAATCACTGATTGACTATTTATACAATGCGATCTCAAATTATTTTGGGATCGCATTTGTTTCTTTAGTAATCAATACCTAATTTTGCGTTCCCATTAGCGGGACGTTCATTTACACGGGCATAGTTCAACGGCAGAATAGCGGTCTCCAAAACCGTTGATGGGAGTTCGAATCTCTCTGCCCGTGCCAGTAAGTTAAGTACACTATGAATCTAAAAAACTTTGTCCTGGAGTCATATGATGAAATGAAGAATAAGGTCACCTGGCCAAAATTCTCTTTTCTTCAAAATAGTGCAGTATTGGTGTTAGTCGCCTCTCTGATCTTTGCCCTATTTATAGGTGTGGTGGATCTAGGGTTCGAGAACATTATGACATGGTTTTATGATTTATTCTAATTGAATTGACATTACAGAATGGCTGAACATAAATGGTACGTACTCAGAGTAGTAGCGGGACAGGAAAAAAAAACTAAAACCTATCTGGATAATGAAATTTCCAGGCAGAAAATAGGCGATTTTATTCCCGAAGTCTTAATACCCTCTGAGAAAGTATATGAGATGCGTAACGGTAAAAAGCGTGTTAGAGAAAGAAACTTCTTTCCTGGCTACGTTTTAGTTAATGCGGATCTCTCCAATGGTGAGGCCAATCACGTAATTACGAGTATTCCGGGAGTAATCGGTTTCTTAGGATCTAACTCAGGTGGGGCTTCCAAAACCCCTGAGCCACTTCGTCAGTCAGAAATCAACCGTATTTTAGGTAAGGTTGAAGAGATTGATGAGTTCGCAGAGAAGCTGGATACACCATTTATAGTCGGAGAGACTGTCAAAGTAATGGACGGTCCTTTCAGTGGATTTACCGGAACAATAGAGGAGATATTTGAGGAGAAGAAAAAACTTAATGTTATGGTTAAGATCTTCGGCCGAAATACTCCTGTCGAATTAAACTTTATACAAGTAGAAAAACAAGACTAAGCAATGGCTAAGGAAATCACTGGTTATTTAAAACTACAAGTGAAAGGTGGCCAGGCAAACCCGTCGCCTCCAGTAGGTCCGGCTCTTGGTTCCAAGGGTCTGAACATCATGGAGTTTTGTAAGCAGTACAATGCACGTACCCAAGATAAAATGGGTCAAGTGCTTCCTGTATTGATTACAATCTACTCAGACAAGTCTTTTGACTTCGTAGTAAAAACTCCTCCAGCGGCAAATATGTTGCTTGAGGCTGCGAAAATTAAAAGCGGATCTGCTGAACCTAACCGTAAGAAGGTAGGATCAGTAACCTGGGATCAGGTTAAGGAAATAGCGGAGGTAAAAATGCCTGACCTTAATGCTTTCAAAGTTGAGTCTGCTATGAAAATGGTAGCTGGTACAGCAAGAAGCATGGGAATCACAGTATCTGGTAAAGCCCCTTGGGAAGTATAAATAAAAAACAATGGCTAAGTTAACAAAAAAGCAAAAAGAAGCTCTTTCTAAATACGACCCAAGCCAAGTGTACTCCCTGGAGGCAGCTTCTACTATCGTGAAGGATATTACTATGACGAAGTTTGATGCTTCCGTAGATCTTGACATCCGTTTGGGTGTAGATCCACGTAAAGCTGATCAAATGGTAAGAGGCGTTGTTGCGCTTCCTCATGGTACAGGCAAAGACATCAAAGTATTGGTGCTTTGTACTCCTGACAAAGTAGCAGAAGCGACCGAAGCAGGTGCAGATTACGCAGGCTTGGACGACTATATAGCAAAAATCGAAGGCGGATGGACTGACATTGATGTCATCATCACTATGCCTAACGTAATGGCGAAAGTAGGTAGATTGGGTAGAGTATTAGGACCAAGAGGTCTTATGCCAAATCCTAAATCAGGAACTGTTACTCTGGATGTAGCTAAGGCAGTAAGAGAAGTAAAAGCGGGTAAAATCGATTTCAAAGTAGATAAATTTGGAATTATTCACGCGGGTATCGGTAAGGCATCCTTCACTGCAGCGCAGATTGAAGAGAATGTGAAAGAACTTATCCTTACTATTTCTAAGCTGAAGCCTTCTTCATCTAAGGGAACATATTTCAAGAGTATTCATTTATCCAGTACAATGTCTCCTGGGATTGCAGTGGACAAGGGTAGCATTCAAGGAATTTAATCATGACTAGAGACGAAAAGAAAGTAATAATCGACGGTCTTACTGAGAAATTTAAAGAAAACCCTTTCTTCTACATCACTGATGCTTCAGGTTTTTCTGTTGCACAAGTGAATGCATTCAGAAGAGCTTGTTATGAAAAAGGAGTGGAGTACAAAGTGTACAAAAACACCTTGATCAGCAAAGCACTGGAAAATTTAGATGCCGACTTTACGGAGTTGTCAGATAATGCATTGAAAGGATTCTCTGGAATTATTTTCTCAAAAGAGACGAGTAATCTTCCGGCAAACGTATTGCTGGATTTTAGAAAAAAAATAGGTAAAAAAGCAACTAAGCCAGCATTTAAAGGAGCTTCCATCGATGCAGATATCTTCATCGGAGAAGAGAACCTAGAAATGTTATCTAAGTTGAAGTCAAAGGAGGAGTTGCTAGGCGATCTAATCAGCTTGCTACAATCTCCAGCGATGAATCTTATCTCAGCATTGCAAAGTGGCCAGAACAACATTACTGGTGTGCTTAAGACGCTTGCTGATAGAGAAGAAAAATAAGTTAAAAAAAATAATTCAAACAAATATTAAATTTCAAATACAATGGCAGATCTTACGCAACTTGCAGATCAGTTGGTAAACTTGACTGTAAAAGAGGTTAAAGAATTGACAGATATCCTTAAGGATCAGTATGGCATCGAGCCAGCTGCTGCAGGCGCAGTAGTTGTTTCAGGTGGTGCTGGTGCTGGTGAAGCTGCAGCTGAAGAAGAGAAAACGACTTTTGACGTGATCTTGAAAGCTGCTGGTGGATCAAAACTGGCAGTTGTTAAGCTTGTAAAAGAATTGACAGGTCTTGGTCTTAAAGAGGCTAAAGAACTAGTTGACTCTGCTCCTAAAGCATTGAAAGAAGGTGTAGCTAAAGACGAAGCTGAAGGCTTGAAGAAGTCTTTGGAAGAAGCTGGTGCTGAAGTAGAGATCAAATAATTTGCTGAACCGCAACTATTAGGTTGGGGTTCACACCTAAGACCTGACTATTTTAGTCAGGTCTTTTCCTGTTTATGCACAGGTTTAAAATTGCATTATTCTCATCGGAAATACGATTATTCCGATATCAAAAATTTCACCATAAACATACACTACCTTGGCTATCAAGAATCAAACCGAAAGGAAAAGTTTCTCCTCCATTAAGGTGGTCAAAAGCTATCCGGATTTTCTCGATATTCAGTTGCAGTCTTTCAAAGACTTTTTCCAACTGGATACTCCTGCAGAAAAGCGCCGGGCAGACGGTTTATTTAAAGTATTCGCAGAAAACTTCCCAATCAGTGATTCCAGAGAGAATTTTACTCTTGAGTTTATTGATTATGCAGTAGATCCCCCGAAATATTCTGTGGGCGAATGCATTGACCGTGGCTTGACCTACTCTGTACCGTTGAAGGCAAAGTTGAGATTACTTTGCCATGACGAGGATAATGAAGATTTCGAAACGATTGAGCAAGAAGTATTCTTAGGTAATCTTCCATACATGACCGAGAAAGGGTCATTTGTAATTAATGGTGCTGAAAGAGTTATTGTTTCACAACTTCATCGTTCTCCAGGTGTGTTCTTTGCCCAGAGCAAACACACGAATGGGACGAAACTTTACTCTGCCAGAATTATCCCTTTCAAAGGATCGTGGATTGAATTTGCTACTGATATTAATAATGTCATGTATGCTTATATCGATCGTAAGAAGAAGTTCCCTGTGACCACATTGCTAAGATCAATTGGGTATGGCTCTGATAAAGATATCCTGGACTTGTTCGGTCTATCTGAGGAAGTCAATGCCACTAAGACAGCGATGAAGAAAGTAGCTGGGCGTAAGCTAGCTGCAAGGGTTCTGAGAACTTGGGTAGAAGATTTCGTAGATGAAGATACAGGTGAAGTAGTTTCCATCGACCGAAATGAGGTATTGCTAGAGCGTGATACCGTTCTTTCAGACGAAGACATTGAAATGATCTTGGATTCAGGCTCGAAAAGCATCATTCTTCATAGAGAAGATGTGAACGTGGCTGATTACTCTATCATCTATAATACATTACAAAAAGATAGTTCTAACTCTGAAAAAGAGGCAGTAGAGGTTATCTATCGTCAGTTAAGAAATACGGAAGCTCCTGATGAGTCAACAGCTCGTGAGGTAATTCATAGTTTATTCTTCTCTGACAAGCGTTATGATCTAGGTGAAGTTGGTCGTTATAGAATCAACAAAAAACTAGGTCTTGACATCGATTCTGAGAAAATCGTCCTTACTAAGGAAGATATTATCAACATCGTAAAATACCTGATCGGGCTTATTAACTCTAAGGCTGTGGTCGATGATATTGATCACTTGAGCAATAGAAGAGTAAGAACGGTAGGCGAACAGCTATATAGCCAGTTCGGTGTTGGTTTGGCCAGAATGGCAAGAACGATCCGTGAGCGAATGAACGTTCGTGACAATGAAGACTTTAAACCAGTCGATTTGATCAACGCACGTACGCTTTCTTCTGTGATCAATTCCTTCTTTGGTACAAACCAGCTTTCTCAGTTTATGGATCAAACCAATCCGTTGGCGGAGTTGACTCACAAGAGAAGACTTTCAGCTTTGGGTCCAGGGGGTCTATCTAGAGAAAGAGCAGGATTTGAGGTTCGAGATGTTCACTATACGCACTACGGTCGTCTTTGTACTATCGAAACTCCAGAAGGTCCAAACATTGGTTTGATTTCTTCTCTTTGTGTTCATGCTAAAGTGAACTCAATGGGCTTCCTTGAGACTCCTTACCGTAAGGTAAAAGAGGGTAAAGTAAGCATGAAAGCTGAGGATATTTTGTTCTTGACTGCTGAAGAAGAAGATAATCATAACATTGCTCAGGCAAATGCTCCTTTGGACGAGTCTGGCAAGTTTATCAATGAAAAAGTAAAAGCAAGATTCGAAGGTGACTTCCCAGTGTTGGAGCCTTCTGAAATCAGCTATATGGACGTTGCTCCTAATCAGATTGTATCCGTTGCAGCATCTTTGATTCCATTCTTGGAGCATGATGATGCCAACCGTGCATTGATGGGATCCAACATGCAGCGTCAGGCAGTTCCTTTGTTGAAAGCTGAAGCTCCTATTGTGGGTACCGGTTTGGAAGCAAAAGCTGCTGTTGATTCTAGATCATTGATCATTGCGGAAGCAAATGGTTTAGTTGATTATGTGGATGCTAGGAAAATTGTCATCAAGTACGACCTTACTGATGATGAGCTCATGGTTAACTTCACTGATGAATACAAATCTTATGACTTGATCAAGTTTAGAAGAACTAACCAAGATACTACAATCAACCTTACTCCTTTGGTGCTGAAAGGCCAAAAAGTGAAAAAAGGTCAGGTATTGGTAGAAGGTTACTCTACTAATAACGGTGAGCTCGCTCTAGGTAAAAACTTGAAGGTGGCTTACATGCCTTGGCAAGGATACAACTTTGAGGATGCTATCGTAATCTCTGAGCGTGTAGTAAGAGAAGATATCTTTACTTCTATTCACGTAGAGGAATTCCAATTGGAAGTTCGTGATACGAAGAGAGGTGAAGAAGAATTGACTTCTGAAATCCCTAACGTCTCTGAAGAAGCAGTAAAAAATCTTGATGAGCATGGTATCATCGCTATTGGAGCTGAAGTAAAAGAAGGCGATATCATCATCGGTAAGATCACTCCAAAAGGAGAAACTGATCCGACTCCTGAAGAGAAATTGCTTAGAGCAATCTTCGGTGATAAAGCAGGTGATGTGAAAGATGCTTCCTTGAAAGCTTCTCCTTCATTGAATGGTGTAGTGATCGAGACGAAGCTATTTGCAAGACCTAAGAAGGACAAAGACGTAAGAGCTAAGTCTAAAGCTGAAGTTGAAAAACTTAAGGGAAGATATTCTAAGGATCTTTTGGGCATCAGAGCCCGAATGATCAATAAGATGGTAACTATCCTTGATGGCAAAACTTCTCAGGGCGTTAAGCATAAATTTGGTGATGAGATCATCACGAAAGGCCAGAAGTTCAATGCGAAAAACATTGAAAACAACCTTTTCCCTGCTAAGAATCCTTACAGAGATGAGAGTAATTACAATGTACCTGAAGAGGCTAATCTAATCTCAGATATAGTTCTTGACGACTGGACAAATGATCCTCACATCAATGGGCTAATCGTTCATCTTGTGAAAAACTATACGAACTCAAGAAATGAGATCAGTGGTACTTTCAAGAGAGAAAGATTTACTCTTGAAGTAGGGGATGAACTTCCTGCTGGTATCGTTCAACTTGCAAAAGTGTACATCGCTAAGAAGCGTAAGCTGAAAGTTGGTGATAAGATGGCAGGTCGTCACGGTAACAAAGGGATTGTAGCAAGAATCGTAAGAGACGAAGATATGCCATTCCTAGAGGATGGAACTCCAATGGATATCGTATTGAATCCACTAGGTGTACCTTCTCGAATGAACATCGGACAGATCTTCGAAACTGTATTGGCTTGGGCTGGACAGAAGCTGGATAAGAAGTATGCTACTCCAATATTTGACGGTGCTTCTATGGAAGAAGTGTCTCACGAATTGGAATTGGCAGGCTTACCGGCTTATGGACGTACCTACCTATACGATGGTTTATCAGGTGTGAAATTCGATCAGCCAATTACAGTAGGTATTGCATACATGCTGAAACTTGGTCACTTGGTAGATGATAAGATGCACGCACGTTCAATCGGACCATACTCATTGATTACGCAGCAGCCATTGGGTGGTAAAGCCCAGTTTGGTGGTCAGCGTTTTGGAGAGATGGAAGTTTGGGCACTTGAAGCATTCGGTGCATCTCACGTACTGCAGGAAATCCTGACAGTGAAGTCTGATGACGTAATTGGTAGAGCAAAAGCTTATGAAGCGATTGTGAAAGGTGAAAACCTTCCTAAACCTAATATTCCTGAATCATTCAATGTATTGGTTCATGAGTTGAGAGGTTTGGCTCTTGAAATTACCCTAGATTAATAAAGCGAATGGGCTCGCAAGAGCCCTTTACATATCTTTCAAAAAACTATGGCGTTCAGAAAAAATAAAAAACTTAACAATGATTTTTCCAGAGTCACCATCAGTTTGGCTTCCCCAGAATCTATTCTGGATAGCTCAAACGGTGAGGTGACCCAGCCAGAGACCATCAATTATAGAACTTACAAGCCTGAAATGGGCGGGTTGTTCTGTGAGCGAATCTTTGGTCCGGTAAAAGACTGGGAGTGTCATTGTGGAAAGTACAAGCGCATCAGGTATAAAGGTATTATCTGTGACCGCTGCGGTGTAGAGGTTACAGAGAAGAAAGTAAGAAGAGAGAGAATGGGCCACATCGAGCTGGTAGTACCGGTTGCGCACATTTGGTATTTCAAATCTCTTCCTAATAAAATCGGTTACCTTCTTGGTCTTCCAACTAAGAAACTTGACCAGATTGTCTATTATGAGCGTTATGCGGTTGTTCAGGCAGGTATCAAAGCAGAAGAGGGAGTTCAATACCTGGACTTCTTGACAGAAGATGAATACTTGGATATCATGGACAAGCTTCCTAAGGAAAACCATATGCTTGACGATGAGGATCCAAATAAATTCATCGCCAAAATGGGTGCTGAAGCGTTGGAGATGTTATTGGCAAGAATTGATTTGGATGACCTTTCTTACTCACTTCGTCACCAGGCGGCCACTGATACTTCTCAGCAGAGAAAAGCAGAGGCACTGAAAAGACTGAAAGTAGTAGAAGCATTCCGTGATGCTAGAACCAGAATCGAAAACCGCCCTGAGTGGATGGTCGTTCGTATGGTTCCGGTTATTCCACCTGAATTGCGTCCTTTGGTTCCTTTGGATGGTGGTCGTTTTGCGACTTCCGATCTCAATGACCTATATAGAAGAGTGATTATCAGAAATAACCGTCTAAAGAGATTGATCGATATCAAAGCTCCAGAAGTTATTTTGAGAAACGAAAAGAGAATGCTTCAGGAAGCTGTCGATTCTCTATTTGATAACTCTAGAAAAGTAAATGCGGTAAGATCCGATGGAAACCGTGCATTGAAATCCCTTTCTGATATGTTGAAAGGGAAGCAAGGCCGATTCCGTCAAAACTTGCTCGGTAAGCGTGTGGATTACTCCGGTCGTTCTGTGATTGTAGTAGGTCCAGAATTGAAGCTTCACGAGTGTGGTCTTCCTAAAAATATGGCAGCTGAGCTTTTCAAACCTTTTATCATCAGGAAACTGATCGAAAGAGGTATTGTGAAGACAGTAAAGTCTGCTAAGAAAATCGTGGATCGTAAAGATCCTGTGGTTTGGGATATCTTGGAAAATGTACTGAAAGGACACCCTGTGCTCCTTAACCGTGCTCCAACACTTCACAGACTTGGTATTCAAGCTTTCCAGCCAAAACTAATTGAAGGAAAAGCTATCCAGCTTCACCCATTGGTATGTACTGCATTTAACGCCGATTTCGACGGTGATCAGATGGCAGTTCACGTACCTCTTGGTCATGAGGCAATTTTGGAAGCTTCTACCTTGATGCTTTCTTCGCACAACATTCTTAACCCTGCTAACGGAGCTCCGATTACTGTACCTTCTCAGGATATGGTGTTGGGTCTATACTATGTGACCAAGGGCAAGAAATCTACTCCTGAAGAGATAGTTGCTGGTGAAGGCATGACGTTCTATAGTGTTGAAGAAGTGATCATCGCTATGAATGAGGAGCAAATCTCCAAGCACGCGAATATCAAGTGTAAGGTTCAATTAAGAACTGAAGACGGTGGTTACAAGGATGAGATCATTGAGACCGTTGCCGGTCGTTTGATTTTCAACCAATTTGTGCCAAAAGAAGTAGGTTTTGTAAATGAGCTTTTGACTAAAAAGAAACTGCAGCAAATCATCGCTAAGGTGGTAAAAGTATGTGGAATGGCACGTACAGCTACATTCTTGGATGACATCAAGCACCTAGGATTCCAAATGGCCTACAAAGGTGGTTTGTCTATGGGGCTGAATGATGTAATTATTCCGGAAGAAAAAGAACCAATGATCGCTAAAGCGAAAGATGAGGTAGATGAGGTTTGGAATAACTATAGAATGGGTCTGATCACAGACAACGAGCGTTATAACCAAGTAATTGATATCTGGACTCGTACCAACTCTCATTTGACTAATAATCTGATGAAGCAGATGGAAGAGGATAAGCAAGGATTCAATGCTATCTACATGATGATGCACTCCGGAGCCCGTGGTTCTAGAGAACAAATTCGTCAATTGGGTGGTATGAGAGGCTTGATGGCTAAACCACAGAAAAACCTTCAAGGCTCTGTTGGTGAGATCATCGAAAATCCAATCCTTTCTAACTTCAAAGAAGGTCTAGATGTATTGGAGTACTTTATCTCTACCCACGGTGCACGTAAAGGTCTTGCCGATACTGCATTGAAGACTGCTGATGCTGGTTACCTAACCAGACGTCTAGTAGATGTGGCTCAGGATATGATCGTAACTGAAGACGATTGTGGCAGCTTAAGAGGACTTCTTGTACAACCATTGAGAGACAATGACGAGATTGTTGAACCTCTTTCTGAAAGAGTTCTTGGACGTGTTTCTGTTCACGATATTTTCCATCCTACTACGGATGAGCTAATCGTAGAATCAGGTCTTCAGATTAACGATGAAGTAGCTAAGTTGATCGACGAAGCCGGAATCGACGAAGTTGAGATCAGATCTGTATTGACTTGTGAGACACGCAGAGGTGTTTGTGGTAAATGTTACGGAAGAAACCTTACAACTGGCCACATGGTACAGGAAGGTGAATCTGTAGGTGTTATTGCTGCACAGTCTATCGGTGAGCCAGGTACTCAGCTTACCCTAAGAACATTCCACGTAGGTGGTACAGCATCAAACATGGCTGTTGAAGCTAGTGTGATTGCTAAGTTTGACGGAGTAGTTGAATTTGACGACGAATTACGATTGATCGAGACTACTAACAAAGATGGCGAGCATATAACAGTTGTCATGGGTAGATCTGGTGAAATCAAGATCAATGACCTTAAGACAGGTAAGACTCTAGTGTCTAACCACGCTCCTTATGGTGCTATTATTAATGTGAAAGAAGGTGAGAAAATCACCAAGGGTCAGACTCTTTGTAAGTGGGATCCATATAACGCAGTTATTCTTTCTGAATTCGACGGTAAAATTGAATTCGAAGCTATAGTAGAAGGCGTTACTTATAAGGAAGTCTCTGATGATCAGACTGGTTTCCGTGAAAAAGTAATCATCGATACGAAAGATAGAACTAAGAACCCTGCGATTATTGTAAACTACGGTGAGGAATCAAAAGGATACAATATTCCAGTTGGTGCTCACCTAGCCATTGAAGCAGGTGACAAAGTTAGATCTGGTCAGATTTTGGTAAAAATCCCAAGATCTGTAGGTAAGACAAGAGATATTACTGGTGGTCTACCACGAGTTACTGAGCTATTCGAAGCAAGAAACCCATCCAATCCGGCTGTAGTTTCTGAGATCGATGGTGTAGTAACATACGGAGGTATCAAGAGAGGTAACAGAGAGATCATCATCGAATCTAAAGATGGTGTGATCAAAAAGTATATGGTATCCCTTTCTAAGCATATCCTGGTTCAGGAGAATGACTTTATCAGAGCTGGTGAGCCACTTTCTGATGGAGCGATCACTCCAAATGACATCTTGTCTATCAAAGGCCCAACTGCTGTTCAAGAGTACTTGGTAAATGAAATTCAGGAAGTATACCGACTTCAGGGTGTAAAAATCAACGATAAGCACATCGAGGTGATTGTAAGCCAGATGATGCAGAAAGTTGAAATCCTTGATGCGGGTGACACTGGGTTCCTACAAAACCAAGTGGTGGATAAGTGGGCTTTCAGAGAAGAGAATGACAATATTCTTGACCGTAAGGTGGTCATGGATGCAGGTGATTCTTCTACGTTGAAGCCAGGAATGATTCTCTCAGCAAGAAGATTGCGAGATGAGAATTCTAGCTTGAAGCGCAAAGATCTTAAGTTGGTACAAGTACGTGATGCAGAAACTGCTGTTTCTAAACCAACACTACAAGGTATCACTGCAGCATCTTTGGGTACTGAGTCATTTATCTCGGCGGCTTCCTTTCAGGAGACTACTAAGGTGCTTTCAGAAGCAGCCATTAGAGGTAAGCGAGATGAGTTGAAAGGTCTGAAAGAAAACGTAATCGTTGGTCACTTGATTCCTGCCGGTACTGGTCAGCGGAGATTGCAGCCTGTTATCGTCGGTTCTCAAGAAGAGTATGACAAGCTTTCAGAAAACATGGAGCGAAGTGCTAAAAGATCTAGCGAAGCAATCCTGTAATTTTCTAATAAATTAATTCAAAAGGCCTGTTTCACAACAGGCCTTTTTTAATCTATATAAATCATGCAAGACGACAACGGACCAAAAAAAGGCGATCAACAGATCAATGTGGAGCTTTCAGAAGAAGTGGCTGAAGGTGTTTATTCCAATTTGGCGATGATCGCGCATTCTAATTCAGAATTTGTGATTGACTTCATTCGCTTGATGCCAGGGGTGCCAAAGGCGAAAGTGAAGTCTAGGATTATTGTGACTCCAGACCATGCCAAGCGATTGCTTTCTGCACTCAAAGATAATATAGAGAAATACGAAGCAGCCTTTGGCAAAATCAATCAGTCAGGAGGAGCACCTCAGTTTCCGATTAGTTTCGGAACACCGGGAGAAGCCTAATAAAAATATAACTGCTTAGCTTTGTTACTCTTATTAGTTTGTTTACCTTTGCAGTCCAAAATTTAACAGTTTACGGGAAAACTAAATTTTATCAGTTAATGCCTACTATTCAACAGTTAGTACGAAAAGGTAGAACTACACTGGAGACGAAATCAAAATCAAGAGCTTTGGATGCATGTCCACAGCGAAGAGGAGTTTGTACCAGAGTATACACTACAACCCCTAAGAAGCCAAACTCTGCAATGAGAAAAGTGGCGAGGGTGAGATTGACAAACGGAAAAGAAGTGAATGCTTACATTCCTGGAGAAGGTCACAATTTACAAGAGCACTCGATCGTCTTGATCAGAGGTGGTCGTGTGAAAGATCTACCAGGTGTGAGATATCACATCATCCGAGGTGCACTAGATACCGCAGGAGTAAAAGACCGTAAGCAGGGTCGCTCTAAGTATGGTGCTAAAAGACCGAAGGCAGGCAAAGGTGCTGCAGCTCCGGCGAAGAAAAAATAATAATAACATTTAGAAAAAATGAGAAAAGCGAAACCAAAGAAGAGATATATTCTTCCTGATCCAAAGTTCAATGATACCCTAGTGACTAGGTTTGTGAACAATCTAATGGTAGATGGGAAGAAGAGTATTGCTTACAGAATTTTCTACGATGCAGTAGAAAAGGTAGAATCCAAAGTAGGTGAGAATGGTCTTGAAGTTTGGAAAAAAGCGCTAAACAATATTTCTCCATCCGTAGAGGTGAAGAGTCGTAGAGTTGGTGGTGCTACATTCCAGGTTCCAATGGAAGTCAGACCTGACAGAAAGATTGCCTTAGGAATGAAATGGATGATCAGCTATGCCAGAAGAAGAGGAGAGAAAACAATGATGGACAGACTTGCCGGCGAAATTATCGCTGCTTCCAAAGGCGAAGGCGCCGGTGTGAAGAAGAAAGATGATACGCACAGAATGGCAGAAGCCAACAAAGCATTCTCTCACTTTAGATTTTAATCAATATGGCTAAAAGAGATTTAACACTTACCAGAAATATTGGTATTGCCGCGCACATTGATGCAGGTAAAACAACTACGACAGAGCGAATACTTTTTTATTCAGGCGTATCTCACAAAATAGGTGAGGTTCACGACGGAGCAGCTACCATGGACTGGATGGCTCAGGAGCAGGAAAGAGGTATTACTATTACTTCCGCTGCGACTACCGTTTTTTGGAATTACAGAGAGAAAAAATACCAGATCAACATCATCGATACTCCCGGTCACGTTGATTTTACTGTAGAGGTAAACAGATCACTTCGTGTTCTCGATGGATTGGTGTTTTTGTTCAGTGCTGTAGATGGCGTGGAGCCACAGTCAGAGACCAATTGGAGACTTGCGGATAACTATAAAGTTGCCCGTATTGGCTTCGTAAATAAAATGGACCGTGCCGGTGCAAACTTCTTGGAGGTTTGTAAGCAGGTTAAGGAGATGCTAGGCAGCCACGCTGTTCCGTTGCAACTTCCTATTGGTGCAGAAGATAGATTCCGTGGAGTTGTTGATTTGATCAACAACAGAGCTATCGTATGGAATGAGGATGACTTCGGAATGACTTTCGAAGAAGTTCCGATTCCTGAAGATATGCTTGAGGAAGTAGCTGAGTACAGAGAGTATTTGCTGGAGGCAGTTGCGGATTATGACGAGTCTTTAATGGAGAAATTCTTTGATGATTCTGATTCTATCACAGAGCAGGAAATCCTTACAGCTTTGAGAAAAGCTGTGATTGACATGAAGATCGTACCAATGGTATGTGGATCTTCATTCAAGAACAAAGGTGTTCAGACTATGCTTGATCTAGTAATGGAATTGCTTCCTTCTCCAATGGACAAGGACGATATCATTGCTCATGATATAGACGACGAGGAAGTAGATGTAAGAATCTCTCCTGACGAGACTGAGCCGTTTGCAGGTCTTGCATTCAAAATCGCAACTGATCCATTTGTAGGTCGCCTTTGTTTCGTAAGAGCTTATTCAGGAATCTTGAATTCCGGTTCTTATGTATTCAATAGCCGCTCTGGAAATAAAGAGCGTATCTCAAGAGTTTTCCAAATGCATGCTAACAAGCAAAACCAAATTGACAGCTTAAGAGCTGGAGATATTGGTGCAGTGGTAGGCTTTAAGGATATCAAGACTGGAGATACACTTTGCGACGAAAAGCGTAAGGTAGTATTGGAATCAATGGTATTCCCTGAGCCAGTAATTGGTTATGCTATCGAGCCTAAGACTCAAGCTGACGTTGATAAGCTAGGTATGGCAATTGCCAAACTGGTAGAAGAAGATCCTACACTTGTAGTAAATACTGATCACGAAACTGGTCAGACTATTTTGAGAGGTATGGGTGAGCTTCACTTGGATATCATCATCGATCGTATGAAGAGAGAGTTCAAGGTTGAAATCAACCAAGGTGCTCCTCAGGTAGCTTACAAAGAAGCTTTATTTGGTTCTATTGAACACAAAGAGGTTTACAAGAAGCAAACAGGTGGAAAGGGTAAATTTGCGGATATTTCATTCGAACTTGGCCCTAAGGATCCAGATCCTGAAACAGGTGAGATCAAGCCAGGACTTGACTTTGTGAACGCTATTGTAGGTGGTGTGATTCCTAAGGAATTCATTCCTTCTATTCAGAAGGGTTTTGCTGAATCAATGAAAAACGGTCCATTGGCTGGATATCCTATTGAGTCAATGAAAGTTAGATTGTACCATGGTTCATTCCACGACGTCGATTCAGATGCCCTTTCTTTCGAATTGGCAGCTAGACTTGGTTTCAAAGAAGCTGCTAAAAGATGTAAGCCTCAGTTACTTGAGCCTATCATGGCAGTAGATGTAGTTTCTCCTGATGAGTACACTGGACCAATCACCGGTGACTTGAACAGAAGAAGAGGTTTGATGAAAGGAATGGATACCAAAGGTACTTCTTCTGTAATCAAAGCTTCAGTACCATTGTCTGAGTTGTTTGGTTACATTACTGACCTTAGAACGATTACGTCTGGTAGAGCTACAGCTTCATTGACATTCTCTCACTATGAGTCAGTGCCTAACAACATTGCCGAAGGTGTAATTGCTACAGTAAAAGGTCAGAAGGACTAAATAATATTTGCGATGAATCAGAAAATCAGAATAAAACTAAAATCATACGATCACAGCCTGGTGGATAAGTCATCAGAGAAGATTGTAAAGGCAGTGAAAGCCACTGGCGCAGTAGTAGTAGGCCCAATTCCATTGCCTACTAAGAAGGAGAAATTCACTGTGTTGAAGTCTCCACACGTAAGTAAAAAAGCCAGAGATCAGTACCAGCTTTGTACATACAAGAGATTGGTTGATATCTATTCTAACTCTTCCAAAACTGTGGATGCTTTGATGAAAATCGAACTTCCAAGTGGAGTAGATGTAGAAATCAAAGTTTGATCGGTCTGGATTAATATACATAAAGCCTGCTTTTCGAAGCAGGCTTTTTTTTATAAAATGCTCTGTGAGTGAACAGACAGCTATAAATGCCTGATTCACAACAGAAATATTTTGTAATTCATTTAAAATTTAGGATTTCGGATTTGTTGCAGAATTTAATTTCAGTAACTTTGCAGTCCTTTAAAAGGAGCCCCAGCAGATAAATGCTTGTGGGTTATTATATTATCTTATAAAAGATGTCTGGTATAATAGGTAGAAAAGTAGGAATGACTAGCATTTTCAGTGCCGATGGACGTAACGTCGCATGCACGCTAATAGAAGCTGGTCCTTGTGTAGTTACGCAAGTAAAAAACGTTGAAACAGACGGGTACAACGCCGTGCAGTTGGCTTATGGTGAGCGTAAAGAGAAAAATACGCCAAAACCATTGATCGGTCATTTTAAAAAGGCTGGTACAACACCAAAGCACAAAGTTGTTGAGTTCAGAGAATTCCGGGTCGAGTTTGAAGGCCAGGTAAATCTAGGAGCTACTGTGAAGGCTGGTGAAGTATTTATCGAAGGTGACTTCGTAGATGCTATCGGAACTTCAAAAGGTAAAGGATTCCAGGGTGTAGTAAAACGTCATGGTTTTGCTGGTGTGGGTGGACAAACTCACGGTCAGCATAACAGAGGCAGGCACCCAGGTTCAATTGGTGCATGTTCTTGGCCATCCAGAGTTTTCAAAGGAATGAGAATGGCTGGTAGAATGGGCGGAGACAGAGTAAAGGTAGTCAACCTTCGAGTGTTGAAAATCTACGCTGACAAAAACCTACTATTGGTTTCTGGTTCTGTACCTGGTCCTAAAAATTCTTTCGTTATTCTAGAGAAGTAAGCCATGGAATTAGCAGTAATTAATCAAAAAGGAGAAGACACAGGTAGAAAAATCAGCTTGTCTGATGAGATCTTCGCAATCGAACCTAACGATCACGCGATCTACCTTGATGTAAAGCAGTACTTGGCTAACCAAAGACAAGGTACGCACAAGTCTAAAGAGAGAAATGAGATAGCTGGCTCTACTCGTAAGATCAAAAAGCAAAAGGGCACTGGTAGTGCACGTGCTGGATCTATCAAGTCGCCACTATTCCGAGGAGGAGGAAGAGTATTTGGCCCACAGCCAAGAGACTATTCTTTCAAATTGAATAAAAAGGTAAAACAACTAGCCAGAAAATCTGCACTTACTTATAAAGTGAAAGATAACAGCCTGTCAGTATTGGAAAGCATTTCATTTGACTCTCCAAAAACTAAGAGCTACATGGCATTGCTTAACGGTTTGTCTCTTGGAGATAAGAAGACGTTACTAGTACTTCCTGAGGAGAATATTAACGTATTCCTTTCCAGCAGAAACTTGCCTAAGGCAAAAGTTGTGACTGTAAATGATGTAAATACTTACCAAGTTCTTAATGCTGATCACCTAGTGATCTGTGAAGGTTCTATCAGTAAGTTGGAAACCATTTTATCGAAATAAGACAATGGATATTCTAAAGCAGCCTTTAATTACAGAAAAGATTTCTGCCATGAACGAAAGAGGCGTTTATGGATTCATCGTGGAAAAAACTGCGAAGAAACCGGAAATCAAACATGCTGTAGAAAAAACGTTTGGTGTGAAAGTGGTTTCTATCAGAACCATAAGATATGCTGCAAAGCATAAATCTAGATACACCAAAGCTAAAGTGGTTTCAGGCTTTACCAATGCTTTCAAAAAAGCAATCGTGCAAGTAGCCGATGGTGAAGTTATTGATTTTTACGGAGAAATTTAATTGAATCTATATCATGGCAATTAAAAAGTTGAAGCCTGTAACTCCAGGGACAAGATTCAGAGTAGCTCCAGCATTTGACGAGATTACTAAGTCAAAGCCGGAAAAATCTCTTCTTGCTCCTATCAAGAAGTCAGGTGGACGAAACAATGAAGGCAAAATGACTGTCCGCAATATTGGCGGTGGTCATAAGAGAAGACTACGTCTTGTAGACTTCAAAAGAAACAAGTTCGGTGTACCAGCAGTAGTGAAAGCTATTGAGTATGATCCAAACAGAACGGCACGTCTCGCCCTACTATATTATGCAGATGGTGCTAAGGCCTACATTATCGCCCCGGAAGGTTTGTCAGTAGGACAGACAGTGATTTCCGGTGAGCAAGTTGCTCCAGAAGTGGGCAACGCGATGCCAGTGGTTAATATTCCAATGGGTACAATTGTACACTGCTTGGAATTGAAGCCAGGTAAAGGTGCCGCAATGGTAAGAAGTGCTGGAGGTTATGCGCAGATCGTAGCCCGTGATGGGAAGTACGTGACTGTAAAACTTCCATCTGGTGAGATGAGACTTATACTAAATACGTGCATGGCAACTATCGGAACTGTTTCCAATGGTGATCACATGAACGTAGTATTGGGTAAAGCCGGTCGTAAAAGATGGCTTGGATCAAGACCTCGTGTAAGAGGTGTTGCGATGAACCCAGTAGATCACCCAATGGGTGGTGGTGAAGGTCGTTCTTCTGGAGGACACCCTAGATCTAGAAAAGGTCTATTGTCTAAAGGCAAGAAAACAAGATCTCCTAAGAAGTATTCAAACAAGTTCATCGTAAGCAAAAGATCTAAATAATTATGGCACGTTCATTAAAAAAAGGTCCTTATATCGAGCACCATCTTGTAAAGAAAGTGGATGCTCAGAACGAATCAGGAAAGAAATCGGTAATCAAGACTTGGTCAAGAAAATCAATGATTTCTCCGGATTTCGTAGGACATACCTTCGCTGTGCATAATGGGAATAAATTCATTCCGGTATTTGTAACAGACAACATGGTAGGTCATAAGCTAGGTGAATTTGCTCCTACCAGAAATTTCAGAGGCCACATTGCCAAAAAAGATAAAGGAAAGAGATAATCATGGAAGCATTAGCAAAATTAAATAATGTCCCTACATCTCCGCGTAAGATGCGCCTTGTGGCTGACCTTGTCAGAGGCAAGAGAGTAGGATTGGCACTTAGCATATTGAAATTTACTCCTAACCATGGAGCAATTCGACTTGAGAAGTTGTTGCTTTCCGCTGTAGCCAACTGGCAAGCGAAAAATCCTGACGCCAAACTGGAAGAGGCTGACCTTTTCATCAAAACTGTAATGGTAGATGAAGGTAGAATGCTTAAGAGATTAAGACCAGCTCCTCAAGGTAGAGGTCACAGAATCCGCAAGAGATCAAATCATGTAACCCTAGTAGTTGATTCTTTCAACGATCAGGCAGTTACCGCTGATGTAGTAGAAACAAACGAAAAGGCAAATTAAGAACAGACTATGGGACAAAAGATCAACCCAATAGGATTTAGACTTGGTGTAGTCAAAGGCTGGGATTCCAACTGGTATGGTGGGAAAGACTTCGCTGAAAAACTATACGAAGATCAAAAGATCCGTAAGTACGTCCTTGCCAGAATTCCTAAGGGAGGTATTTCTAAAGTGATTATCGAGCGTACGCTCAAGAGAATCACTCTTACGATACATACTGCCCGACCAGGTGTTGTAATTGGTAAAGGTGGAGCCGAAGTAGATAAACTGAAAGAAGAACTTAAGAATATCACCAATAAGGATATTCAGATTAATATCTTCGAGATCAAGCGTCCTGAATTGGATGCGAAATTGGTAGGTGAATCAATCGCTCAGCAGCTTCAGGCAAGAATTTCTTTCAGAAGAGCTATGAAGCAAGCTATTGCAGCATCCATGAGAGTGGGAGCGGAAGGAATTAAAGTTAAACTTTCTGGACGTCTAGGCGGAGCCGAAATGGCCCGTTCTGAAATGTACAAAGAAGGAAGAATTCCTCTTCACACCTTGAGAGCAGATATTGATTACGCGCTTTCCGAAGCCCTTACGGTTTATGGATTGATCGGGATCAAAGTTTGGATCTTCAAAGGTGAAGTGTACGGTAAAAGAGACCTTTCTCCTAATCAAGGAGCAGCTAATGAGCCAAAAGGCGCTCGTAATGCTGGCCCTAAGAGAAATGATGGTCCAAGACGAAGAAAAAGAAATAACTAATTTTCACCCATAAGTGAGAACTCATGTTACAGCCAAAAAGAACTAAATATAGGAAAATGCAAAAGGGCCGTGTCAAAGGCATTGCACAAAGAGGGCATACGCTTTCTTTTGGCAACTTTGGCATCAAGTCCCTTGAGCCAGGATGGATCACATCCCGTCAGATCGAGGCAGCTCGTATCGCAATGACGAGAGCAATGAAAAGAGAAGGACAGGTTTGGATCAGAATTTTCCCTGACAAGCCTATCACTAAAAAGCCCGCTGAGGTTCGTATGGGTAAAGGTAAAGGTGCTCCAGAATATTGGGTGGCCGTTATCAAACCAGGTACGATCCTTTTCGAAGCTACAGGCGTTAGCCTGGAGACAGCTCAGGAGGCGTTGAGACTTGCACAGCAAAAGCTACCTGTAAGTACCAGATTTGTTGTTCGTAGAGATTACGCTGAATTATAAGCACTATGAAAAATACTGAAATCAATTCACTTTCAAACAGTGAAATCGCCGAGCGACTTGTCGCTGAGCAGGAGAATCTAACCAAACTTAGGTTTGCGCACTCGATATCTCCTATAGAGAATCCTAACAGAATCCGCGAGACCAAGCGCTTTATCGCAAGATTAAAGACTGCATTGGCTGCCAAATAACTAGCTAACAAAAAGAATATGGCTACGATAGAGAGAAATCTTCGAAAAGAAAGAGTTGGTAAGGTGGTAAGTAACAAGATGGACAAGTCCATCACCGTAGCAGTAGAACGTCGCGTAAAGCACGCTATGTACGGTAAGTTTGTTGCCAAAACAACCAAATTTATGGCTCATGACGAGAACAACGAGTGTAACCCAGGTGACCTCGTGAAAATAAGCGAAACTCGTCCGCTGAGTAAGAACAAGCGTTGGAGAGTAGTTGAAATTATTGAAAGGGCTAAGTAATTATGATCCAACAAGAATCAAGACTAAGCGTAGCGGATAACTCTGGTGCCAAAGAGGTACTAGTGATCCGCGTATTGGGAGGAACCAAAAAGCGATATGCTTCCATCGGCGACAAAGTCGTTGTGACAGTAAAATCGGCTTTATCTTCCAGCAGCATGAAAAAAGGTACCGTGTCAAGAGCGGTTATCGTGCGAACTCGTAAAGAAATAAGAAGAAAAGACGGTTCTTATATTCGTTTCGAGGATAACGCAGCTGTGTTATTGAACAACAACGACGAGCCTAGAGGCACGCGTATCTTCGGCCCAGTGGCTCGAGAGTTGCGAGAGAAGCAGTTTATGAAAATCGTTTCATTGGCTCCTGAAGTATTGTAATCATGGAAAGAAAAATGAACAAGCAAACAAAGCTTCATATCAAAACCGGTGACACTGTAAATGTGATCGCAGGTGATGACAAAGGCAAAACTGGAAAAGTACTTTCCGTAGATAAGCTAAAAAATAGAGCAATCGTAGAGGGTCTTAATATGATCACTAAGCACGTGAAGCCTACAGCAGCGAAGCCTCAGGGTGGTATCGACAAGAAAGAAGCTTCTATCCATATTAGTAACCTGAAACTTGTAGATCCTAAAACTGGTGAAGCCACTAGAACAGGTCGCAAAGCTGGTGAAAATGGTAAATTAGTAAGATACTCTAAGAAAACTGGGGAGGTGATCAATGGCTAATCCAAGAATCAAGCAAAAATATGTGGACGAAATCGTCCCTGCTTTAAAAGAGAAATTCCAATACTCTTCAGTAATGCAAGTACCTAAGTTGGAGAAAATTGTTCTTAACAAAGGTATTGGTGCAGCTGTAGCAGACAAGAAATTGGTAGATCAAGGTGTAGAAGAGCTTTCTTTGATCACTGGTCAGAGAGCTGTTTCTACTATTGCAAAGACTTCTGTTTCCAACTTTAAGTTGAGAGAAGGAATGCCTATCGGAGCTAAAGTTACTTTGAGAGGTCAGACAATGTATGAATTCCTTGATCGTCTTATTACTATCGCACTTCCACGTGTTAGAGATTTCAAAGGTATTTCTGATAAAGGTTTTGACGGAAGAGGCAATTACACACTAGGTGTGCAAGAGCAAATCATCTTCCCTGAGATCAGCATCGAGAAAGTCAACAGAATCTCTGGTATGGACATCACTTTTGTGACTTCTGCTAAAACAGATGAAGAGAGTTTAGAATTGTTTAAGGCTTTCGGAATGCCTTTCGTTAAAAAAACTAAAGAAGAATAGTTATGGCAAAAGAGTCAATCAAAGCTCGTGAGAGAAAAAGAGAGCGTCTGGTAGCCAAGTATGCTGATAAAAGAGCCGCGCTGAAAGCAGCAGGTGATTATGAAGCTCTTGATAAATTGCCTAAGAACGCGTCTCCAGTTAGACTTCACAATAGATGTAAATTAACTGGTCGCCCTAAAGGCTATATGAGAAAATTTGGTATCAACAGGGTAACCTTCAGAGAAATGGCCTCAGCAGGCAAAATCCCTGGAGTGACAAAGTCCAGCTGGTAAAATAACGACAGTAGTTTTTATTATAAAAATCAATTCGTAACTTTGCACGCCCAAAACGGGTGTAGCTAGACTATAAAATACAATGACTGATCCAATAGCTGATTATCTGACTAGGTTGAGAAACGCCATCAAGGCATCTCACCGAATCGTAGAAATACCTGCTTCTAACATCAAGAAAGAGATTACAAAAGTATTGCACGACAAAGGATACATTCAGAATTACAAGTTTGAAGAAAACGGTCCTCAGGGATCAATCAAAATTGCTCTGAAATTCAATCCTGTCACAAAGCAAAACGCGATTGTAAGCCTTAAGAGAGTTAGTACGCCAGGTTTGAGAAAATATGTGAAACATACGGAGCTTCCAAGAGTAATCAACGGGCTCGGAATAGCAATCGTTTCCACCTCTAAAGGTGTGATGACAGACAAAGAAGCCCGTGTTGAGGGTGTAGGTGGAGAAGTTCTTTGCTACGTATACTAATTTACTATCATGTCTAGAATAGGTAAAAAACCAATAAATATACCCAGCGGTGTTACTGTAGACGTCACAGCTCATGGAACTGTGACTGTTAAAGGTCCAAAGGGTACTCTGACTCAGGATGTGAATCCCGATATTCAGGTGAAAGTAGAGAACAATGAAATCGTTGTTGCAAGACCTACCGATTCCAAGAGACACAAGTCTATCCACGGTCTTTATAGATCACTAATCAACAATATGGTGATTGGTGTTTCTGAAGGTTACAAGAAAGATTTGGAGCTTGTGGGTGTAGGTTTCAAGGCGTCTAACCAGGGTCAGATTCTTGAATTGAATCTTGGTTACTCTCACAATATCTTTATGCTGCTTCCTGATGAGGTTGCTCTTAAAGCTGAGACTGCAAAAGGTAAGAATCCAATCATTACCTTAGAATCGATAGATAAAGAATTGATTGGACAAGTTGCTGCAAAAATCAGATCTCTTCGTAAGGTTGAACCTTACAAAGGAAAAGGTGTGCGCTTCGTTGGTGAACAAGTTAGACGTAAGGCTGGTAAAACTGCCGCTAAAAAATAATAGGTTATGGCATTTAATAAGAATTCCAGAAGACTTAGAATCAAGCAGGGTATCAGAAGAAAGATTTCTGGTACTGATTCCAGACCTCGTTTGTCAGTTTTCAAAAGTAATACTGGCATATACGCTCAGCTTATCGATGACCTTAAAGGTCAGACTGTGGCACAAGCTTCTTCCAAAGAATTGGGAGCTAAGGCTAACGCCAATGTATCAGTTTCCAAAGAAGTAGGTAAAAAACTTGCTGAAAGAGCTGTTGCAAACGGAGTAGATTCCGTAGTATTTGACAGAAATGGCTACTTGTATCATGGGAATGTGAAAGCTTTGGCAGATGGTGCCAGAGAAGGAGGCCTTAAATTTTAATAAGCTATGTCTCAACTAAGAAGAAAGCCTATCAGGGCAACAGATACAGATTTAAAGGAAAAAGTAGTAGCTATCAACCGAGTTGCCAAAGTGGTAAAAGGCGGTAGAAGATTCTCTTTTTCAGCAATAGTTGTAGTAGGAGATGGCCAAGGTGTTGTAGGTTACGGATTGGGTAAAGCCAACGAAGTAACAGATGCAATCACTAAGGGTATCGAAGACGCAAAGAAAAACTTGGTGAAAGTACCAATTTTGAAGGGTACTATCCCTCATGAGCAGATTGGAAAATACGGTGGAGGATTTGTTTTGATCAAACCGGCAGCAGCAGGTACAGGCGTTATCGCAGGTGGTGCAATGCGTGCAGTTTTGG
The DNA here is from genome assembly GCF_035156405.1 of Algoriphagus aurantiacus. Classification (NCBI taxonomy): domain Bacteria; kingdom Pseudomonadati; phylum Bacteroidota; class Cytophagia; order Cytophagales; family Cyclobacteriaceae; genus Algoriphagus; species Algoriphagus aurantiacus. The sequence goes on along the minus strand of NZ_JAXRUT010000008.1, from coordinate 42,285 downwards.
AAAGTGCTGGCGTTACAGACGTATTGGCAAAATCCAAAGGATCATCTAATCCGCACAACGTGGTAAAAGCTACTATTGAAGCTTTGACTCAGCTAAGAGATGCCATCGCTGTTTCACAACAGAGAGGCGTTAAAATGTCTAAAGTATTTAACGGATAATTATCATGGCTAAGATCAAAATCACGCAAACCAAAAGTACCATTGATAGACCAAAAGATCAAAAAGCAACTATCACAGCTTTAGGTCTTGGTCGTATCAGCAAATCCGTGACCGTAGAGAACACGCCGCAGATTGCAGGTATGGTAAATAAAGTTAATCACCTTGTAAAAGTGGAAGAAGCTTAATTATGAAACTGCATACATTAACACCAGCTGAAGGATCTACCAAAAATCGTAAGAGAATTGGTAGAGGTACAGGTTCAGGTAGAGGTGGGACTTCTACAAGAGGTCACAAAGGAGCTAAATCAAGATCAGGTTATAAGTCTAAATTAGGTTTTGAAGGTGGTCAAATGCCCCTTCAGAGAAGAGTTCCTAAATTTGGTTTTAAAAGCTTGAACAGAGTTGAGTTCAAACCAGTAAATTTGGATACATTGCAAGGTCTTGCCGAGCAATACAATCTTGAAGTAGTCAACATGGAAACTATGGTTTCTCATGGTATTGCTTCTAAGAATGACAAAATCAAAATCCTCGGTGGGGGTGAATTGAAATCCAAATTAGACGTAACTGCCCATAAATTTTCGGCATCTGCGGCAGCAGCTATCGAGAAAGCGGGTGGAACGGTAAACGCAATTTAATTTAATGAAAAAGTTTATTTCGACAGTTAAGAACATTTTCTCTATCGAAGACCTTAGAGTTAGAATCATGAATACGGTCGGGTTTCTGATCATATTCAGACTGGGGTCGTTCATAGTTCTTCCTGGTGTTGACCCTTCTCTTTTGGGTGACGCTCCAGAAGGAATTTTTGGATTGATCGATACTTTCCTCGGTGGAGCGTTCAGTAATGCATCTATCTTCGGTCTGGGCATTATGCCATATATCTCTGCTTCCATTGTGTTGCAGTTATTGACTGTCGGAGTACCGTATTTTCAGAAAATGCAAAAAGAGGGTGAATCTGGAAGGAAGAGAATCAACCAGATCACTCGGGTATTAACCATCTTGATCACTATTGCACAAGGTATTGGATATGTTTCCGCTACTATTATGCCAACAGGTGCTGTGATGATTGATCCTACCTTGTTTATGTTTAGTTCTTTGGTTTTACTTTCCGCAGGGACCATGTTCTGCATGTGGCTGGGAGAGAAAATCACCGAAAAAGGCATTGGTAATGGTATCTCTATGCTAATTATGATTGGTATCATATCTAGATTCCCAGGTGCGTTAATCGCTGAAGGACTAGAGAAAGGTACTTCAGGCATGTTGCTACTTCTGATTGAAGCCGCTGTTTTGTTCTTCGTAGTTGTTGGAGTAATTGCTTTGACTGAAGCAACAAGAAGAATTCCTGTTCAGTACGCCAAGCAGGTTGTAGGGGGTAAAGTTTATGGAGGACAAAGACAGTATATACCTATCAAGGTAAATGCTTCTGGTGTTATGCCCATTATCTTTGCTCAGTCTTTAATGTTCGTACCCGCTTTGATTGCTCAGATATGGGCTTCAGAGAACGACATTGCAAACTACATAGGCGCTACATTCAGTGATTTTACTTCTTGGCAATATAATTTGCTTTTCGCTGCGATGATCATTCTGTTCACCTTCTTCTACACTGCCATCACGGTTAATCCTGAGCAGATAGCTGAAGACATGAAGAGAAATGGAGGATTTGTTCCAGGCATCAAGCCAGGAGCTCCTACTTCGGAATTTATTGACGGAATTATTTCTAAGATCACACTTCCGGGTTCTATTCTCCTTGCAGCAGTAGCTATTCTTCCTGCTCTGGCGATTATATCGGGAGTTGGTAATGAATTTGCGCAGTTCTATGGTGGTACTTCTTTACTTATTATGGTAGGGGTTATCATGGATACACTGAGACAGATTGAGAGCTATTTGTTGATGAGACACTATGAAGGCATGATGAAAAGCGGTAATGTGAAGAATAATCCTTCTAATTACCAAGTTGCTTAAAGATGATTAATTACAAGACTTCTGAGGAAGTTAAGTTAATAAAAGAAAGTGCCGATATACTAGCAAGAGCCCATGGGGAAGTAGCGAAACATATCAAGGAAGGGGTAAAGACCTCTTTTCTAGACAAAATTGCTGAGGAGTTTATCAGGGATCATAATGGAGTTCCTTCATTCAAGGGCTACAATGGATTTCCTTCTTCACTATGTATTTCTGTAAATGAAGTAGTTGTACATGGTTTTCCCAGTGAATATGAATTGAAAGATGGCGATATAATCTCAGTAGATTGTGGAGTCTTTCACCAAGGTTTTCATAGCGATTCCGCTTATACGTACCCTATTGGTGAGGTCTCTCCTGCTGTAAAAGCATTATTAAAAGCCACCAAAGATTCACTTTACATTGGAATTGAGCAAGCTGTCTTTGGGAAAAGAATAGGTGATGTGGGCAACGCCATCCAGAAGTTTGTAGAAGCCAAAGGCTACACTGTAGTCAGAGAGCTTGTCGGACATGGATTAGGTAAAAATCTACATGAAGCACCTGAAGTTCCCAATTATGGAAAGAAAGGTAGCGGTCCTTTACTGAAAGAAGGAATGGTGATCGCCATAGAGCCCATGATTAACTTAGGGACACGAAATATTGTCCAAGAGCGAGACGGATGGACTATACGCACAGCGGATAGAAAACCTTCAGCACATTATGAGCATACAGTAGCGATATTTGAAGATAGAACAGAGGTGTTAACCTCTCATAAATACATAGAAGAGAATTTTAAATTCTAATATGGCCAAGCAAACATCAATAGAGCAAGACGGTACCATCAAGGAAGCATTGTCTAATGCGATGTTCAAAGTGGAACTAGAGAATGGGCATCAGCTGATAGCCCACATATCTGGTAAGATGAGGATGAATTATATAAAGATCCTTCCTGGTGATCGAGTTAAATTGGAACTGTCTCCCTATGATTTGAGTAAAGGCAGAATTGTATATCGATATAAATAAGACTGAGATGAAAGTAAAAACATCCATCAAAAAAAGAAGTGTTGACTGCAAGTTAATCCGTAGAAAGGGAGTTTTGTATGTTATCAACAAGAAGAATCCTAAGTTTAAACAAAGACAAGGTTAAATTATGGCTAGAATTGCAGGTGTAGACATACCAGACAATAAGCGTGGCGTAATCGGACTTACCTATATCTTCGGAATAGGTAACAGTGCAGCCAAAGCTATCCTGACCAAGGCCGGTATCTCTTTCGATAAAAAAGCAGGTGAGTGGGATGACGATGAGTCAACCGCTATCCGTAACATTATCACTGAAGAGTTCAGAACCGAAGGTGTATTAAAGTCAGAGGTCCAATTGAACATTAAGCGACTACAAGATATCGGTTGCTATAGAGGTTTGAGACACAGAAAAGGACTTCCAGTTCGTGGTCAGCATACCAAGAACAACGCCAGAACACGGAAGGGTAAGAGAAAAACAGTTGCTAACAAGAAAAAAGCAACTAAATAAAACCTGATTTAGATTATGGCTCAGAAAAGAAACGATAAAGCAAAAGGTAAAAAAAGAGTAGTAAAGGTAGAAGCTGTAGGTCAAGCTCACATTAGAGCATCCTTCAACAACATCATTATCTCTCTTACCAACAATGCAGGTCAAGTAATATCTTGGGCCTCTGCCGGTAAAATGGGATTCAGAGGTTCTAAGAAAAATACTCCTTACGCAGCACAGATGGCCGCTCAGAACTGTGGGCAGGTAGCATATGACTTAGGTTTGAGAAAAATCGAAGTATTTGTAAAAGGTCCAGGATCTGGTCGTGAATCTGCGATCAGAACATTGCAAAATGTAGGATTGGACGTGACTACGATCATCGATGTGACTCCAATGCCACATAATGGCTGTCGTCCTCCTAAGCGTAGAAGAGTTTAATCATAAAATTGTAATACAATGGCTAGATATACAGGTCCTAAAGCAAAAATTGCCAGAAAATTTGGCGAAGCTATAGAAGGACATAGCAAAGCACTTGCAAAGAAAAACTACCCTCCTGGCATGCATGGAAGAGGTAGAAGAAAAAAGCAGTCTGAATACGCAATCCAGCTTGCTGAAAAGCAAAAAGCAAAATACATCTATGGTGTATTGGAAAGACAATTCGCTAAGATGTTTGATATTGCTTCCAGAAAAACTGGAATCACCGGGGAAAACCTTCTTCAGCTTCTAGAAGCTAGATTGGACAACACGGTATATAGAATGGGAATCTCCCCAACCAGAAGAGGTGCTAGACAACTAGTTTCTCACAAGCATGTGCTTGTTAACGGTGAGGTAGTTAACATTCCTTCGTTTACACTTAAGCCAGGTGATGTAGTTTCTGTAAGAGAAAGATCTAAGTCTCTAGAAGCAATCACCAATAGCTTAGCAGGTAGAGGTGCTAATAAATATTCCTGGTTAGAGTGGGATGGCACTTCATTGACCGGCAAATTCGTCAGTGTTCCGGGCAGAGATGATATTCCTGAGAATATTAAGGAGCAACTCATTGTCGAACTTTACTCTAAGTAATATTTTAATATTTTCAGCTTTTAAAAAAGAACGAGATATATGTCCATACTAGCATTTCAAATGCCCGAAAAAGTGGTAATGGAAAAAGCCGATGATTTTCATGGCTTATTCACATTCAAACCACTCGAAAAAGGCTATGGAGTTACAATCGGTAACGCCCTGAGAAGAATTTTGCTTTCTTCCTTGGAAGGTTATGCCATCACTGCGATCAAGATACCTGGTGTAGTGCATGAGTTTTCGACCATCGAAGGTGTAGTTGAAGACGTTACAGATATTATTTTGAACCTAAAGCAGGTGAGATTCAAGAAGGTCCACGAGGCATTTGACGGAAAAATCACTGTAGAGATTAAAAATCAATCTGTTTTCACTGCAGGGGACATTGCTAAGTTCACTTCTTCTTTCGAAATCTTGAACCCAGAGTTGGTTATTTGTCACATCGACGAAACCAAAAACTTTGAGATCGAATTGACGATGGAAAAGGGAAGAGGGTATCTACCAGCTGAAGAATCCAAACCAAAAGAGCAAATCTTCGGTACTATCGCTATCGATGCTGTATTCACTCCTATCAAGAATGTGAAATACAGTGTGGAAAACACGCGAGTAGAGCAGAAGACTGACTTCGAAAAGTTGATCATGGAAGTTTCTACTGACGGTTCTATCCACCCGGAGAAAGCCCTTCAGGAATCTGCCAAAATCCTTATCCAACACTTTATGTTGTTCTCTGACCAGACTATGGTTCTTGATTCAACAGGAATAGCGGAGCCGGAGCCAATTGACGAAGAATTCTTGCATATGAGAAAGCTTCTTAAGACTTCTTTGAGCGACCTTGACCTTTCGGTTCGAGCGTTCAACTGTCTAAAAGCTGCTGATGTGAAGACGTTGGGTGATCTAGCCAAGCTTGAAATTTCTGATATGATGAAATTCAGAAACTTCGGTAAAAAGTCCCTAGCTGAACTAGAGCAACTTATCCAAGAAAAGAGCCTGACCTTCGGGATGGATATTTCTAAGTATAAACTTGATGAAGAATAAATAATAATGAGACACGGTAAGAAATTTAACCACCTTGGAAGGAAGGCCGCTCATAGAAAAGCAATGCTTTCTAATATGGCAACTTCGCTGATTCTTCACAAGCGTATCTCAACCACGCTTGCCAAGGCAAAAGAATTGAAGAAGTACTTGGAGCCACTAGTGACAAGAGCTAAAGAAGATACTACGCACAATAGACGTATGGCTTTCGCTTATTTGAAAAATAAGGAAGCTATCATCGAACTATTCGGTGATGTGATCGCTAAAGTAGCTACTCGTCCAGGCGGATATACCAGAATTATCAAAACTGGATTCAGATTAGGTGATAACGCTGAAATGTGTATCATCGAGTTGGTTGACTTCAACGAATTGATGTTGAAAGATTCCAAGCCTGCTAAGAAAACTACTAGAAGATCTCGTAGAGGTACTGGTAAAGTAGCAAGTTCTGATGATGCTGCAAAAGCAGAAGTCGCTCCAGCTAAAGAAGAAGCTGCTGAAGAGCCTAAGGCTCCTGAAGCATCTGCAGATTCTGCGGAAGAAGAAACTGATAACAAATAAGTTGATCAGTGACTTCACGATATTGAAAGGATTGGACATTTGTTCAATCCTTTTTTTATACCCTTTTCATTTATCTTCCTTCCCAATAAATATTTAACTTTGGGCAATTACTTAGCAAAATGATCAAACAAAAAGCAACTTTACTCTTGGCCGATGGAACAATCTTTCACGGTTCTCTAATCGGTAACCCAGGAACAAATGGTGGTGAGATTTGCTTCAACACCGGAATGACAGGATATCAGGAAATCTACACAGATCCATCCTACACTGGACAAATCATTGTAACTACTACTTCACACATAGGTAATTATGGTGTGATCGATGAAGAGGTAGAATCGGATCATCCTACTATCGGCGGTATCGTAGTGAATACTTTCTCAGATGTTTACTCCCGCCTTGATGCATCTGGCTCTTTGCAGGATTATTTGGTGAAGAACGGCATCACTGGAATTGCAGATATTGATACTAGGCAACTGGTAAGACACCTTAGATCCAAAGGTGCTATGAATGCAATTATCAGTTCTGAATTTGAAGATGATCTGGACGGCCTCCGAGCTGAACTGGAAAAAGTGCCAGACATGGATGGGCTTGAGCTTTCTTCTACCGTCTGCACACAAGAGCCCTATTTCTTTGGAGATGAAAATTCATCTATCAAAGTAGCATGTATGGATTTTGGCATCAAAAAGAATATCCTACGCAACTTAGCTGATCGAGGTGTTTACTGTAAAGTATTTCCTGCCAAAGCTTCTCTTGCTGAAATGGAAGAATGGGCTCCAAATGCCTATTTCTTATCAAATGGGCCTGGGGATCCTGCTGTAATGGAATACGCTGTGAAAACGACCAAGGATATTTTAGAAACAGGCAAACCTCTATTTGGTATCTGCCTTGGACATCAGCTTCTAGCTGAGTCATGTGGTATTACAACTTACAAAATGCATCATGGACACAGAGGCCTAAATCATCCGATTAAAAATCTGATGACCGGTAAAAGTGAAATAACTTCCCAAAATCATGGGTTCAATATCACTCGCGAGGATACAGAGCAAAATCCAGAAGTTGAAATCACTCATGTGCATTTGAATGATAATACTGTCGCTGGAATCCGACTCAAAAACAAGCCAGCATTTTCAGTCCAATACCATCCTGAATCATCGCCAGGCCCTCATGATTCGCGATACCTGTTTGACGATTTTATTTCTTTAATCAATAAAAATTAATACCCTTAAACCTTTTAAAACTATGACGTTGATTCAATCAATTCATGCAAGACAAATCCTCGATTCTAGAGGAAATCCTACAATTGAAGTAGATGTTTACACAGAAAATGGAGCTTTTGGACGTGCTGCTGTACCAAGCGGTGCATCTACAGGAATAAATGAAGCAGTAGAGCTTCGAGACGGAGACAAGGGTGCATACATGGGCAAAGGAGTAACTAAAGCCGTTGCCAATGTCAATGATATTATTGCTTCTGAACTTGTTGGTTTCGATGTATTCGAGCAAAATATGATTGATCAGATCATGATTGATCTTGACGGGACTCCAAACAAAGGGAATCTTGGTGCAAATGCTATCCTAGGTGTTTCTTTGGCAGTAGCTAAAGCTGCGGCAATGGAATCAAATCAGCCGCTTTACAGATATGTTGGTGGAGTAAACGCCAACACCCTTCCTGTTCCGATGATGAATATCATCAATGGAGGTTCTCACTCTGATGCACCTATCGCATTCCAAGAGTTTATGATCCGTCCAGTAGGTGCTCCTACTTTCTCTGAAGCAATGAGAATGGGAACTGAGATTTTCCACAACCTTAAGAAAATCCTTCATGACCAAGGTCTTAGTACTGCAGTAGGTGATGAGGGTGGATTTGCACCTAATTTTTCTGGAGGAACTGAAGAAGCTCTTGGATGTATTTTGGATGCTATTTCAAAGGCAGGTTATAAAGCTGGTGATGATGTAACTATCGCATTGGACTGTGCCGCATCTGAGTTCTTTGTAGATGGAAAATACGACTACACTAAATTTGAAGGTTCTACGGGCGTAGCAAGAAGCAGAGAAGAACAAGTAGCTTACTTAGCTGAACTTACTGAGAAATATCCAATCGATTCTATTGAAGATGGTTGTGCTGAGGAAGACTGGGAAGGTTGGGCTATGCTCACTGCCAAAATTGGTAATAAAGTACAGTTGGTAGGTGATGATCTTTTTGTAACTAACGTGAAATTCCTTCAAAGAGGAATTGAAGAGAAATCTGCAAATTCTATCTTGATCAAAGTAAACCAAATCGGTACGTTGACAGAAACTATCAATGCGGTTAATCTTGCACATAAAGCTGGATTCACAGCGGTAATGTCACACAGATCTGGCGAGACAGAAGATTCTACTATCGCTGATCTAGCAGTTGCATTGAATTGTGGACAGATCAAAACAGGTTCTGCATCTAGATCTGACCGTATGGCTAAATACAATCAGTTGCTAAGAATTGAAGAGCAATTGGGAGATGCAGCTGTTTTCAAGGGTAAGTTCTAATAAGAGCTTTGTAAAAGTTATATTTATAAAGACAGCTTGCCTTGGTAAGCTGTCTTTTTTTGCATCATTTTTGTACCTTGAACCGGATTAACATTCCTGTCAAATGACCAAATACTTTAAGTACACCAAAAGTTTTTATTTTCTGGGGCTTGTTTTTTTTATAGCATGGATGATTTTTATCGACTCAAATAATGTGGTCAATCAGGTTAAATTAAGTAATAAACTAGGCCAACTTGAAGATCAAAAGGAATTTTATCTAGAGCGGAGAGAGAAAATCAAAGTCGAGCGAGAGGAATTGATGAGTAATCCAGAACTCTTAGAGAAGTTTGCCCGTGAAAAGTACTTAATGAAGAAAAACACTGAAGATCTCTATGTCATTGTTGAAAAGTAAATACCTACTCCTTTTTTTTCTAGCATTTGCTTTATTCCAAACCACTTCGTTTGCTCAGAGGGAGATTTATTCTGACTCAGTTGCATTCAAAGATCGCTTGTATTACGGGGGGAATTTTGGGATGCAATTCGGTACAGTTACGTTAATTGACTTTTCACCCTTGGTAGGGGTTATGATAACGCCGAAGTTTTCATCCGGTGTAGGAATTACATACCAATATTTTAATGATAAGAGATTTATAGGAGGCGAAACGTCTTCATATGGCGGCAGGCTGTTTAGTAGATACAACATCTTCCCTAATATTTTCCTCCATGCCGAATATGAGTCGATAAATTTTGATAATTATAATTTATTTACCGACCAATTTGAGCGAATCTGGTCTAATGCATTGTTTCTAGGCGGTGGTTATTTTGCGCCATTTGGCTCTAGGGGCGGAGTTAATTTCACCTTCCTTTACAACGTTTTGCATGACAATCTTCGTTCGCCCTATGGTGAACCATACGTGATCCGTGTTGGTTTTGTGCTGTAAATACATCTAACACAATTTCATGGAATCTTTTGTTTCAAAACTACACAAAGCACATCAGGATTGTTCAGAATGCCCTTCACCTAAAGTCATTCAGCAGTTTTTTGAAGATGTGCTCGGCTTGCTTTTTCCAGAATATAGAGTTGAGAAAATACTAGATAAATCGCAGATAGAATCAACACTTATTAAGTTGAAGGATAACCTTGCTTCTATTCTGGAGCGCAATCCTCACTTGCATAGTGGAGTTGGTACTAAATTAGCAGATGCGTTTTTTCTTAATCTTGAGCAAGTCTTTGATTGGATTCATCAAGATGTTGAGGCGATGTATGCGGGGGATCCTGCAGCGAAATCGAGAACAGAAATCCTCCGAAGCTACCCTGGATTTTATGCAATATCAGCTTACCGAATTGCACATTCTTTACTTGAGCTTGGAGTGAAATTGATTCCAAGGATGATCACTGAATTTGCCCATAGTCGCACAGGAATTGATATTCATCCAGGAGCTACTATTGGTCAGTATTTCTGCATAGATCACGGAACTGGAGTAGTGATCGGAGAGACTACCATTATTGGCAATCATGTAAAGATCTATCAAGGGGTAACTCTTGGTGCGCTGAGCGTGGATAAAGCTGATGCAGATAGTAAGAGACATCCGACTATTGAAGATGAAGTGGTGATTTACTCAGGGGCCACGATTTTGGGCGGGAGTACAGTTATTGGGAAAGGCAGTGTAATAGGAGGTAATGTCTGGCTTACGAAAAGTGTAGCGGCAAGAAGTAAAGTCTATTACCAAACTCAAATGTATCACTCAGATTCTGCTGTGACCGATATGTACGTTTTCAAAAATGATCAAGATGAAGCTATTTGAACTGATAGGAAACACACCACTGATACAATTAGATCATATTCCAACAAATCCAAAAGTTAAGATTTTTTGTAAACTGGAAGGTCAGAATCCCGGAGGAAGTGTAAAGGATCGTGCGGCATATAATATGCTAAGAAGTGCCATGGATCGTGGTGAAATCAAACCCGGAGATAAACTTGTAGAAGCGACGAGTGGAAATACAGGAATTGCACTGGCTATGGTTGCCAAAGTCCTTGGTTTGGAAATGACCTTGATCATGCCGGATAATTCCACCAAAGAGAGGGTAATTTCAATGGAAGCTTACGGAGCAGAAGTGATTTTAACTCCAGCTGAAAAAACTATAGAGTATTCAAGAACACTTGCTGAACAAATGAGCAAAGAAGGCTACTTCATGCTTGATCAGTTTGGCAATCCAGACAATTACCTTGCCCACTATAAGACCACTGGTCCAGAAATATGGGAAGATACAGATGGTGAGATCACACATTTTGTTTCTGCAATGGGGACGACCGGTACGATCATGGGTGTGTCTAAATATTTGAAAGAAAGAAACCCTGATATTCAAATCGTAGGGACACAACCTACAGACGGATCAAGTATTCCGGGAATTAGAAGATGGTCTCCCGAGTTTTTACCTAAGATATTTGATCCAAGTAGAGTAGATCAAGTGATAGATGTAAGTGAACAGCAGGCTACTGAAATGACTCGTAGAATGGCCAGAGAAGAAGGGATTCTTGCGGGTATGAGTAGTGGCGGGGCTTTGCACGCTGCAATTGAACTCTCTAAAACCTTAGAAAGGGGAATGATTGTTTGCATCACTTGCGATCGTGGTGATAGATACCTCAGTTCGGACCTATTTGGTTGATAAATTTTTTTTCTGGAGTAGCTACCTGGCTTTTTTCAAGTGGGATGCGTAGGAATCTAATTCCCCGATTCAGGTATAAATGCTTTCACTTTTCAGAAAGCTTATTCTTTAATGAGAAAAATAAAAGTGAATAATCTCACTGTATAGCTCCTTTAAGGAGTTTTTTTAGCTGTAAACGGATTTCTCGATTTCCATCCTTTCTTCGGCAACCTGTTTGCATAATTTCAGAGGAGCCCAGATTAAGGGTGTTCATTGTGAAATTTAAACCAACTATACCATGAGCTCGATTAACGAAAATCAAGAAGAACATACTAAAGAAAATCTTGAAGGTCAGAAAGCGGTTGAGAAAATCCGTGAATTGATTGACAAGTCAGGATCATGTTTTTTTGTGACCTCTACAAGCTTAAACAATTCTCATAAATCACGTCCAATGTCTGTTCAGAAGACAGATGAAGAGGGGAATATCTGGTTTCTGAGTGAAAAGGATAGCATGAAAAATATGGAAATTGAAGCTAATACTGATGTGACTTTGTATTTCCAAGGCTCGTCTTACTCAGATTTCTTAGAACTAAATGGCCATGCCGTGATTTCGTTTGACAAAGCAAAAATTGAAGAGCTTTGGGATCCCACTGTCAAAGCTTGGTTTACCGAAGGTAAAGATGATCCTAGAATTTCTGTGATTCAATTTATTCCAGATAGCGGATATTATTGGGACAACAAGCATGGAAATACTGTCGCTGGAATTAAGGTATTGATCAGTGCCATATCAGGAAAGACAATGGATGATTCCATTGAAGGAACTTTAAACGTGTAGTTGGGGCACTTTGAAGTTCATTATGTGATCCAGGAAACTGGATCACATTTTTTTTGCTTACCATCTTCTTAAATCCTGAAGAAGATTTTTTTCTTGTAAAGAAAATAACACAGATACCACATTGCCCCTAATGTCAAGAATGCAGTAATAATGGCAATTGCTGACTCTCCCAGGCCAATAGGATATAATATTCCTCCGCTAAAAATCTCAATAAATCCATATAACCAGAGATGCCCTAGAATCTCTGCAAAGAGATAAATGAAGATGGAATTCATACCCACAATCACAAAAGGGAAAACCCATGAATTTTTCTTTTTGACGTCGATTAGCCAGTAGGAAAAAGCTAATGCCAGAATTGCCCAGCCGCCAGAAGCTAATGCAAATGCTGTGGTGCTGATTCGTTTGACTATAGGAGTGATTCCTGCGAGATCTAATCCATAGCCAATTGCCAAGGCAACTACACCTGCTATCAAGAAGAGTTTGATTTTCTCTTTTTCAGTCTTCGAGGATAAAAGTAAGTTTCCGCAGATTGCTCCCCAGATCGTATGTGCTGCGGTCGGAATGCAGTTGATGGCTACCCAACCTCCATTATTGATTTTGCCCATTAGGATCTGATCTATGTAATTCCCAAAGTTAGCTCCATGCTCGAAAGGGACTTCAGGATTATAGAGCCTGTACATGATCTCTGTCAACCCAAGTAAACCTAGCGAAACACCTAATTGGACTTTCCATGATTTATCCAGTAAGAAATAGGTGACTAAAATGGTGAAAGATAATTGAGTTAAGACATTCCAAAGCTCAAAGACCAGTTCCCCTGCATACACACAATGAAGTCCAGTGCCGAAGAGAAAAAGTAGCAGACATCGCTTCAGGATGTGGCGGGTTACTTTACCTCGATCACCAGCTATGGACATTCTTTTATTCAATGAAAAAGGCATGGCAACCCCTACTATAAACATGAAAAATGGCTGAATCAAGTCCCAAAACCTGAGTCCATTCCAAGGATGATGTGTGAATTGAATGAAAAAATTATGGAGATATGTTCCATCAGGATTAGCCTCAAGTAGCGTATGGTACACCGAAGCAGCTTCTGCTACTAGCAAAAACATGGTCAGTCCTCGGAAAACATCTAGGGAAACTAGCCTGTTTTGGCCAGAAAGATTCAGCTCACTCATTGGTTTGGGTTTAAAGTCAGTGGGTTTTCTAAGATAGAAATAATGAGAATTAAAATATCCTAAACTTGATTATCGGTATCAAAAAGGAGAAAGCGAACTGCGGGATTTCTAAAATTCTGCACCATTTTACCATGCTTACCTCATTACTTAACCCCCGTGACCTGCTTTCTCTTTGATTCCACCAAAAGCTCCAAAGCACATGTTTTTGTGTAAGATCTCCACTTTGCTAAAGCCTACTTTTTTCATCAGATCCAATTGAAAATTCATGGATCTGGGGGAATCCTCCTTTGCTACATAGGCAAGGACTTTTTCGCGGTATTCTTTTCCGCCTACACCTTCGAGATAATCACCGTAACGTTCCCATGTGTAGTCATTGAGCAAGTCTGTATCTTGGGTGATAAGATCGGAAATCATCAGGCAACCTCCAGGCTTGAGTAGCCTAAAGAGCTTTGCAAAAGTCCTTTCCCAATCTTCATCTTCACGCAAATGATGCAAAACTGCTCCCGCTAAAATAATGTCGAAACTCGAATCCGGAAGATAAACATCTCTAATGTCACCTTGGAAAATAGAAACTTTCCCGGTGGTCTCTGCAGAAACACGTTCCATCGCTTTTTCGAGCATTTTACCACTTAGATCCACTAATGTGCAGTTGAGCGAAGGCAATTTAGAAAGCATCATCAGCGAATAATTCCCTGCACCACAGCCCACATCTAAGATTGATTCAGCTTGAGGAACAATACGTTTCGCTGCTTCTGTGATAAGTTCCAATGATATTTTCGCGTCAATGGTAGCTACTTGACCGGTGTCAAGGTTAGAAAATCGTTCTACATCGTTATCGAATCTTTCGCGTATTTCTGCGATACTTGACTTATTCATGGGTTGATTTTATGCGGGATATAATTGACTGGTAATCCAATTGGACTTGAACTATTTATTATAAATGTTGGTCAAATAGAATCATATTTCCATCTGGATCTTTGATCAAAAAGCTAGCTGGTCCAGAACTGCTTTCATCCGCAGGGTTGATGATTTCTATTCCTGTGGATTTGAGATGTTGCTGGATTTTTCTCACGTCCTGGTAACCTTCAATTTCTTTCGCATTCTCATCCCATCCAGGGTTGAAAGTCAGCATATTTCCTTCAAACATTCCTTGAAACAAGCCAATGAGCGTATTCTCATTCTTCATGATTAGGTAATTATTTTCCATGCTTCCACCGAAAATGGAGAAACCGAGATTTTCATAGAATTCTTTAGATGAATCAAGATCTTTGACGCTGAGGCTGATAGAAAAAGCTCCTAGTTTCATATCTGTGGGGTTTATGTTTTTCGATACCATAGCTGGTTTCGATTCTAGGATAGAATTTAAGAAGAATCCCATACTAAAAGACACACAAAGTGCAGTTGCGAAGAGTGATAGCCGATTCATGATAGAAATGTTAAAAGTTAGTTGAGGAATTTTAAGAGACTTACCATTGTGCCCAAGTGTAACGCTTCATGGTAATTATTGAATGAGATCGCATCAGCGGCGCTAGCTAGATGAAATCCTTTTGAAGTGGTGTATTCGTTATAGTTATGGAATCTTCCAAATTGGAAATCAGTTATAGTCTGATCGATAGGGGAGATCAACAATTCTTTGAATAACTCCACTGTTTCCTCTGGCTCGTCCGATTCCGGCCTGGTTCCGGGCTTGTATTTCTGATAAAGCTCATCGCTGATATTCATAGGGAGGCCTGATAAACCATATACTAGTCGCTGCTGAGCTACGATCACATGGCCTATATTCCAGATCAAGTTATTATTGAATCCTTCAGGTATTTTATTGAGCTTATCTAGAGAATTGTGTTGGAGGAATTTATAATAAATGGAGCGGTTATTTTTCCAGATGTGGAAGTCAGTGTTCATGGTTGGTTTTGGCTTGTATGCTTATTTATTGTCTGATTCGTAGCGGTTGAGTCTGTTTTTGGTAGCGGCCAGTTCGCTTTTCAAATCATCTACTTTTCGGAGTAAATTGAAAATTACATCTATACCTTCTGGGTTGACTTCAAGATCCTGATGTATTCTGATCATTTTCTCCAAATCAGAAATTTTATCTTGCGGAATAAACCTCGTCTGTTCTACAGTCATAATTTCGATCAAGCCCAAATTGGAAAGAGAATCCACAAAAGACACTTCTATTTCATAATGTGTACAAAGCGTCTCAATTAATATCAATTCTTGCTGTGCCATATCATCGTAGTTTTTGTAGTTCTTCAAATAACTTTTTCTCTTCTGTAGTCAGTTTTGTAGGGTTTTTGATTGAATAGGTGATGATCAAGTCCCCGAACTCTCCTTCTTTTTTATAGACTGGAAATCCTTTTCCTTTGAGCCTTACCTTGGTTCCGTTTTGAGTTTCTGGAGCGACTTTGAGTTTGACTTTTCCGTCAAAAGTGTCTGCCACTACCTCTCCACCGAGCATTGCCGTATAGAGATCCAGTTCGATTGAAGAATAGAGGTTGTCGCCTTCCCTCTGAAATTTAGTAGTATTTTTGATCACAAACTTGATGTACAAATCACCGTTTGGTCCGCCATTAATTCCAGGTGCACCCTTGCCTTTGATTTTGATTGTCTGTCCATCTTCAATACCCGCTGCGATGGTAAGGCGGATATTTTCGCCGTTGACAGTGAGCACCTGTTTGTGAGTTTTGTAAGCATCGCGGATGTCTAGCTCTAGCTGAGCATTGAAATCCTGACCCTTAAATTTGGAGTTGCGACCTCCTTGTCGGAATCCTCCGCTTGAACCGCCAAACATGGATTCAAAAAAGTCTGAATAATCTGCTCCTCCAAAGCCTTCTCCACTATATCCCGAAGAAGGATTGCCTTGACTTCGTTGTTGTCTTCCCGCTCCTGCTTGCTGGAATTGATCTGCATGCTTCCAATCTTTGCCGTACTTATCGTATTTTTTGCGTTTTTCAGGATCGCTGAGAACTTCATTCGCCTCACTTACTTCTGTGAATTTTAGGGCAGCATTCTTGTCGTCAGGATTTACATCGGGGTGGTACTTTCTAGCTTGCTTTCGATATGCTTTTTTGATATCTGCTTCAGTAGCATTCTTGTCGACGCCTAGTACGCTGTAATAATCTATAAATGCCATAATCCTTAGTGGAATTTATTTTTGGTAGAAAAATAATGTTGAAAACCTTACTGATTTTCTATAACAACAATATACTGACAATGACTTTAGTATGGAAAATCAGAAGGTTATTCCTCTTGAATTTCATTGACTAACAATAACCCTTCTAGGTTTTGGAGCACTAGCGTACCTTCTGAATTTGTCATGGTCAAGGAATTGATTTGTATTTTTATTTCTAGGCCATCCTGGTTTATTAAAAAGAAAAATTCCTCTGAAGGTACATTATGATAACCGCCACCATATAGGTTAAATAGATCTTTTAGTTCTTTTGAAATATCAAAATCCGTTTGCCCGTCAGCCCATTTTAGGATTAGTTTTGTTTTGTTTTCCTCTACTTCTAGGTGATACTTCCTATAAGAAAAGGATTCTTCTTCTGCTGATACCCATGTGCCGATATTAAAACGGCGGAGGTAGTCGAATTCAGATATTTCAAGTTGGTAGTAATCGTTTGTTACTAATGTCATTTCTTTCAATGAATTTGACTCATTCAGCATTTCATAGTAAGGCACATAAGTCAGCCCCATGGATTCTACTAAGAGTTTACTTGGGATAAGGTAGTTTGAATTAACCTGCTCATCTTTTGATTGTCTCATCAGACTTTTCAAATCCTGGTCAAACCAAGGATAGATAGTTTCCATACCATGATAATCGGCTAGATACTGAAGAATAGAATTTACCTCATTCAACTCTTCTCTTGGAAGTGAATTGGTATGTAGTTGTCCAATAGGCTTGAGATTCCCGTTTTTACCGATTTCCCATTTGACTGGATTTCGGATTTTGTAATTAACCAGGATATTGTTTTCTGTCAAAATCTTACTCAAGCGACTTCGTTGCATCGATTCGCCCAGACTAAACATTCCCCATGGACCAAAGGATGATAAGATCATAAACAGCGCAAGAGAAATAGGAATGGTCTTGATGTTTTTTTTGCCCAGTGTATAATAAACTGAAATAAAGGCCAGCCAAATCCCCATCAAGGTGATAATATATCGGTTCACGGTTAGACCATAATCCTGGATTCTGATACCGATAGCTAAGAAAAGTAGGACGACTAAAGGGATGAGGCATATATAATATGCTCTATGAAACTTCTTGATCCAGCCGCTTTCTTTCCATTGCTGATAGGGGTAAAGTAGCAGGTTGGTAAAGATTCCCAGTACTGAAATGGCTATTATCATGTAAGTCACAATCCCCTTCGGCCAGTCTCCTGTAATTAAGATTTTTGCCCCATAGAAATATAGGATGCAGAGATAAATCAGAAGGAGTGGTATTAGGATGAATTGGGTGAATATTTTTAGCCCTTTCGGGTAATCGTCCTGAGTTAGCTTATTATCAAAAGTCTTCGGAATACCCGCCAAAAAAAACCATGTATTGAACACCCCAAATGTTATGGTAAAGATTTGCGGATAGGTCTCCCCTTGAATATTGGCTTCGAAAAGTGCATTTATCGCCAACAAAGCGAGACTAAGTCCAATGAAAATTACCAAGGAATAATATACTCCCAGGACTAGCCTGATGAATAGATTCTTATTGTAATTCCAAAAACCTTCCTGATTATCACTTCCAAAATATGGCAGAAAGGCGACCATCAAATGAATTGCCAGATTGTAAATGGTGTATCGGATGTATGGGACTCTTGTATTAGCAAAAGTATTTTCGGAAGGAAAACTGAAATAGATTAAGCCTAAAATTACTAAGCCGATTATCCAAGAAATCTGTCTATGAAATGGAGTGAAATTCTTCTTTTCTGCAAGAATGTCAATGCAGAAATAAAGTGGAATTCCGAGAGCGAAAGTTAGAAGGAGATTTAGGAGTCTCAGGTCTTCTACAGGATCTATTTCTAGCATCCAACATCCTAATCCTGCTGCTAAAAAACCGAACAGCAGACTCAAAGGAAACCGTATTGCGGAGCTTATTCCATCGTTTTGTAACTGGGCAATCGAAGGAAATCTCATATGAATTGGTTATATGGAAAGAAGATTTAATCCTAAGGTAGTCGAGAATTAGGATTTTTGAAGTTTAAGTTTCAAGAACTCAGTGGTCAAAGATGTTTAGAAAGGATACCCAATTGCAAAGTTGAAGATCAGGTTTTCCTTTCTCCAGGTTTTGCTACCTATATCAAAGCTATTTCCCCATCGTTCACCTTCCTCTAAATAAGGAATACGTAACGGTGTAGCCAAATCAAAGCGTATGACAAAAAACTGAATATCTACTCTTAAACCAACACCAGTTCCGACCGCTAGTTGATTCCACCAAGAAGAAGTAAATTTCCCACCAGGGAGCGCTTCATTATCATTCATTAGCCAGATGTTTCCGGCATCCATAAACAAAGCACCTTTTAATAAGGATACGATTGGGAACCTATATTCAATGTTTCCCTCGATTCGAATATCACCAGATTGATCGAAGTAGGAGTTGATGTCAAAGTTTTCAGGGCGATAAGTACCTGGTCCGATAGAGCGGATACGGAATGCTCTCACGCTATTGGGTCCACCAGAAAAGTATTGCTTGATATATGGCAAAGACTGAGAATTGTTAAAAGGAAATCCAAAACCTGCAAATAGTCTGGTGGCAACAGTTTGTTTTCTGTCTATGTTAAAATGGTATCTTAGATCGAGGTCAAATTTGCCATATTGTGCATATTCTAAGCCTAAAAATTTGCCATCATCTTTTCCAAATACTTTGTCTATAAGGTGAAGAGTGTTTCCTGCGAAATCAAGGCCAAAGCCAAGGAAATATCCATGTGTACGGAATCTGTCATTCAGTTTATTGTAGTTGAACGTGTAGTTAATTCCAGCTATGAAATTCTGTTCGAAACTACGCTTCAGGAAAGGGTTGTCTTCCAAAATCTGGTCAAACTCCGGTGAAGTTTGGGAAAGATTCACCACGCTCAGACTGATAGGATTGATCTCGTGATATGCATATCTGTTAGCATTCCAGAAGTAGCCATAATTTGCAGAAACTGAGTTGAGACGGTAAAGACCACCACGACTTAGGTATTCTGCACTTAATCCCATTTTAGTTTTCGGAACAGATAAACTAAACTTTTCCTTTATTGGGACAAAGAAGATTACTCTCGGGAAAATTAAATCAGCACTTAAGCCAAGCTCTAAGGATTGAAGTCCTTTTCTACCTTCCCCTCCAGCAACTTGAAATTCGTAGCCTATTCTTCCCGTGAGATTAAGAGTTTCTCCTCCATGGAATAAGTTTCTGTTTCTATATATCAAATTCAAAGCTGGCCCGGCAAAGTTGTTGGATTTGGACACTGCAAGTAATTCTGCTCTCACAGAGCGTTTGGTCATTGGGGATAAATAGAAATTAGCTTTAAGATGCCCAAGTGAATCAGAAGATTCCAATTCCTCATATCGTAAATTAACAAATTTGTAATTCCCTATGGAACTAAGTCTGTTACTGGAGAGGCGGGAGAGCCTAGGGTTGTATCGTTGATTCTTTTGGATCAGTATATAATCGTTCAAGAGTTCAGGTTTGAATACATTATCACCTTGGATGAAGTTTTTACCATCTAAAATGACAGTATCGATTTTCTCAGCATTTTCATCGATAGAATAGTTTGGGAAAACATTGATAGAGTCTATGGAATAGGGGATAATACCATTTTTTGGCACATTTCTTTTCAATCTTAGGTAAAGTTTGAAGAGTCTTGCACTATCGGAAATGTTTGTATCTGCTTCGAAAATGAGATAGTCACTATTGAAATTATAATAACCTTTTTCTTTGAGGGCTGAATCAATTCTAGTCCTTTCAAAATTCAACCTGTTTAGATCAAAGCGACTTCCTGAATCAAGAGATGTTTCTTCAATGAGAGCTATAATTTCTTTGTCTATTTCTAAACTGTCGCGTTCCACTACTACCTCAGTGAGTTTATATGGTTTGGAAATCTTGGCGGTATAATCGACTTCGGCAAATTTATCCTTTCGGGTAACTTCAGAGTTGGCTGTACTGTAAAAGAATCCTCGATTTTCCAGTCTGTTTAGGATTAATTCTTCAGTACGACTAGGAGCTACCTGACTGAAATACACAGGCTCTTCACCAATTTTTTTGTTTAAAAAGCGATTGATAAAGCCAGGTTTTTCCTGGGCACCTTTGTAGTGAGCCCAAAGCCCTACATACATTCCTAAGAATTTGGAGTTTGGCTCAGGTCGTAGCAGTCCTTCTAACTCTTCTTTTATAGCATCCAGTTCTTTGATATCGACCTCAGATTGGATTTCTAGCTCTGCTCCTCTGTACAAGAATTCATTTTCTGGAATATATTTTTTCACGTTGCAGCTAAGCACGACTGCAAGTAGAAATAAATAGGTAGCCGATATGAATCCTTTATTTCTCATTTTCTTCTGAATCTTTAGCGCTCTTTTTCTTATTGTTCTTTTTTTCTAATTCATCGATTGGGTTCGTCTTATTTTGATCTTCTGGAGCAATGGGACTCTGCCATAATTCTGAAAATTCATTGAACTCCCGATCGAAGATCAAACCACCACCAGTGACTACTAGTTGTCCGTCGATGATACTTTCAAATTGGTTCTTACGAAAAGCCCTGATTCTCCATCGTCCGTCTTCTGTCAGCATGTATTCAAAGCTGATATTTGCCAAAATCGAATTAGCCTGCTCTGAACTTTGAGAGTTGCCTTCTAAATCAACTTGGCTACCAACCTGCACGACCAAGCGATCATCAAATAGCGTTTGCTGGGCATTAATATTTAAATCTGTTCTGCTTTGAGCGCTACCCGATTGATAGTCCTGATAGCTGTCGACGTCAAATCCCACTTGGAATCCACTATCTCCAAACAGTTTGCTGGACAAAGCATTCATTTGATCCGAAAGCACTTGGCTCACTGAATTCCTAGCTATTGCTTCTGCACCACCATTGGAACCATCACTTCCTGAAGAAGGGAAAAATCTATTAAGGACAAGAAGTGAGAATACTTGCTTGTTCAATTCATCCTCTTGCTCATTGATTTGAAGCACGCGTGAATATACATTACCACCAAAAGCTCCTCTTTGATTCTCTGGCATATCCAGCATAAATGAGATTTCAGGCTTGAGCAGTTCTCCTTTGACATTGAGATAGACTAAGAATGGAAGTTGTTGTTTGTACTGTGTCTGTGTTTGATTATTGCTTCCTGTAAGCTGTGCAGACATTAGTTCTGAAGCTCCGGTTTCTACTTTATAAATAGCCTGAATATCCAAATCGGCATCCATAGGATCACCATTCCAAGTGATTTTGCTTCCTTGATTAATGTTGAATTTCCGGCTGACCAGATTGTAAAGGGACATTTCATAATGTCCGTCGGAGATTTCATAGTTACCGCTTAGTGTAATCCTGCCATTTGGATTGATATCCATCTGAAGATCTGCATCACCTGATACCTGAAGATTATCACCCGTGGATGGGTCAATCACAATAGTGAAAAGTGCCTCAGAATCTACGTTCAATAAAGCCTGAATGTCAAATCCTGCAAATGCACTGGTTGTTTCTTCAGACTGTCGTGTTAGGATATCATCAGGGTTTTCCTTGTTTACAAATAAAACAACACCTTGCCTCTCTACTAAATCAAGTTCTGATTCAGGAATGATGATGGTCAAATCAGTATTATCTTTTACGCCCAATTTTGCATTGATGATAGGGAGTACCAGATCACCCTTGACAGAGACATCTGCATCAATAGTCCCTTTGCCATAAACCAAATCATTCTCTTTATCTGTGGAGTTTACTGCCATAAAGTTTAGAGCAGTAAGATTTAGATCGAAGGTTGGGTTGAGATAGCTTTCTGTACCGATGGTACCGTCAATGGTGAAGGTGTTACTCTCAGTATCTCTGATCGTAAATTGGTCGAAATAAACTCCTGCATTGTCCACTTTCAGGGTTTCATCAGAAAGTATATATTTTGTGCTGAGCTGAGCAGGGACAAAGGAGGTTTCATTGAACTGGATTTCTCCTTCGTATTTAGGATCAGTTGTTGTGCCGTTTGCTGTAATTGTTCCAGAGAGATATCCTGCTGCATTCAGGATTTGATCTTGAGAAAGAGCGGCTACTTTTTCCATTTCAATCCTATTCAAATCGAGTTTTACGTCAAAGTCTGCCCCCGTTTCATTTGCAACAAAATCACCATTCAGGTCCAGATCAAATCCACCATCTTTTAATCCCAGTGTTAGAATGTAATTTCCAATGCTTTTTGCAGTCGCCTCAAGACTCAGATTACCAAGTGGTACATTCACAATTTTGAGACTGTCCACTTTTAGCTCGCCCATAAGTCCTGTTGCTCCAAAAGGATTTTCTACCACCAATCGGCCATCCATCTTTCCTCCAGCTATGATCTCCTGTGGGTTTAATAAGCTGGTAATCGTCGATAATCTGAAGTCTCTAAATAGGAGTGCAATATTTTCATCTGTAAATCCTTCTACATTATTCACAAAGGAGATTTCCTGATTGCCTTTGGTGAATTTGAAATCCTTGAATTCCAGACTTTCGCCTGAATATTTCACCATGTTTTTCTCTGGGACAGCCCATTCCTCTCCCTTAAGCATTAGGTCAATTGATGACACATGATAGCTAACTGTATCTCCGATCAGGCCAATATCTGAAGAGACATGATAGGTGCTCTTTTCATCTTCGAATGAGTGAAAATCAAAATACAATCTGGAGTCAGCCAGTTGCCCTGTCATGAAAGTTGTGCCGATGTTTAACGGTCCTGAAGTTAAGTCTTGAAAACCTACATACATTCTCAGTACATCTTTGTTTGAGCGGACTCTAAGTCCCAAACTATCCACTTCTGTTCCTGCGTAATTGATGTATGGGAAGTCAATATCGGCTGTCAATGAGTCTCTTTCCTGATAATAATCAGCCTGAATTCTTGCCGAATCAAATTGTTCCAAACCCTGTATAAGTACTTCACTTAACAAAGGATCATCAGATATCTTCAAGTCCATATTCATCACGATGTTTCGCTCCCCCATCTGTTGAACTGAATCAGCCTTGTCTATGTATTGGAGGAAATGCTCAGAAATAGCTGTGGTCAATTCAGCAGGATTAGTATTAGTTCGGACGTAGCCGTTTACTAATTTACTGGCAATGTCCACGCTAGTGGAATCCTCCCGAACATTTGCATCAAGTGTTAGCTCACCGATTGGATAGGTTCTCCCATCGTACAATAAAACCCCATCTTGCATCAGCGCGTTAAGGTCAAACTCTTCCAGATTACCTTCGAAATTTGCTTCGAGTGTTAGACTTGTTCTGGTACTTTTTGCTGTCAGACCAAGTTCGTAAAAATCAGCCCCTTTCAGATCCAGATTGAGGTCTACACGTGAGTTGATAGAATCCAGATCCATTTTTGTAATCAACGCAAAATCCAAAAATTCCGAATCTAAAGCCGCATCAAGATCTCCTGCTCCATCAACTAATTTACCTCCCAACTTCAAGCCTGAATAGTCTGAGCCGTAAAGTCTAAGTCGTTCAAACGTGGAGGACAATTCCGCATTAAGATTATTGAGGCTGGATCCTGAGCCTTTGGCATCGATTGTAAATGTCAGTGTGTCCAGTTCCGGTTGCTTAAGGAGATTACCTAGTTGCAGCTGGTTTACATTTAGATTTGCGTCAAAAGCAAGCTGTCCGTTATTTTGATAGGCTCCTTCAAGAAGGATATTACCCATATCTGTGTCCAGATCCAGATTTACCAAAAGGTTATCGATCATCCCGCTTGCACTTGCTTTCAGGTTGATTTGTTCTGGAAACTGTACTCCGTAATCTTCTTCTTTGACAAATTTCAAAAGCATTTCTCTATTTGTCTGGAGATTTATATCCGGGAAATCAAAAGTAAGCTGTTCCACCTCCATAGGGTTTTGAACCGCTCCATTAGCGGTGAATACACTATTTCCCCATTGAAGATTCAGACTGGCAATATTCATTGCTTTCAGATCGCCTTTAGCTTCCAATTCTAATATAATCGGATCTGATGCCAGCTCGCGGATGAGCGTGTCCTGAGCTAATGTCGGGTCAAAGAAATAGCTGTCGCGAATGTCCAATTTGGATTCGTTCACCGTCAAATCAAACTTGAGACTTTCGTAATCGTCGATGAGTTCTTGGATGGAAGGGTATTGTACAGCAATTTCTGCATCCAAATTGCTTCGGTTAGTAGCAAGTAAAAGATTCTCTATACTGGCTGAATTGTTTCCTGCTTCTAAGCCGAATTGGAATTCTTTCAGCTCAAAACCACTGCCTTCTTGGAAATGAAACTCCAGTAGATTTGCTCCGACTTGCTCATCTTTTAGGAAGATGTCTTCTGCGTCAAAAGTTAAGTTTGAGATGGTAATTGTTTCAGGATTGAAGACTCCTTTTTTGATAGGAACATCAGCGGATTTGTATTCGATATCGGTGGAGTCAATATATATATTCTTTCCTTCTACAACCCAATCTGGCCATTCAAATGGAGCGGAAGTGTTTATGTTTACTGAATCACTTGGATTAGTAACAGAGAAGTCGTGGAATAGAATTGAGGACTTTTCTAAAGAGAAAGTGGTGAGGATTACTGTCTGTGATTGCAGATTTGCTTCTGGGAGTTCTAATAGTAAATTCCCTATACTAACCCGCGCTTCCTGACTGTCCGGCGCACTGGTATAACCGACCGTGACATTGGAAAGTGTGAGCTCCTCCACATTCAAGATTGGCATTGGCGTTTCTTCTATAGATTCTTCAGAAAGTGGAAAAGGCTTTGTTTGGCTATACTTGATATCTGCATTTTGGATTGCCACTTTCTCGATGTCAAACTCATACTTTTCCAAATCCAAATCTGGTATTGTCACATCCAATTCTCCGAGGGTTATAGAGGCATCAATTCCCATCACTTCATCGAGGTAAGTGATGTCAAAATCCCGAAGGGAAATAGGGGGAAGTTTTAGTTGAAGAGGATCTGATGCAGTGGTATCAGAGGCTTCAGTTAGGGTAGAATCCGCAGGTTGGGAAGCGAAAGCCTCAATCAAAAAATCAAAGTTGAACTTCTCAGTATCAGTACTCCGACTCACGCGAGCCACCACTCCCTCCCAAGCTAACTTGGTCACGCTGATATCTCCTGTGGTGAGAAGCGGTGCAAAAGCCACTCCTGCTTCTAGGTTTTTGGAGTAAACTAAGGTGTCCCCTTTAATGTCTTCCAGATATAAATCTTCCAGATAAATATTGCCCGAAAAAGTAATAAAAAGGCGCTTTATTGATACTTCAGTCCCTGTTTTGCCAGAAACATAGCTTGTTGCTTTGTCCACAATTATCCCCTGACCCCAAGGGCTGCGGATGAATAGAATCAGAGCTCCTACAATCACCAAAATTACGGCGACAGTAATTCCCAGAATCTTTACAAATTTAGCAAAGAAGCGTTTAATGGATTTAAGCGTTTAAGTAACGTTTGTAAATGTATTTCTCTCTAAACTAAAAAACTGTCAATAAATAAGCCAGCTTGATGTTTTGTCCATTTACTTTTTTACACGCAAAAATAAGGTTGTAAAAGGTGAGCTGTGGTGCTATGAAGATCAATTCCCCTTTTTATATGTGCGCATATATTCCGCCATTTCCTCAGGTGTCATTTTCTTTTCAGAGCCAGGTGTAAGTTCGATGGCCTCTTGGATTGCCTTATCCGCCCTGTCGATGAACTGCTTAGGTTTGTCAACCTCTTTGATGAGGTCAAAAGCGTCGTACAAGTCGCCCGTTGCAGTGTAGGCTCCATAACTAAGCCGATTTCCTTCGATACTTATCAATTGGTATAGTTGCGTATTGGAACCCGCTCGGTCCATCCACTTATCAAAGGTGAGGTTGTACATTTTTGGACCGCTCACCGATACAACATATACAGGTCCCTGCGCTGCTGGATCTTGATTGGCTACTCCAGAAGGAAGATTTCTTCCTCTGCCGTATGAATGGTCATGCCCCTGAAGCACAAGATCAATTTTGTATTTATCAAAAATAGGCTTGAAGGTTTCGCGGAATTCTTTGTTATCGCGGCCTGTTCCAGAAGAATAAATCGGGTGATGAAAAGTAATGATAGTCCACTTTTTGGGGTTTTCTGAAAGTACTTTTTCCAGCCATGTTTTTTGGGTGGCCATGGAGTTTTCATTCACAACTATCTCTTGCGAGTTCAGCGAAATTATTCTTACATCTGAGTAATCTATGTAATAGACTGTCTCTGAGAATTCCTCAGGGCCATTTTCAGGAAATATAAATTGCTTCTTCCAGTGATAATCCAGAACTAAAGTACCATCTTCTTCGCTATCATATTCATGGTTGCCAGGAGTGGCGATACTCGGGATCATTGCATTAATGAATGAACCAGCATAATTCCATTCGCCCCATTCAGAATCGGATTGGGTACTATTGATCAAATCACCTGCATGTAGCATGAATGCAGCTTTTGGCAAATTAGAATATGCCTGTCTGATAATTCTAGACCACTGAGATTTGAGGTTGTTCTGAGCATCTCCAAAATAGATGAAAGAAAATGGAGTATCCTTTTCCGGAGCAGTGGTGAATTGAAACCACTCTGACCAAGTTCCTTCATTTCCTACTCTATAGGCATATGTGGTGCCTGACTGAAGATTCTGGAAAGTCACCGAATGATAGTTTGCCTGTACACTGTCCACTTCCAGAAATTCAGTTTTAGCTTCAATAGTCTCTACACTGTCGAGATAAATTGGTGTATTAGGCGCTAGGATAAATTGTGCCTTTGAATCATTCACATCAGCGGAAGTTCTCCACGTAACAGACTGCGTGGTCATCGGGTCATCCGACCAAGTAAGTACGACCCTGTCTGGGAATTCCGTTGGAAGGAATTTCTGGGCAAAGAGATTGGCGGTAAGAGAAAGTAAAAATAGCGTGGCAAAAGTTATCTTAAGTGCAGTGTTCATCCAATGGAAGTTTTGTGAAAATGTAAAGAAGGAGTAAAATGATTAGATTTTTTCAAAAGTGATGTTATGGAATTTTTAAATCATTATCAATCCACAACTTGCGATCTACTTTAAAACTCAACCCAGAAAGTACCACGCCAATCACCACTACCACACAGGCTGTCATCCAATTCCAATACGAAACTTGAATGGACAAGAACTGTAATCCAAGACCTGCTAGCCACACAAGGTGTCCATTCGTAGTCCTGATGTTTCGGTTTTTCATCCTATAATAGCTTTTCCCCTCGTCGATCAGCGGCCTGAAGAAGTCCCGATACTGCCATAGTATAATCAAATCGAAGAGCAGTAGAATCGCTAAAACATAAGGTGTTCCTTGCCATTTCAAAGAAATGGTTACCATCAGAATATTCCCGATCAGCGGAAGCATCATAATGCTACCAATTAGCTTGTAGCGTGTGGTCAACAGCAGGTATCCAATGGTTATTTGACTAAGGGCAATGAATTTACCATATAGACCAAGGCCATAAGGTTCCAGTTCTTCAATCAGCCAAACCGGACCTATCCATCCAAAGAATCTATGTTCAAAGAATAATTTGGCCATTCCTGAACCCCAGAAGGTAAATCCCAAAAAAACAGAAATGGATAGGAGGATATAGCGAGGCAGGTTTTTCATGAATTTCATTAGCGTTTAAATTTATTCATTTCTCTCTTTATTATCCCGCATAGCATCAGTAAATCTGCTGATTGCAGTAGAAATTGGGCCTTACTTGCAGCTTAGTAGAACACAGAATTGAGCTGAAATTATTTTTTACTTTATTATTAGATTAATTCTAAATAAGGCTTGTTTAGAATCAATCTAAGTAATAGGTTTGTGGAATATTTGAAAACCAAACCAAGATGAATCGTAGAATTATACTCCTAACCACCCTATTTTACCTTTGTGTTTTCGCTGCTTTTGCTCAGTCTGCCAGCATCAAAGGATTTGTAACTACCTCGGATGAGCAGCCGATGGAGTTTGTGAATGTCGGTATCAAAGGACTCGCTAAAGGAAATGCAACTGATAGAAATGGCTTCTTTGAAATCAAAAATATCGCTCCAGGTAGCTATACTGTTTATGCTTCTTTTGTGGGTATCGAAAAGCAGGAACGAAACATACAGCTTAGTGCTGGCGAGACACTTTCTGTAAACTTCATGTTGGCAGAAAGTTCCACGGATTTGTCGGAAGTAATAGTGACAGATCAGGCTTCAAACAGATTTTATTCTGACAGCAATTTCACAATAGCTAAGCTGCCACTGACTGACCTACAAAATCCGCAGGTTTACAATTCTATTTCCCAAAAACTGCTAAAAGAGCAGGTCGTGACCAATATGAATGACGCCCTTAAAAATGCGACTGGTGTCACACGACTTTGGGAATCAACAGGACGTGGAGGCGACGGAGCCGAATATTACGCTATGCGAGGTTTTGCGGTGCAGCCTACTATGGTGAATGGCATGCCAAGCCTAAACAACGGTGGTCTAGATCCAGCAAACGTCGAAACAGTAGACGTGATCAAAGGTCCATCCGGTACGCTTTTCGGAAGTTCCGTTATTTCTTATGGTGGTCTGATCAATATCACTACCAAGCGCCCAACCGATACTTTCAAAGGTGAAGTTGGCTTCATCACTGGAAGCTATGGTCTGAATAGAATCACAGGTGATGTCAATGTGCCATTGAATGAAACGGCTTCTTTTCGGGTAAATACTGCTTATCAGTCAAATAATACTTTTCAGGATGCTGGCGGAAGATATTCTTTTTTCATTGCTCCATCTTTTAAGTTTGAAGCAAGTGAACGCCTTACTTTCTTGATCAATACGGAGTTTTTGAATTCAAACTCTGTAAACGCACCGATGATTTTCTTGAATAGAAACAATCCGATTACTTTCGATTCTATTGATCTTTTTGAGCAGAATTACGAGCGATCATTTACCGGAAGTGAGTTGAGTATCAATAATGCATCTTATGCGCTTCAGGCTCAGGCCTTCTACAAACTTTCAAATTCTTGGACTTCTCAAACGGTAGTTTCGAGAAGCTCTACCAAAACTGACGGCTATTATCACTACCTATTTGACGGAAGCGACGGAGACTCATTCTACAGATACATTTCTGACCGCAATGGGCAGACCTTGACTACAGATATTCAGCAGAATTTCATCGGCGATTTCAATTTAGGTTCGATGCGAAATAAGATGATCATAGGATTGGATTATTTTGATGCTGATATTTTGAACAGCAGCACTGGATGGGTTGGCAATGGTGTGGTAACACTTTCTGATGGAGCCGACACAGGTGTGTTGACTCAGGCGGGTGTGGATGAACTATTGAAAGGTACTTTTGAAGGGAATTCTACGGGAAATACCCGCATCATGAGTGCGTATGTTTCAGATGTAATAGAATTGCTTCCACAGCTTTCCGCAATGGCAAGTGTCAGAATTGACAATTTCAAAAATGAAGCTTGGGGCACAGATTCTGAAGAAAACACCCAAACTGCTGTTTCTCCAAAATTCGGCATCGTGTATCAGCCGGTAAAAGACAAGGTTTCCATCTTTGGTAACTATATGAATGGCTTTGTGAATATCGCTCCAGTGAATGTAAGCGATGCCGATGGCAGCAATACCAGGTTGAAAACTTTTGATCCTGAGAAAGCCAATCAACTGGAATTCGGTGTGAAAACGAATCTTTATAAAGATAAAATCTCAGCTACCGCCAGCTACTACAACATCACCGTTTCCAATAGAGTGATGACCGATCCGGCTGATATCAACAACTCCATCCAAGGTGGTGAAGTAGTCAGCAAAGGTTTTGAATTCAGCGTAATTGCCACCCCGGTGGTAGGTTTGAATGTAGTGGCAGGTTTTAGTAAAAACGATGCTGAAGTGACTGAAGATTATCCTGAAAGTGGCTATTTGGGTCTTCGCCCGGAGGAAGCAGGACCGGAAAACTTGTTTAATTTCTGGACAAGTTATTCCTTCTCAGCTGGTGGTTTGAAAGGCTTAGGGCTAGGGTTTGGTGGCAATACAGCCAGTGAATACTTAACCATGAATAGAGCAAATATTGGCACTTTTGCGCTTCCCGCTTATCAGGTGTTTAATGCTTCACTTACTTACTCAGGTTCAAAATATTTCTTGGCTTTAAAGGTGAACAACTTGACGGATCAGAAATATTACTCTGGGTGGTCCACCGTGACACCTCAGAATTTAAGAAACGCTTCTTTAAGTCTCAATTATCGATTCTGATGAGTTTAAGAAAAACGATTGGAAAAATTCACCTATGGCTTGGACTATCGTCTGGGCTTGTGGTGTTTATAGTAGCTATCACTGGCTGCATCTACGCTTTTCAGGCAGAAATCAAAGAGTTGGCTTATCCTTTCTTAGCTGTTGAACCGCAAGATGAAGCTGTTTTACCACCTAGTGAAATCAGTGAAATCGCTCAAGCAGCCTACCCTGAAGGACATTTGCATGCAGTGCTTTATCCAACCAGAGAGAAATCTGCACAAGCAATATTTTTCAGTTATGGGGAAGGCAATGATCACTATCAAACTGCCTATATCAATCCCTATAGCGGGGAATTACTCCAGATGAAGGATGAATATGCGGATTTTTTCAGGATTGTTCTAGACGGACATTTCTATCTGTGGCTTCCTCCTGAAATTGGTCAGCCTGTGGTGGCATCATTTACCTTGGTTTTCCTTTTTATGGTGATCTCTGGTCTGATCCTTTGGTGGCCAAAGAAAAAGAAGAATCTAAATCAGAGTCTGAAGATCAAATGGTCTGCGAGATGGAGAAGGAAGAACTATGACCTTCACCAGGTGCTGGGATTTTATGTGATGACTTTTGCCTTGGTTTTCGCAGTGACTGGCTTGGTATGGGGCTTTTTGTGGTTTAGAGACGGAGTGTATTTCGTTGCTTCAGGAGGTGAAAAATTTGTAGAATATTACAATCCAATCTCAGATTCCACACAAACCTATCAAGGGGAAATTCCGGCGCTGGATGCGGTATGGATGAAAATGAACGCAGAATATCCCAATGCTGATTGGATAGAAGTTCATCCACCAGAATTCGAAGGAGCTGCGATTGCGGCGAATGCGAATCCCGATGCTTCCACTTATTGGAAATCTGACTACCGATACTTTGACCAGAATACGCTCGAGGAACTTCCTGTGGAGCATTTTTATAACCGACTCGAGGAAGCTACTGTAGCACAGAAAATCATGCGGATGAATTACGATATTCATGTGGGTGCGATTGCGGGTTTGCCGGGGAAGATTTTGGCCTTTTGCCTAAGTGCAATTATCGCTTCATTGCCAGTCACAGGTTTCTTGATCTGGTGGGGAAGGAGGAATAAGGTGAAAAAGTCAGTTTCTCAGGTCAAGGAAAAGAGGGAGTTGACAAAAGCTTGATCTCATTAGTGGTTTTAAGCTAGAATGTGGAAAGGTTGTAAGGTTTTGCAGCCTTTCTACGTTTTAAACCGGCAGATATTGGGGCAACCGAAGTTATATCGGACTATCTCATCCTGAAATAACATTACCAAAAGTGTATGAAATTTAGCGATTGGTAAGATATTATAAATACTGCATCAGGTGCATTTTTTACTGGGTATGAATTTACCGAAATTCCTTATTTTGGATGCCTAAACCTTTATTACAATGGCATCAGCAAGTGAACTAGCTCCGGGAAGTAAACTATCCCATCCCAAATTTGGAACAGGAATGATCCTTTCTGTAGACGACACCTATTACAAAATCTTCTTTTACGACACAGAGGAGATAAAGACACTTGCCCGTGATTATGATGGCTTCACTGTGGAGGAAGCCAAGGTGCCGGATTTCCCTATGCTCACGATGAAGGATGTGGAAAGGGCGATTCGAGAAGCGCTTATCCAGACTTCGGAGAGAGCTCCAATTATTCCTTTAGGGGGAAAGTGGATAGGAGGGAATGTAGTGTTTGAACCCAATGATTCTTCACTACAAAGCAAGGAGATTCCGATGGCTGCCTTTTTTCATAAGATTGTGATGGTTCGGGAGAAGCTTCGAGTCTTGGAACAAAACATCAACAATCATCCCAAATTGGACGATGAAGACCGCGTTCATCTTCAGCAATACATCACCAGAGCATACGGTTCATTGACAACTTTCAACGTGCTTTTTGCTTACAAGGAAGATCAGTTTAAGGGAAGTGGGTCTTAATTAAGGAGTAGCGTTAGATCTTAGCCCTTATCCTACTGAGAGTCTCAATGGTCATATCCAGAAAAGAAGCGATTTGACCCACAGAGGCTCTATGAATCACTTTGGGTCGGTATTGCAGCAGTTCGAGGTATCGTTCCCGAGCTGTTTTGAATTTTGTGAAAATCTGTTGCTCTTCCAGCACAATATAATACTGCTCCAAAATCATACGATAGGCACGCTCCAGTTCAGGAAATTCGATAAAGCATGCTTGCAGGTTTTCATAGGAGATTTTAAAAATTTTACTTTTCTCCATTGTTTCGATGTTTTCGTAGGAGGGTTTTCGGGTGATAAAGGAATGCATGGCGGTGACAAATTCCTCATCTAAGGTGAAAGAGACCGTGATATCTCTATTATCACGGATGTAATAACTTCTTGCGGAACCTACAGCCACAAAGTATAGATACTTACTTACCTGTCCTTCTTTTTCAAGTAAAAAGCCTTTTTCTACCTCAAATTCTTCCAAGTGATTTGCAAAAGCTTGCTTTGCATCGTCACTTGTGGTAGGGAATTTGCTGAACAGGCTTAAGAAATTTTCCATTTGTTCGTTATAAAAAAGTTAGGTGGCTAACTGCAAATAATGGCCTTTACCTTAATTTGTGCAGTTAAATTTAAAAAGAAGCAGACTAACTCACGTCTTAATACTGGAAATATCTCAGGTTTAAATACTTAAATCATTGAATTAACCGATAAACTCTATTAACTAATTAATATTTTATGAAAAAACTTTTGGTATTCGTTTTCGCGCTCGGTTTCTTCGGTACTGCTCAAGCGCAATTTGGCGTTCGGGCAGGCTTTAGCAGTGCTAACTTCACTGACTTTGGTTCTGAAGCTATAGCAGGCTTTCATGCTGGAGCATACTACAAAAAAGACTTAGGATTTCTATCGATAGAGCCAGGAATTCAATTTTCACAAAAAGGTCACGAGCGGGTTGGGGACACAGGAACGCCTGCTGTGAAAAGTGATAGATTGAATTATGTAGAAGTACCAGTTTTGCTTAGAGCTAATTTACTTCCTTTTCTAAATGTTTTCGCAGGTCCACAAGGTTCTGTATTGGTGTCTAGAAAGCTTGAATACGTAGACGGTGGCACTGAAACAACCACAGAGCCCATCAAAGGTTATGATCTAGCTGGAGTAGTGGGAGTAGGAGCTAATTTACCACTGGGATTGAATGCTCAGGTAAGTTATGATATAGGATTCCAGAGTGTGAACTACTACAATCAAAATGTCAAAAATAATGTATTGAAAATCTCATTGGGATATGATTTCTAATTGATTTTATGCATTAAGAGTCTATTTAAAACCCGGTTGTTTTGCCGGGTTTTTATTTTTTCAGCCGATCTGGGTTCTCTTCTATGAAAGATTTCCACCCTGCATTTCTGCCTTTAGTCTGGATTCTGCCTTCATGAAAATGATGGCATAATGCTACCGCCAAAGCATCAGTCGCATCCAGCATTTTGGGAAGTTCGGTTATCGAGAAAAGTGTCAGAAGCATAGCTGCAACTTGTTCTTTAGAAGCGTTTCCATTTCCTGTTACTGACTGCTTTACTTTTTTAGGGGAATATTCTGTGATAGGGATATCTCTTGCCAAAGCAGCTGCCATAGCTACACCTTGTGCCCGGCCAAGTTTCAGCATAGATTGCACATTTACCCCAAAGAAAGGCGCCTCTAGAGCCACACTGTCAGGCATAAATTCCTCTAAAATCCCTGTAATCCGTTCAAAAATTTTCTTGAGTTTCAATTCATGCGATTCATACTTTTTGAGATGAATGACGCCGTATTGTAAGAGTTTGTACTTTTTGCCTTCTGTCAAAATCACCCCATAACCCATTACGTTTGTGCCGGGATCTATGCCTAAGATGATTTTTTCCTTTGGTGCTTTTTCTTGTTCTTTGCTCACCCGCGCAAGTTAGCCCAAAACATGCTAAGTTTTTACCTCATCTGGTCTCTGAGTTACCTCGCATTGCTTTGGTGGATGAGTAGATTTTGGGAAATAAATGGATATAAGGCTATAGATCTTTCATTTACTCCGTTAGTGACACTCATCATTCCTTTTCGGAACGAAGCTAAAAACATCCCAAGTTTGAGTTTAAATTTGAAGAAACTCAGCTATCCAAGTCTTGAGATTCTGCTGATAGATGATCATTCTGAGGATGACTCTTTTCGGCTGTTGGAAAAGTGTTTTTCAGAGAATCAAAATGTCCAAGTTCTTCGAAGTCAAAAAGAGGGGAAGAAGAGCGCATTGGAATTGGGGGTGAAACTGGCGAATGGAGAAATTATCCTTTGCTCAGATGCGGATTGTGATTTTCAGGATTTTTGGATTGAAAGAATGGTTTTGTCATTCCAAAATCCTAAAGTTCAGTTAGTAGCTGGAGCAGTACAGGTGGAGGGGAAGGGTGAGTTTTTAGATGTATTTCAAGCGATTGACTGGGCAAGTATTCTGTTGCTGACAAATTACTCTTTTGCAAACAAAGCCCCCTTGATGTGTAGTGGAGCTAATCTGGCTTACAGGAAAGAGGCTTTTGAGCAAGTGAATGGGTATGATGGGAATCGAGAATTTCCTTCAGGTGATGATGAGTTTCTAATGAAGAAAATCCATAAACTATATGGAAAAGGAGCTTGTTATTATTTAGCAACTTTGGATTCTTTGGTCAAAACAAAGCCAGAGCCTACATGGAATGCATTGATCAATCAGCGTGTTCGCTGGGCGAGTAAGTGGAATGCACATTCCTCCATCTCTCATGCTTTGTCTTCCGCTGCAGCATTTTTCACTCAATTAGTTTGGATTGGAAGTGCTTATTTGATTTTTCTTGGAGGCAAAGGAGTACTGGCTTTTGCATTGGTTTGGGCAATAAAAATATATGCAGAACAGCTTAGTTTGGGCAAAGTTTTAAAAACTCTTGGTAGCAAACCGAGTAATCTCTCGATACTTCAAACGTCATTTGTACATCCCTTCTATGTTTTGCGAGTTGGGATAGGAGCTTTGAGCGGAAAATTCACATGGAAAGGCAGGGAGAACTAGAGAAGTGTTAATTTAGAATCTGAAAATCAGAACATGAACGACGAAGAATTTGATTTAATGGACGAACTCTATTTCGTCCAACCATACGGATATCTATTGGAAACATTGAGTTGGGAGGAGGAATTGCTGTTGACGACTTTGCAGAGCCTTTTTTCTCAAGGATATGTCAAATGTCTGGATAATCCCGATACTGAGAGATTTGGAGCAGTTGATATTATAAAAGAAGGCAAGGATTTATATTTTTTGGCAACAAAAAAGGGCTTGATGGCACACAATACACGTTAGAATTGGTCAAAGAAACACACAAATATCAACGCAAGGAGCTACAACTCAAATCTCTACTGGAGATCACTCAGGCTATCAATGAAAATCAGTCCGAGACAGTTTTGCTCAATATTTTCAAGTTCACTTGCCTAATTCATCTCAATATCAAAGCGCTGATATTGTACGTGGCAAAGGAAGGGGCTTTTGAAAATAAAATTTCTCATGGAGTAAAGGGGAATGTACCTATTTTGATTTCGGCTGATCAGGTATTGGATGTGAAGGCCACTGGTGAATTGAGATTAGAATTGGAAGAACAGTATTCATTTGAAGAACTCGAAACATATCTGCCAGTCTATCATAAGGACAAGATGCTTGCAATTCTCTTTCTCAAGAGAAAGGATTTGAACTTGGATTTGGATCTGAATTTTACGCAGGCCTTGACCAATATTCTGGTAGTGGCTTTGGAAAATAAGCGATTTGCCAGAAAGCAGCTTGAGCAGGAAATCTTGAATAGAGAAGTTGCGATAGCCTCTCAGGTGCAGCAAATGCTTTTCCCAGCTGAGCTTCCCGTAGATAAAGAGCTGAAGGCGAAGGTGACTTATTTACCACATAGTATGGTGGGAGGCGATTATTATGATCTGATCCGCAAATCCAAAGATGAGGTTTACTTTTGTATAGCAGATGTATCTGGCAAAGGGATTTCTGCGGCATTGCTCATGTCTAATTTTCAAGCAGCATTGCGTACACTTTTGCGCAGCGATGCAGACCTGGAAATGGTGGTAAAGCAGTTGAATTACACCTTGTATGAAAATACACATGGTGAGCGCTTCATTACATTTTTTCTTGGGTATTTCAATTTCAAAACCCGCGAACTTACCTATGTGAATGCTGGACATAATCCGCCATTGCTATGTCGCGAAGAAACAGGCAAATGTGAGAATCTACATGCAGGAACAACGATTTTGGGAGCTTTTGAGGAGCTGCCATTTCTGGAAATAGGAAAGCGTGAACATCTCAAAAACTTCTCGCTACATCTATATACAGATGGATTGACGGAAGCAATGAATCCATCTGAAGAAGAGTACGGAGAAGAACGCTTAGAAAAATTTATTGACAAGAACTTAAAGTTAGATCCAGATGATTTTCATCGGAAATTTTTGAAAAAAATCAGGGAGTTTTCGAAAGATGTGCCACTGAGGGATGATTTGACTTTGCTAAGTTTAAGATTCCAATAGTATGGTATGGCATACAGTTCCAATGCTTTTTCAGCGACTCTATCCAGAAAGGATTTGGAGCAAAAAAACTGCTGAAAACACGATTTTCTTGACTTTTGATGATGGCCCGGTACCTGGAGTTACAGATTATGTTTTGCAGGAACTGGCCAAAAGAAATCAGAAAGCAACTTTTTTTGTGGTGGGAGATAATGTGCGAAGGAATCCAGCCCTAGCTCAGGAAGTTCTCAGTTCTGGTCATAAGCTAGGTAATCACACCTTCAACCACCTAAATGGCTGGAAAACGGAAAAGTCGATTTACCTTGATAATATTGAACTGTGTGATAGGGCGGTTGAAGATGTCTTGGGTATAAAAACAAAACTTTTTAGGCCACCTTATGGATTGATCAAATCAAGTCAGGCTGTGGAGGTATCTAAATTCCATCAGATTGTGATGTGGACAATGCTTTCGGGTGATTATGATCAAAGCTTGAATTCAAAAGTTGTTTTGAGAAAATCAATACAGCATACCAAAGCTGGCTTTATTACCGTCTTTCATGATCAGTTAAAGACAAAAGAACTTTTGCCAAAAATACTGCCTCAATACCTTGATTACATTCAGGAGATGGGGTGGCAAACAGACGTGCTATGATTCTCTGGTTTTGTATCGGAATAGTAGGGCTTATTCTGGTTCAGTTTGTCATTCTGTTGTGTCGACTATTTTTTTTCTGGAAAGATCACAGCGGAAAGTTACCCTCAGACTTACCTTTTGTATCCATTCTGGTTGCTGCCAGAAATGAAGAAATAGACCTTCCTAATCTTCTTAGATCCTTTGAGTGTTTGGATTACCCGGCAGCTCGTATCCAGTTTTTTTTTGCAGATGATCAAAGTACCGACGGGACTGCTGAGATCTTGGAAGTCTGGTGTTCTGAAAGTTTAAATCGCACATGTTTAACAATCAAACCTTCGCAAACGGCATTGTATAATGAAAATGGGAAGGCAAATGCTTTGGCAATTTTAGGAGAGAAAGCCAATGGTGAGTATTACTTTTTTACGGATGCGGACTGCGAAGTAAATCCTAATTGGATAGTAGAAGGAATTTCCTCTTTTGATAAGAATGTAGGTATGGTCATTGGGATTACGCAGGTGAAAGCTAAGAGCTTGATGGAGAAGTTTCAGGAGATTGATTGGTGGTTAACCTTGGGATTTGTCAAACTAGCTACGGACTTGAATATTCAGACGACAGGCCTAGGGAATAATATGGTGATTAGCAAGGAAGCGTATAAGCAATCCGGGGGCTTTAAAAATTTGCCTTTTTGCCTTACCGAAGATCTGGAAATATCACGTTCTATTCAGCGTCTGGGATTCAAAATAGCTCATCAAGTAAGTGCAGGAATGCTGGCAAGGACAATTCCTGAAACTGGCTTTCTCAACTTAATGGATCAGAGAAAGCGATGGATGAATGGCGCGATGACTTTGCCGGTTTACTGGAAGCTGATATTAGCCTTTCAGGTCGGTTATTTTGTAGGGCTTATAGGTCTATTATTTCTGAATCCAGTTGCAGGCATAATTCTGGGCTTAATGAAAGCACTGTTACAGGCCATATTTCTTGCAGGGATTGCCAGTAAAGTGGATGTGAAAATCAGCTGGCTACCCATACTGGTTTTTGATTTTTATAATTTCAATACTACCGTCCTTACTATTCTTTACTATTTTTGGCCTTCCAAAGTAAAATGGAAATCCAGAATATACCCATGAATTATATAGAGACACACGCACATATTTACTCTTCCAAATTTGATTCGGATCGGGATCAGGTAATCCAAGATATCCGAGATGCTGGCATAGAGCGGGTTTACATGCCGAATGTGGATGTGGAGACCATCACAGCGATGCTTGGCTGTGAGGAGAAATATCCGGGATTATGCATTCCTATGATGGGGTTGCACCCATGTGATGTGAAGGAAGATTTTCATGAGCAATTAGCTACTATGGAAGATTGGCTGAGTAAACGTCAGTTTGCTGCTGTGGGAGAAATTGGGCTAGATCTATATTGGGACAAAACATTTTTTGAGCAGCAAAAAGAAGCACTGAGAATTCAGATCAATTGGGCTAAAGAAAGAGATTTGCCAATTGTGCTACATTGTAGAGACTCAATAGATGAGACAATTGCTATAGTTAAGGAGGAGCATGACGGCCAATTGAAAGGGATATTCCACTGTTTCAATGGCAATTTGGAACAAGCAAAGCAAATTATAGACTTAGGCTTTTTGTTAGGTATTGGAGGTGTAGCGACGTTCAAAAATGGAGGATTGGATCAGGTAATTCCTGAAATTGGCCTTGATCATTTGGTTTTGGAGACGGATGCCCCATACCTTGCTCCGGTACCATTTAGAGGAAAAAGGAACTCTCCTTCGTATTTACCCATTATTGCTGAGAAAATCGGGGATTACCTCCAGATTTCGAAGGAGGAAGTAGCTCTTAAGACTAAACAAAACGCCCTTAACTTATTCCGTGAAATTGGATCATGAATTATAAAATAGTACGATTAAACACAGCACTGCGTACCAGCAAAACTTCCTCTGTCCTTATAATTTACACAGGAGGCACACTTGGTATGGCCTACGATGATAGTGGCGCACTGGTACCATTTAATTTCGGACAGATCCTTGAGAAGATCCCTATTCTCTACACTATGGATATTGCCATTACCGTCATTTCTTTCCCTGAACCGATTGATTCTTCTAATGTCACTATGAGTCACTGGAAAGATATGGCTTATATTATCTATGAGAATTACGATAGTTATGACGGATTTGTCGTGCTTCACGGTACAGATACCATGGCGTATTCTGCATCTATGCTAAGCTACATGCTTCAAGGCTTGAATAAACCGGTGATTTTCACAGGAGCACAGTTGCCAATATCGGCTATGCGATCAGATGCACGTGAAAATCTGATGACCTCTTTGGAAATTGCTACAGCAAAAATCAATGGAGAGCCGATAGTGCCTGAGGTTTGTATTTTCTTTAATCACTTACTGCTAAGGGGCAATCGCTCTAAGAAGGTGCAAAGCGTGCATTTTGACGCGTTTGAATCAGAGAATTACCCGCCTCTCGCTGAGTCAGGAATTGTGATTGATTATAACACGCAGGCAATTCGTCCCCTAGAAACCCACAAGAAATTGGTGAATAGAAATTCACTTGACAATAATGTACTTATCCTGAAATTATTTCCCGGGATCACTCAAAATGTGATTGATGCCACACTTAATATAAAGGGGCTTAAAGCAATTGTATTGGAAACATATGGCTCAGGAAATAGTCCTAGCGAAGCATGGTTTATGGATTCGCTTCAAAAGGCCATTAAAAAAGGAATCATCATCCTAAATGTGTCTCAATGTAATGGAGGCCGAGTGATTCAGGGACGATACGAGACTAGTAAAGAGTTACTGAATGTTGGGGTGATCAGTGGAACCGATATGACTACTGAAGCAGCTGTGACGAAATTGATGTTTCTACTAGGGCAGGAAAATAAGCACGCAGATGTTGTTGCAAAGCTGAAAGCACCTTTGGCAGGAGAGATGAGCGCTTGATAACAATTTCAACGGCTATTTTTCAGGATAATTTGGAAACGGCACTAATAATATTTTTCTTTGCACTCCGATTCGGAATACGTATTGGAAATCAATCTAGAGAGGTGGCCGAGTGGCTGAAGGCGCACGCTTGGAAAGCGTGTATACTCGTGAGGGTATCGAGGGTTCGAATCCCTTCCTCTCTACAGGACAAAGCCCTAACTATCTGTAATATTGATAGTTAGGGTTTTTGTTTTTGAATCAGTAGCGAATTTGGATTGTTTTTGGAACAGACACTTCCTCTTAAATGGATCACTCTGAAAGTTTGGGAGGGTAAACAGTCCAAGCTCAAACAGTTGAATTGCGGACAAATGGCTAACTGAATCTAACCGATTAGGCGTTTGGCTTACTTAGATAATTTCAATTCCTTAAAAAAATTCTTATTCTTTCTGTAGTCCCTCGCTCTAAACGAACTATACTGCCAGTCCATTTCAATTAAATTCACGTTGAATTTATTTGCATAATCAAGTAGATCATCTTTCTGTTTTTCATTTGCAAAACTTGATACAAATATCGCCGTGATACAACCTGAAATATCGAGCATCATCGATCTATCAAAAATTATTTCTCCTCGAATATTCTCAACGCAACATTTTTCCTTATGAAATAATGTTCCAATTCTATATTCAGTTTCTCCAGAATAGTCAAGATGTTTATAAAAAAAAGATTTTTTAACTGATTCTTCAAGTTGTTGTTTGTATGGCTCTACTCCACAATTAGACAAATGATCCGCCTGAATATCACCTGGCTTTTCAATCCACAGTTTTTGGAATGTTAAATATTGTACGTCACCTTTTATTAGATCAAATTTTTTAGAATTCTTGGATAGAATTTTTTCTTTTGAAAATGCTATACAAACCCCAGAAAATCTATCTGCATATTGATCCCACATTCTAAGTTTAGTAAACCCAAATAACTCTTCGTGACCTCTAAAGTTTGAAAAGTCATTTTTTCTAGCAAAATCCTCGTCCTTTCTATTTTGAGAAAAACAAATTTGATGAAATCGATCTTCTAAATTATTGACAAAATCGTGTAATTCATTTTCATCTTCAGATTGTTTATTACTTCTAATCTTTTCTCTTCCAGTATTATAAGAAACGGTTCTTCTTTCAGCTTTCTATCGGATCATTTGATTTACGAGCTTGTTGAAATCGTAGATTTTCATTGTGAAGAATATAGTCAATTGCTGTTGAAGCCTTCGTGTAATGATAGGTATTACCATCATAGATGTTTTTAAGGAAATCAATGAAAATATCGATCATAAGATTTATTGACTTTTCTTAGAGTATTCTCACACCTTCAGCTTGACGTGTTACTATTAACCTGAGTTCGATTAATAAAATGTAGAATTATTGGGAGGTGAATATAGATAGAACCAGTGTACTTGAGTATATTTAAGTATCTGAAATTCAAACATATACAAGCAGATC